>DASSJV010000093.1:0-25130 GCA_035691005.1 Gaiella sp. | reverse complement strand
CGCGTATCTCCTCGCAGAGTGTGGCGATGAGCGCGGGACGACCCTGGACGCCGACGAGCTCGCGGCGCGGTTCTCGATCCCGCGCGAGGAGCTGCAGGAGACGCTGTCGCTGCTCAACCTCGTGAACTTCGGCGGCGGGTGCTACACCGTCTATGCCGAGGTGAACGAGGACACCGGGCGCGTGCGCGTCGACAAGGAGCTCTACGGCGACGTCTTCCGCAAGGCGCCCAAGCTCACGCCGCTCGAGGCGCGCGCGATCCGGCTCGCGATCGAGTACGTCGGCCCGACGATCGCCGCCGACGCCCACACCCCGCTCGCACGCGTGCGCCGCAAGCTCGAGGAGACCTTCGGGCAGTTCGAGCTCGCGCCCGCGGCTGCCGAGGGGGCCGGAGACGACGAGGAGGCGCTCGTCCGCACGCTCTCTCAGGGCGCGGAGAAGCGGCGCCTCGTCGAGCTCGAGTACCTGAAGGAGGGCGAGGAGGGGCCGAGCACCCGCCTCGTCGAGCCGTACACGATCGAGCGCGAGCTGCCGTTCTGGCGGGTCCACACGTGGGACCGGACGGTCGACGGGCCGCGCACGTACCGGCTCGACCGGATGCGCTCGGCGACCCTCACCTCCGAGCGCTTCGAGTCGCGCGAGGGCTTCGACCCGAACTACCTCGCCGAGCCGGCGACGGCGCTGCTCTGGCACGCGCCGCCGATCGCCCGCTGGAAGCTCGAGCGGGGCGCCCGGCCGCTGACCGACAAGGCCGCGCTCTCCGACGTGACGTTCAAGACGGAGGAGTGGCTCCTCTCCGAGGTGCTCGCCGACCGCGGCGAGACCGTCGTGCTCGAGCCTGCCGCGATGCGGCGGGCGGTGGCGACGCGGGCGCGGGCGCTCCAGACCGAGCTGGGGCTCGGCGCTAGGCGCCGGAAGACGGCAGGGAAAGCCTGAGGCCGGCGCCCCCGGCGGGGGCATCGGCGAGCTCGAGCGCGCCGCCGTGGGCCTCCGCGATCGCGCGGGCGAGCCAGAGGCCGTAGCCCGTCGACCCGGCGCCGCTCGCGCCGCGGGCGAACGGATCGAGCCCCGGGTCGAAGCCCGGGCCGTCGTCTGCCACCGTGACGACGACGCGACCGTCACTCTCGGACACCACGATGTCGACCGTCGACCCGTGACGGCGCGCGTTCGCGACGAGGTTGGCGAGCACCTGGCGCAGGCGCGTCGCGTCGCCTTGCACGCGCGCGTCGGCGATCGCCTCGACGTGCACCGAGGACGCCGCGAACGACGCGGCGAGCGCCGCGACGTCGACCTCCTCGAGCCGGAGCGACGTCAGGTCGGGATCGGCGGCGATCCGCTCGACGTCGCGTGCCGCGGCGATCCCGAGTACCAGCATGCGGCGCAGCATCGCGGGGTCGTCCGTCCCGGAGGCAGCCTCGGAGAGGGCGGCGAGTGCGGCCACCGGGCTCCGCAGCTCGTGCGCGACGAGACGCAGTCGCTCGGGGTCCGCGCTCATGCCCGCTCCGCCAGGCGCGCGGCCGCACGGCGTGCGACCGTGCGAATCGCCGGCTCCGGGTCGTCGAGGAACGACTCGGCGAGCGCGCGATCGCCGCCGGGGTCGTTCCCGAGCGCGACGAGCGCGTTCCGGCGGAGCCAGCGCGCGTCGTTCCCGGGGACGAAGAGCCGGTCGAGCTCCGCGGTCAGGTCCTCTCCGGTCCGCGTAAGCCAGTCGGCGAGGGAGACGGTGGGTTGCGCGTCCACCGGCAGCGGCTCGGCGGCTCGGCGCTTCTCGATGCCCGTGTTCCAGGGGCAGACCTCCTGGCAGATGTCGCAGCCGTAGACGCGGTCGCCGAGCGCGTCCATGACATCGTCGGGGATCTCGCCGGCCGTCTGCGTCCAGTAGGAGAGGCAGCGCGTCGAGTCGAGCACCCCGGGCTCGTCGAGCGCGCCCGTCGGGCAGGCGTCGATGCACAGCCTGCAGCTGCCGCAGCCGGCCGCGACGCGATCCGTGGGCTCGAGCTCGGCCTCGGTCACGAGGGTGCCGAGCACCACCCACGACCCGTGCGTCCTCGTGATCAGCATGGTGTTCTTGCCGATGAATCCGACGCCCGACCGCTCGGCGCCCGCGCGGTCCACGTGCTGGTTCGCGTCGACGAGCACGCGGTACGCGCCGCCGAGCCGGCGGCCGAGGGCGTCGAGGCGCTCACGGAGGAGCGCGTAGTGGTCGCGCCACGCGTAGCGGGGCAGTCTCCCCTCCCCCTCGGCGGGCTCGGGGGCCGGCGCGTAGTAGCAGAGGGCAGCCGAGACGACCGTCCGCGCGCCCTCGAGCAGGGTCTCCGGATGGCACGAGACCTCGGGGCGCGCCATCGTGAAGCGCATCGAGCCGAACAGCCCCCGCGCGCGGCGCTCGCGGATGTGACGCTCGGTCTCGTCGTACGGCGCGACGGCCGCCGCACCGACGACGTCGAGCCCGAGCTCGTCCGCGATGCGCTGCAAGGCCTCGGTGGTCATGTGCGAGGATCGTGCCATGCTCGCCGCCCGCATCCACGAGGACGGTGGGCCCGAGGTCGTCGTGGTCGAAGAGGCGCCCGATCCGGTCGTCGAGCCCGGCCAGGTGCTCGTCCGGCTCAGAGCGGCGTCGCTCAACCATCTGGACGTCTGGGTTCGCAAGGGGCTTCCCTCGGTGCCGAAGCCGCGCATCCTCGGCGCCGACGGCGCCGGGGTCGTCGAGGCCGTGGGCGACGGCGTCTCGGGCTTCGCCCAGGGCGATCGCGTCGTCCTCAACCCCGGACTCGTCCACGGCGACCGTGTGACCGTCGTCGGCGAGCACTTCGACGGGACACATGCCGAGCTGATCGCGATCGCCGCAGAGCAGGTCTTCCACCTCGACGACGAGATCTCGTTCGAGACGGCGGCGGCCTTCCCCCTCGTCTTCGAGACCGCCTACCGGATGCTCGTCACGCGCGAGGCGGTGAACGAGGGCGAGTGGGCGCTGATCTGGGGCATCGGCGGCGGCGTCGCGACCGCGGCGTTCGAGATCTGCCGCGCATTCGGGGTGCGCACGATCGTCACGTCGGGGAGCGAGCGGAAGCTCGCGGCCGCCCGCGACTGGGGAGCCGATCTCGCGCTCAACCACCACACCGACGACGTCGTCCAGGCGGTCAAGGAGGCGACCGGCAGAGGCGCGGACGCCGTCGTGGAGACCGTCGGCGAGGCGACGTGGTCGCGATCGCTCGCGGCCGTCCGCCCCTTCGGGCGCGTCGTCGTGTGCGGCGCCACGACCGGGCCGAACCCGCCCGCGCAGCTCCACCGGCTGTGGTGGAAGCAGCTGACGCTGATCGGGTCGACCATGGGCACGCGGGAGGATTTCCTCGGCGCGTACGGCCTCGTGCGGGGCCGCCGCGTGCGGGTGCACGTGGACAGCGTCTTTCCGCTTGGCGAGGCGGCGGCCGCCCACGCGCGCCTCGAGTCGGGCGAGCAGCTCGGCAAGGTCGTGCTCGCGATCCCGGGCTGAACCGCGCCAGCGGCTACGGTACGGCCATGGTCACGAAGGACGACGTCGTCGAGGCGCTCCACTCTGTCGAGGACCCCGAGCTCGGGATGGACATCGTCGAGCTTGGGCTCTTCTACGACACCGAGATCGAGGGACCGCGGGTCAAGGTCCTGCACTCGCTCACGTCGATGGGGTGCCCGGCCGGGCCGATGATCCAGGAGTCGATCCACGACGCGGTCGCGGCGCTCCCCGGCGTCGAGCAGGTCGAGGTGGAGCTGACGTTCGACCCGCCCTGGACGCCCGACCTGATGTCGGACGACGCGAAGTTCATCCTCGGCTTCGGTTAACGACCCTCGACGGGCCGCTAACCGAACGGGACGTGGGCCAGGCCCGCGTCCCCAGAGCGGTCTCGCGCGGGCCGCCCCCTTCTCCGGGATGCGATTGCCTGCTTCAATTCGGCCTCCAGCGGAGAGCAACGGAGGGGAGGCTCGACAGATGAGACGGACTGCTGCTCTGGTTCTCGCTGCGCTTGCCGTGTCGCTCGGCACAGTCGGTACCGCGTGGGCGATCACCGGCGGCGAGCTCGACGGCAACGGCCATCCGAATGTCGCGATGATCGTCTTCTACCAGCCCGACGGGCGGTTCCGCTGCTCGGCGACCCTCGTCTCGCCGATGGTGCTCGTCACGGCCGCCCACTGCACCGAGGGCGTGCGCGGCAAGACGATCGTGACGTTCGAAAGCGTCGCGCCGAGCCCGACGCCGCGTGCCACGGACGACACTGGCTCCGAGCCGATGTCGCAGATCGGCTACGAGCAGGGCAAGGTGCCCGCACCCTGGCTGACCGGGACTCCCTACGCCCATCCGCTCTGGCACGACAAGCTGCAACTCAACGACCTGCACGACGTCGGCGTCGTCGTGCTCGACCAGCCGTACACCGCCGCCGCGCCCGCCACGCTTCCGCCAGAGAACTACCTCGACGGGCTCGCGAACGGCAACGGCGGGCTCGGCGAGCAAACGTTCACGCTCGTCGGCTACGGGGTCTTCTACGAGAAGCCCTCCGACGGCCCGCAGAAGCCGACCGCCGTCAACGACCGTACACGCCGCTTCACCACAGCGGTCGGGCAGAATGTCTCGTCGCAGGTGCTCAAGCTCGCGGAAAACGCGACGGACCCCCGCGCCGGCGGAGGAAGTTGCTTCGGGGACTCGGGCGGACCCGTGTTCCACAACGGGCTCCTCGTCGGCGACACGAGCTACGGCTCGAGCCCGTTCTGCCGGAGCTACGGCGCGTACTACCGCCTCGACACGCCGGACGCGCGGTCGTTCCTCGACGACTTCGTCACGGTCCCCTAGGCGAACCACGACACGACTCGAGCGAAGCGGCCCGCCCCCGGCGGGCCGCTTCCGCGTCGTGGGCTAACCCCGGCGTGCCACTTCGCATGGATGCCGCGGATGATCGCGATCTGGAGATGCGACCGCGGCAGCGGGCGCCTTTAGGGATGTGCCCCGCCGCAGGCGGGGATCCGAGCGGCGGGATTCCGCTCCTGCGGAATCCCGCTTCGCGGGCTAACCCAGGAGCCGAACTTCCTCGCGACGCTCGCGGGCGAAGAAGTGGATCCCGTCGGTGAAGCGGACCCAGTTGCAGCGCATGCACATCACGAGGGAGTGCGTGCGGGCCGAGTCCGCACCGAACCGGACTCCGCGCAGCAGGTCGCCGTTCGTGACCCCGGTCGCCACGACGATCACGTCGCCGCGGGCGAGGTCCTCCTCCGTGAAGACGTGCGAGATGTCCTCGACCCCGATCGCGGCGGCCTCCTCGATCTGCGAACGCGTCGTCGGCCAGAGCTGCGCCTGCATCCCGCCCCCGAGACACCGGAGCGCGGCCGCGGTGAGCACCGCCTGGCGTGTTCCCCCGATCCCGATCGCGAGATGGTCGTTCGTGCCGCGGATCGCGGCGGAGATCGATGCCGTCACGGTGCCGTCACCGATGAGCTTGATACGCGTCCCCGCGCTGCGGAGCTCCTCGATCAGGTCGTGATGACGCGGCCGGTCGAGCACGAGCGCGGTGATGTCGAGCGGCTGCCGGCCGAAGCTCTCGGCGACGCGGCGGACGTTGTCGGCAACCGGTTGGTTGAGGTCGATCACCGACCGCGCGCGCGGCCCCACGGCGATCGAGCGCATGTACATGTCCGGGAGCTGCCGCAGCGCACCCTCGGGCGCCGCGGCGAGCATCGCCATCGCCCCCACGCCGCCCCGCGCCACGACGCCGCGGCCCTCGATGGGGTCGAGCGCGAGATCGACGCGCTCGCCGCCCGCCCCGACCGTCCCCTCCGGGGAGAGCGCCTCGCCGGACCGGGAGCCGATCACGATCCGCCCGTCGATCGGCAGCTCCTCGAGCGCAGCCCGCATGCCGTTCGCGGCCGCGTCCTCCGCCGCCTCCTCGTCCGCCCGGCCGAGCCAGCGCGCACCTGCGAGCGCGGCCCACTCGGTCGCGCGCGAGTAGCGCGTGCAGAGGCAGTCGGCCACGAGCGGCTAGTGCTCCTTCAGGTGATGCTGCCTCGTTCCTCGCGCGCGAGGAGCAAGCCAGGCTAGGACGCAGGGAGTCTCGATACCAGAAGGTATCGGGGCGACCGAGGACGACGCATGGCGCCGCTCATCGCGCGCGAGGGACCTGGAGGGCATCGCCTGAAGGAGCACTTAAGCGCGCACGAGGCGGTCCGCCGTCGAGAGGACGAGGTCGAGCACCTCGCCCATCGCCTGGTCGAGCGTCCTGTTCGTGATGACGGGCACGTCGAGGCGATGCGCGCGCTCAACGAGCGCGTCCTGGATGCGGCGGATCTCGGGCATCCCGTCGATGTACTTCTCGAGCGGCCGCAGCCCGTCGGTGGCGTGGTCGCGCACCCAGAAGTGACTGCGGTGGAGGTCCTCGTCGTCGATTGCGATCACACACTGCACGACGATCGCACCCTCGCGGTCGACGTCGACCATCCCGGGGACGAGGTGCACGCCCTCGAGCACCATCGACCAGCCCTCGGCGAGCGAGCGGTCGATCGCGGCCTCGACGCCGACGAGCACGTTCCGCGTCTGGTCGAGGAACCCGAGCAGGTGTGCGTCGCCCGCCTCCTCCTCCTCCGCCTTCGTCAGGCCGAGCCCCGCCTCGAAGCTGGAGTAGTGCACCGACGGCATGAACGCCGGCGAGAAGTACGCGCGGAGGGTCTGGCGGATGAAGTCCGTCGAGGTCACGCGGGTGATCCCGAGCCGGTGTGCCGCCTCCGTCGCGATCGTCGACTTTCCCGTGCCGGTCGCGCCGCCCACGAGCAGCACGATCGGGGCGTCGAGCTGCCGGAGGGCATGCAACCGCCGCAGGCGCCGCATCGTCCGCGCGCCCTCGGCCTCGCCGAGCACCTCCGCGGCGAGCTCGCCGAGGCGGTCGAGGTCGAGTCGATCGGTGTCGCGCTCGGCGAGGTCGGCGTCCACCCGCCGCGCGAGGTCGTATGCGCGTGTCGTCCCGAGGCCCGTCGCCGCGAGCGCCCGAGAGAGGAGCCCCTTCGACCAGGGCGGCCCCTCCTCGCCGCCCAGCGGGAGCGGCGCGAGGTAGCGCCGCTCGCTCACGAGACGCGCTCCAGCGCGAGTGTCAGGGCCTCGGAGGCCAACCGGGCGAGCTCGGCGTCGAGATCGGGCTCGCCGCCGAGGGGCACGACGTCGTTCGCAGCGATCACGACGCGGACGTCCCGTCGCGTTGCCTCCTCCACGACGACGTCGACCGCGGCGGCCTTCAGCTCGACGACGAACACGTCGGCGTCGACGCGCTCCAGCTCGTCGCGCAGCCGCGACCTGTCGGAGAGGGCACCGGAGACGTGCACGACGTGGGCGTTGTGACGCTCGGCGAGGTGCGCGGCAAGCGTCGCGTGGGTCGTCGTCGGCGCGGTGCAGAAGAACGCAACGCGCTCGCCGGCGACGGGCTCGAGCGGGCGCGGGCGGAGCACCGCGCGGATCACCGGCGTCCCGGGGCGTGTCCGCGCCGCGAGCGCGGCGGCCAGCTCGGCGTGCGGTGCGCCCTGCTCGGCCATCGTCACGAGCACGAGGTCGGAGATCAGCGCCCGGTATGCGTTCAGGTAGCCCGCCGCGACGGCGATCGGCTGCGTCGCCGACGAGACGAGCAGCCGGCGACCGGCGTCGACCGGAGGGAGCGCCGCTCCGCTGCCGTCGAGGACGACCAGCCCCGGCTCCAGGGTGCCCGCGAGCGCGACGCCCTCGAGCACGTTCGAGACCCCGACCGCTCCGGCGAGCCCGCCGCCGCAGCGGCGGCACCCGACGGTGGGCACTCCGGCCGCGACCGCCGTCTCGAGGTGGTCGGAGGCTGCGTGCCGTCCGGCCCGCGAGAGCGCGAGAAGCGAGTCGATCGTCGGCGCGACGGTGACGATTTCCGGCTCGGGCGGCCCGCCGCGGCCCATCGCGACGACGACGACATCGGAGGAGGCAGCGAGCGTGCGGGCGACATGACCGGTGACCGCGGTCTTGCCGACGCGCTTGCCGGTCCCGATCACGGCGAGCGTGGGCAGGTCGACGCGTACGGCGACCGGAGGCTCGAAGCGGAAGTCCGGCCCCTCGTAGGACACGCCGAGCGCCAGTGCCCGACTCGCGAGCGCGAGCCGGTCGGGTGGGGAGAGCACCGGCTCGTCCGAGAGGTCGATCACGACCTCCGGAGCGTGCTCGAGGACGGCCGACTCGAGTGTCGGCTCGAGCGGTACGCCGTAGTCCTCGCCGCCGGCGAGCTTCTCCGTGCCGCCGATCAGCACGGCGGCGACGACGAGGTCGTCGAGCTCCTCGAGCGCCTGGCGGACGACGGGCGCGTAGTGCTCGCCGTCGATGATCGCGACCGCACGCCTCATCCTCGCGTCGTCACCTCCCGCTCGATCCTGCCCGTGTACTTCTCGTACTCGTAGGTCTCGGTGGAGAACTGGATGATCCGCTCCTCACCGTGGAAGGGATGACGGCGTGAGATCGACACGTGGCTGCCGTTGATCTCCACGACGTTGTAACAGGGCCGGGTGTTCCCGCGGAGCCGAAGCGACGAAACCGTGCCGGTCGTCACGACGAAGAGGTTCTCCAGGCGCCAGGCGTACGGGACGTGCTTGTGCCCGGAGAGCACGAGATGGACGCCCGCCCGCTGGAGGCACTCGATCGCGTCGCCGGCGTCGTAGACGACGTTCCGCTCCCGGCCGGTGCCCGGCACCGGCAGGAGGTGGTGGTGCAGCACGAAGATCCGCAGGGACGACGGCTCCAGTGAGAACTGCTCCTCGATCCACGGGTAGCGGCCGCGGCCGATCTGCCCGTGGTCGAGATCGGGCTCGGTCGAGTCCACCGCGACGACCGCCACTCCGCTCCTGTGCAGCACCGAGTTCCGCTCGCCGAAGAGCTCCTCGAAGTGGACGTAGCCGACGTTGCGGGCGTCGTGGTTCCCCGGCACGACGACGAACGCCTCGGTGTGAATCCGCTCGAGGTACGAGCGGGCGAGGTGGTACTCGTGCTTGAAGCCGAACGTCGTGAGGTCGCCGGTGCAGATCACGATGTCCGGCTTGAGGTCGTTCACCTCCGAGATCGCGCGCTCGAGCAGGTTCGCCTCGAAGTACGGGCCTCCGCAGTGGAGGTCCGAGAGATGGGCGATCCGCAACCGGCGCTCCCCGTCGGCCATTGTCCGCAGTCTACGGCCGGCCCAACTCCCCGTCATGTCGCGCCGCGGCAATAGGCGTTGCGACCGCGTAGCGGCGTCGTCCGGGGCTCTCGCTACCCTCGACACGGTGCGGGAGACACCCACGGAAACCGCCCGGTTCCAGGCATATCGTGGCTCCGCGCCGCCGCGCTTCGTCAACGGCGCAGAACGGGAGTGCGCGCGGATTCTCGACTGGTACGGCATCCCCTGGGAGTACGAGCCGCGGTCGTTCGTCCTCGAGCGCGATGCGCAGGGGCGCGTGACGAGCGCGTTCACGCCGGACTTCTACCTCCCGGAGCAGGACCTCTACATCGAGGTCACGGTGATGAAGCAGTCGCTCGTCACACGGAAGAACCGCAAGCTCCGCGAGGTGCGACGCCTGTATCCCGACGTCAAGGTGAAGCTCTTCTACCGGCGCGACATCGAGCGCCTCGCGCAGCGCTACCGGCTGCGGATCGCCTCGTGACCTCGGCCGAGCGCCTGCGGGCCGAGGGGCATCCCATCGGCGAGGTGTATCTCGGCCGCGCTGAGATCGCGACGCGGGTCGCGGAGCTCGGCCGGGAGCTGTCGGATGCCTACGCCGGGCGCGTTCCGCTCCTCGTCGCGCCGCTCAAGTCGAGCGCCGTGTTCCTCGCCGACCTCTCGCGGGCGCTCCACGTCGACCACGAGCTCGACGTGATCGAGCTGGCGCCGTACGGCAGCGGGCGGACCGGGGGCGGCGTGCGGCTTCTGAAGGATCTCGACCGTCCGCTCGCACGCCGCGACGTGCTGCTCGTCGAGGATGTCGTGGATACCGGGCTGACGCTCGGCTTCCTGACGCGCTGCTTCGCCGAGCGCGAGCCTGCGAGCCTCGCCGCCGTGACCCTGCTCGACCGGCCGTACCGCCGGCTCGTCGACGAGATCCCGCTCCACCACGTCGGGTTCACGGTGCCCGACGAGCTCTTCGCCGGCTACGGGCTCGGGCTCGAAGAGCGCTGGCGGGCGCTGCCCGACGTCCACGTCGTCGTGGCCGACGAGCTGCCTGTCGCGATCGACGCCGCCTGACTAGACCGGGTTCGCCGAGGCGCTCTCGGTGCCGAGCTGGCCCCGCGCGGCGCGCCCCTCGAGCAGCGCGCCGAACTCGTCGGCCGTCAGCGGCCGGGCGAAGTGGTAGCCCTGGGCGTACGCGCAGCCCAGCTCGCGCAGCGCGGCGAGCTGCTCCTCCTCCTCGACGCCCTCCGCGATCGTCTGCATGCCCAGGTGCCGCGCCAGCTCGAAGATCGCCTTGGCAAGCGTCGGCTCGTCGGAGCCGTTTCCGAGCTCGGCGACGAACGCGCGGTGCACCTTGAGGATCTCGATCGGGTACCGCTGCAGGTACCCGAGCGACGAGTAGCCGGTGCCGAAGTCGTCGATCGCGAGCCGGATGCCGAGCAGGCGCAGCTCCCGCAGCCGGCGGACCGCCTGGTCGGGGTCCTCGACGAGCGAGCTCTCGGTGAGCTCGAGCACGAGCTGCTCGGGCGGGAGCCCGTACTGGGCGACGATCTCGGCCACCTCGCCGACGAACCCTCGGTCCTGCAGCTGCCGGGCCGAGATGTTGACGCTGAGCGTCAACGGACCGAGCGCGGGCCACCGCTGCGCCCACTCGACCCCCTGCCGGCATGCCTCTTCGAGCACCCAGCGCCCGAGGGGGACGATCAGACCCATCTCCTCCGCGAGCGGGATGAAGTCGACGGGCGGGATGAGACCGCGCTCCGAGTGCTCCCAGCGGAGCAGCGTCTCCGCGCCGACGATGGACTCGTCGTCGAGGCTGATGTACGGCTGGTAGCGGACGTGGAGCTCGCCGCGCTCGAGCGCGTGCCGGAGGTCGGCCTTCAGCTCCATGCGCTTCACGACCGCGTCGCGCATGTGCGGCTCGAACACGCGATAGCCGCCCTTCCCCCGGGCCTTCGCCTCGTACATCGCGACGTCCGCGTCGCGCATCAGGTCCTCCGGACGAGCGTCGACGTCCTTGCCGAGCGAGATGCCGATGCTCGCGCGGACGGCGATCTCCATGGCCTCGATCTCGAACGGCGCCTCGAGGCGCTTCCCGACCCGCTTCGCCACCGCGACGGCGTCCGCCTCGTCGTCGAGCTCGTCGAGGAGGATCGCGAACTCGTCGCCCGCGAGCCGCGCGAGCGTGTCCCCCGGCCGGACGCACGAGCGGAGCCGCGACGCGACCGCGACGAGCAGCTCGTCGCCGGCGGCGTGCCCGAGGCTGTCGTTGACGGTCTTGAAGTCGTCGAGGTCGAGGAGCAGGACGGCGACGGTGATCCCGGCGTCCCCGCGCCGCGCGAGCGCAGCCGCTACGCGGTCGGTGAACAGCGCGCGATTCGCGAGGTCGGTCAACGGGTCGTGGAACGCCTGGTGGGTCACTGCCTCGAGGGCCTTCCGGTCGGTCGTGTCGCGGACGAAGGCGTTGACCCGGCGGAGACCCTGGCTGATCGTCACCCAGACACTCAGCTCGACGGGGAACTCCACACCGTCCCGACGCATCGCAGTGACCTCGAGCGGCCGCCCCACGACGACGCTCGACCCCGAGCGGACGAACCGCTCGAAGGCCTGCGCGTGTGCCTGCCGGTGCGCCTCGGGGATGATCGTCGTGGCGAGCGGCTGCCCCACCGCCTCGTCGCGCGCCCAGCCGAACGTCTCCTCCGCCTTGCGGTTCCACTCGACGATCGTCCCCTGGAGGTCGACACTCACGAACGCGTCGCTCGCCGTCTCGATCAGCGCCCGGAACCGCTCCTCGCTCGCCCGGAGCGCCTCCTCGATCGTCCGGCGCTCGGTGACGTCGGTGAGCACGCCGCTCCACACGAGTGTGCCGTCCTCGGTTGCGACGATCGCAGCGGCATCCCGAAGCCAGCGGCTCTCGCCGTCGCGCGTCAGGAGGCGGTACTCGGACTCGTACACCCGCCCGGGCGTGTACGAGCCGATGTCCTCCTCCTCGACGAGGACGCGCTTCCTATCGTCCGGATGGAGTTGCCGCGCCCAGAGGTCGGCGTCGGCGATCCACTCCTCCGCGGTGAACCCGAGGATCTCCTCGATCTGCGGGCTCACATAGGTCCATCGGCCCTCCGGGCCCAGCTCGGAGATGTAGATGATCCCCCGCGCGCCCGTGACGATCGTGTTGAGGCGATCCTCCGAGCGAATCAGGCGATCGCGCGCACCGCTGCGCCCGCCGAGCCGCTGGAGGGCGTTGCGGAGGGCCGCCAGTCGGGGTCGGCGCTGACTCGGGGTCGCCGCGCGCGCCACGACCTATGTCATCGGATGCCCGGCCGCGGAGCTTGAGACGATCGTCGCGAGCGAAACGGCCTACAGGTAGCCCAGCGGGTCCACCGGGTTTCCGTTCAGGCGTACCTCGAAATGCACGTGCGGTCCCGTCGAATGCCCCGTCGAGCCCGAGTACGCGATCACCTGCCCCGCGGCGACCGCCTGGCCGACGGACGAGGCGAGGGTCGAGTTGTGCCCGTACGCCGTGGAGAGGCCGTTGCCGTGGTCGACCACGACGAGGTTCCCGTAGCCGTCCATCCAGCCCGCGTAGATGACCGTCCCGGCCCCGGCGGCGTGCACGGGCGTCCCCTGCCCGACGGCGATGTCGATCCCCTCGTGCATGCGGCCCCAGCGCACGCCGAAGCCGCTCGTCACCGGGCCGGACACGGGCCACGAGAGCTGCCCGCTGCCCGACACGGGCGGAGCCGACGACGACCCCTGCTCCTGCGCCGCGCGGATCCGTGCGGCCAGCGCTGCGCTCTGCGCCTCGAGGTCGTCGATCTCCGCGAGCACGCCGCTCCGATCGGACTGGATCGACGCGAGCGTCGCCTGCTTGTCGTGTTGCGCGGCGTTCAGCGCGTCGCGGCTCGCGACGAGCCGCTCGAGGAGGCCACGCTGCTCGCTCGTCGCCGACTCGGCGGCCGCCTCCACCCGCACCGCCTCCGCACGTGCGGCGGTCGTGCGCCTGCGGGCCTCGGCGACGCCGTCGCGCGCGCGCTTCACGCGCGCCGCGATCTCCTCGTCCTGTCGGCCGATGCGACCGAGCAGCTCGAGGTTGTCGAGCAGATCGGCGAACGACGCCGTGCCGAGCACGAAGGAGAGCGTGTCGGGGCCGTCCGTCATGTAGAGATCGCGGACGCGCCGTTCGAGCCGCCCGAGCGCGATGTCGTACTGCCCGCGGAGCCGCGTGAGGCGCGCGGTCTGCGTCGCGATCGTCGTCTCGAGCGACGCCAGGCGGGTGCGGGCCTTCGACAGGGTTCCCTCGAGCACGGCCAGCCGGGCCTGCTGTGCGTCGACGCCCGCCTGGAGGTCGCGCACCTGCTGGGCGACGGCGCTCAGCTCGTCCGTGAGGACGCCTGCCTGCCGTTGCTGCTGGGCGGCCTTCTCGCGCAGACCGCCGAGCCGGCTCTCCACCTGGGCCTTTTCGGCGCCGGGATCGCCGACGGCGGCGCCGGCGAGGAGCGATGCGAGGGCCACGACGACGAGAACGACGAGCCCCGCGCGGCGACGCATCAGTCGATCTTCGCGCCCGCGTCGGAAGTCCCTGCCGGTGGGGGGCCGGTCCGGAGGGTGAACCAGGGCGGCTGACATACGCCAGGCAGCGCGATGCGGTGTCCTCGGTCGCCCCGAGACGTTCCGGGATCGGGACTCCCTGCGTCCTTGCCTCGCACTGCCTGTCGCGTGTCATCCACCGCGGCCACCCTCCGGCCCGGCCCCCAGACGGTCGAGTGCCCGCAGCGCTTCGGCTGCGTCGCGCCGGAGGCTGCCGACGACCGCGCGGTAGTCCTCGTCCGAGATCCGCCCGCCGCGGTGGTCGGCCTCGAGCTCCTGCAGCGCCGCGAGCGCTCGATCGCGCGCCTCCTCCGCGTCCAGCAGGCGCCGCTCGACCGGGGTCAGCTCGTTGAGCGCGTCGGAGGCAGGCGCGGGCTCGCGGAGGAACGGCAGCGCGACGACGATCACGATCGCGACGGCGAGCGCCGCCGCGAGCAGGACCCAGGTCACGTCGTGGCGGGCGTGTCCGAGCGCTCGCGCGCGCTCGCGTACCTTGTCGCGAGGCGCCGCTCCTCGCGTGCGTCGGGCCAGAGCGCGATCACCGAGCCGAGCAGGAAGACGATCCCCGCGAGCCAGATGAGGTTCACGAGCGGCTTCACGAAGACGCGGAAGAACACCGTGCCGTCGTCGTTCACCTGCTCGGCGATCACGAACAGGTCCTCTCCGGTCAGGTAGTCGGTGCGGATGCCGACTTCGTTCGACACCTGCTGCTCGACGCTGTACGCGTTCTTGCCCGCCTGGACGGCACCGAGGTCCTTCCCCTCGCGCCGCACGTCGAGCACCGCCCGGACCTCGGTCGCGTTCGGCCCCTCGCGCTCGCCGAGCGAGCGGTACGTGAGCGTGTAGCCGCCGACCGCGAGCGACTCGCCCTTCGCGAGCCGCCCCTCGCTGACCGAGTCGTAGGCGCTCGAGCCGGCGATCCCGATCGCGAGGAGGACGACCGCCGCGTGGACGACGTAGCCGCCGTAGCGGCGCCGGTTGCGGCCGATCAGCCGGCCGAACGCCCTCGGGATCGGCTCGCCCGTGAGCGCGCGCCGGGCGGCCGTCCCACGGGCGAACTCGTGCACGATCGACGCCAGCACGAACGCCGAGAACGTGTACGCCACGAGTCCGGGCGTCGAGCTGCCCGCCCCGAGCGCGATGAGTCCGACGCCTGTCGTGAGCGCGACGGCGGCCGGCCAGGCGAACGTCCGCGCGAGCCCTCGGAGTGAGGCGCGCCGCCAGGCGACCAGCGGCCCGATCCCCATCAACAGGAGGAGCGGCAACCCGAAGACCCGCAGGAAGAAGTCGAAGTACGGCCGGCCGACGACCATCGTCTCGCCGCGCACGGCCTCCGAGACCATCGGCCATGCCGTGCCCCACAGGATCGTGAGGCTCAACGCGACCAGCAGGAGGTTGTTGTAGAGGAACGCCGCCTCGCGCGAGACGAGGGACTCGAGCTTCGCGGTCGTGCGAAGCTGCGGCAGCCGGTACCAGATCATCCCTACCGCGAAGACCACGGCGACGACGATGAACCCGAGGAACCACGGCCCGATCGAGCTCTTCGTGAACGAGTGGATGGAGGTGACGACGCCCGAGCGCGTGAGGAACGTGCCGAACAACGACAGGCAGAACGCGAGGCTGACGAGCGTGACGTTCCAGATGCGCAGCATCCCGCGCTTCTCCTGGATCATCACCGAGTGGAGGAATGCCGTTGCGGCGAGCCAGGGCATCAGCGCGGCGTTCTCGACGGGATCCCACGCGTAGTACCCGCCCCACCCCACCTCGACGTACGCCCAGTGCGCGCCCAGCAGCTGGCCGACGCCGAGCGCCGTCCACGCGACGATCGTCCAGCGTCGCGTCGCGACGATCCACCGCTCGTCGGTGCGACCCGAGAGCAGCGCCCCCATCGCGAACGCGAAGGGCACCGCGAGGCCGACGTAGCCGAGGTAGAGGGCGACCGGGTGGACGACCATGTACGGGTTCTGAAGGCTCGGGTTGAGCCCGCTCCCGTCCGCCGGGGCAGCGATCACGTCGAACGGGCTCGAGACCGCGACCAGCAGCCACGAGAAGCCGAGGGCAATTCCGCCCAGGACGGGCGTCACCCACACCACGAGATCGCGGGCTCGCTTCCGCGCCAGCCACACCGCGAGCGCGGCGTAGCCGGTCAGCACGAGCAGCCAGAGGAGCAGCGAGCCCTCCTGCCCACCCCAGAACGCGGACAGCTTGTACGGCGTCGGCAGCGCCTTGCTCGAGTGGCCCGCGACGTACGCGAGCGAGAAGTCGTCTCGCAGGAACCCGGCGACGAGCACGAGCGCCGCGACGAGCGTCGAGAAGAAGGACGCGATCAGCGCGTTGCGGGCGGAGTGCGCCAGCCGTCGCCGACCGCGCCATGCGGCGTACCCGCCGACGAACACGGCGTAGGCGGAGAGGCCGAGCGTGAGGAGGAGGGCTGCGCGCCCGAGCTCAGCCATGGCTCAGTTGGACGTATCCGCGGCCTGGTACTTCGACGGGCACTTCGTGATCATCGTGCCCGGCTTCGAGACGAAGACGCCGTCCGCCTGCCGGGTGCCGGTGACGACGAGGTCGCGGCCGGCGCGGAACATATCGGGCACCGAGCCCTTGTAGAGAACGGTCACCTTCGCGCCCGGCTTGTGGATGTCCATGAGCACGAAGCGCATCCCGGCGCCGTGAGGGTCGCCCGTCGGCGTCCCGACGACCCGACCCGCGAGCGCCACCTCCCCGGTCTTCGTCGCGAGTTCGCTCGGCGAGACGGAGGGCGTTCCGCCGCCCGCGAGCGAGGTGTAGAGGAGGAAGATCGCGAGCACCCCTGCGACGGAGAGGGCGATCACGAGGCGGGCAGGCGAGGACTTCCGTGCCACGCCGACAGTCTAGAGACGACGCCGCGGAGGCCGCGGGGGTGCGGTCAGCCGCGCGCTGCGTCGCGGTCGCGGCGCCGCGGCACGTCGTACCCGTGCTCGAGGCAGAGCGACCCGGGCGCGTCCTCGGTCAGCGCGTCGCAGTACCCCTTGCCGTACGCCGCCCGCATGAACGCGGAGACGACCTCGAGGTTCCACTCGGAGACATCGGCAGCCTCGCGCCAGAGCTCCGTCAGGCGCAGGTCGATGTCGAGCTCGAGCAGGTCGATGCGTGTTGGCTGCTCCATGCATCGAGCGTACGGACCCCATCGGACGGAGGGCGCCGGCCGGCTGGAGTGCCGTACAGTCGGCCCCATGGGACGCGTTCGCCTCGGCCCCGCGCACATCCCCGACCGGGAGAGCCCGGAGGCGGCGGTCGAGCTCCTGCTCGAGCGCGGGTACGACGCGTGCGAGATCGACTTCGAGTCGGGGTTCTGGATGGACTACCCCTGGGCCGAGCGGCTCGGCGAGCTGGCGCGCGAGCATGACGTCGCGCTGTCGGTGCACGCGCCGCTCTTCGGCTGGGTCGGCCATCTCGAGGCGAGCGGCCGGAAGTGGTCGTCGGCCCTCGGCGCGCTCGACCGGAGCGCCGGGATCGCGACCACGTGCGGCGCGGAGCTCGTGGTCTTCCACCCGGGGTTCCTCCTCGGCCGCAGCCGCGAGGACGCGATCGACTCCGTCGTCGAGCAGCTCGCACTCGTGCGCGAGAGGCTCCTCGGGAAGGACCGCGGCGCCCCCTTCGGGATCGAGGTGATGGGCCGCGTCCGCGACCTCGGCTCGCTCGAGGACTGCGTCGAGATCAGCCGCCGGGCCGGCTGGGTGCGCCCGGTGATCGACTTCGCGCACATGCACGCGACGTCCGACGGCGCGTTCACCGAGCCGGAGAGGTTCCGCGAGGCGCTCGAGCTTGCGGACGGCGTGCTCGAGCCCGGGGCGCCGTTCCACATCCACTTCTCCGACATCGCATTTGCGAACAGGAACGAGACGAAGCACCTGCCCTACGGCGAGGGCACCCTCCGCGCCGACCCGCTGCACGAGGCGCTCGCCGGCTTCGAGCGTCCCGCGACGGTGATCTCGGAGTCGCCGGACGAGGCGTCGACTCAGATGATCCGGGCGGCCCTCTCGGGCTGAAGCAGCTGCTCGATCCGCTCGTCGAGCGCCGCCGCCTCGTCCTCGCGGCCGTGCGCGCGGAGGAAGCCGGCGAGCGCCGCGAGCGGCTCGGGCTCCGAGTTCCGCAGGTCGGTCGTCGCGAGGAGGTCGACGGCCTCGCGCAGCAGCAGCTCGGCCTCGGCATCCCGCCCCTGCGCGGCGCGGACGAGGCCGAGAACCATGTTCACGTTCGAGCGGGACATCATGTCCTGCATCCCGACGGACTCGACGGCGGAGAGCGCCCAGCGCTCGGCCTCCTCGACGTGGCCCTGCGAGAGGACGATCTCGGCGAGCGTCCGCTGCGCCTCGACGATCTTCCCCCGCTCCTGCAGGGAGAGCAGCTGCCGAACGGTCTCTCGGACGAGCGTCTCGGCGCGCTCGGGGTCGCCCGCGCGCCAGATCGCGACGCCCTCGAGCTGGCGCGCCCGGGCCGCGTCCGGTGCGGCGCCGACCTCGTCGAACAGCTCGTACGCGCGGTGGAAGGACGCGGCCGCCTCGTCGAAGCGGCCCTTGCGGAGGAAGATCGAGCCGGCGATCCGGGCGCTCCACGCGAGCGCCGAGAGGCTCCCGCTCTCCTCCGCGAGCGCGGACGCCCGCGCGAGCACGCGCTCGGCCTGCGCGAGGTCGAGCCGGGCGAGATGCGCGCCCGCCAGCTCGACGAGCGCGAGGCTCTCCTGGTCGGGGCGGCCCTCGCGGATCTCGAGCGCCTCGTTGGTATACCGCTCGACGCTGTCGAGGTCGCCCTCCCACCAGCCGACGCTCGAGAGCACCGTCAGCACCTCGGCGCGGGCGTCGCCCGGAGCGTCGGCGAGGAGCTCGTTCGCCTGCTGGCCCAAGGTACGCGCCTGCGAGACGTCCGCGTTCCGGTGGAGCGCGATCTCCGCGAGCGCCGTCAGCGCAAGCCCCTCGTAGGTCGGCTCGCCCGCCTCGTGCGCGGCCTCGCGCACCTGCTCCATCTCGTCGGGGGCGGCCGGCAGCTCCCAGAGACGCCACGCGGCGCGTGCGGCCTCGAAGCGACGCTCCAGGGTCGGCTCGAGCTCGAGCGCGCGGAGCAGCAGCCGCCGCGCCGTGCGGTTCGCCTCGCGCGCCAGCGCCCGGCGGCCGGCGCGCTCGAGCGCCGCCCCCGCCTCGGCGCGGAGATCGTCGGGCACCCGCCCGTCGATCTCCGCGGTCAGCGCGGCCGCGCGGTCGAGGTGGTACGCGTGCGTCTCGACGAGCTCGTCCGGCGAGTGCTCCCGCAGCCACGACGCGAAGACGCGGTGGAGCCGGGCGCGCTCCGACTTCGTGAGGCCGCGATACGCGACATCGCGGATGAGAACGTGGCGAAAGCGGTACGCGACTTCGCCCGTGACGGTCGAAAGCGGCTCGCGTGTGAGGAGCTGGCGCTCGACGAGGTCGTCGAGCGCCGTGTCGACGTCGAGCTCCGGGTCGAGCTCGCAGATCGCGCCGCGCCAGAAGACCCGCCCGACGACGGCGCCGTGCCGCAGCACGGACTTCGAGCTGGGCTGCAGGCGGTCGATCCGAGCCGCGATCAGCGCTTGCAGGCTGTCCGGGATGCGCACCGAGGCCGAGTCGCCCTCCTCGAGGAGGAGCCGAACGGTCTCCTCGACGAACAGCGGGTTCCCCTCCGTCTTGTCGAGGAGCGCGGTGCGGATGTCCTCCGGGAGCGGCGCGTCCTTCACGAGCGCGTCGACGAGCATGCTCGTCTCGGTGTCCGGGAGCGGCCCGAGCTCGATCGTGATCGCCCGGCGCCGACCTCCGCCCCAGCCCGGACGGGCGTCGAGGAGCTCCGGGCGCGCGAGGCACACGATGAGGACGGGCGCGTCGTCGATCCGGTCGGCGAGGTGCTCGACCAGGTCGAGCAACGGCTCCTCCGCCCAGTGGACGTCCTCGAAGCCGAGGACGAGCGGCTGCGCCTCGGCGAGGCTCGTCGCCCACTCGTGCGCGGCCCAGCCGATCTCCTGGCCGCGCCGCTCGCCCGAGACCGTGTCGAGCACGCCCGACGCGAGACCGAGCAGGTCGGCGATCGCGTCGCTCGAGCACGCCTCACGGAGCTTCTCGATCGCCTCCTCCGGCGAGTCGTCCTCCGAGATCCCGGCCGCGTCTTGCACCATCTCGGCCAGCGGTCGGTAGACGAGCCCCTCGCCGAACGGCAGCGCCCGGCCGGTCAGCACCGTCGTGCGCTCCAGCCCGGCGAAGAACTCGCGCGCGAGACGGCTCTTGCCGATTCCCGGCTCGCCGAAGATCGTGACGAGCTGCGCCCGCCGGTCGCGCACGACCCGTGCGTAGGCGTTCTCGAGCAGCTGCAGCTCCTCTTCGCGCCCGACGTACGGTGCGGCGACGCTGAGACGCCTGCCGGCCCGGGTCTCCGCGCAGATCACGCGCCACACCCGCATGTCGCCCGGAAGGCCTTTGAGCGCGCGCTCGCCGAGCGGCTCCGCGACGACCGCGCCCACCGTCAGCCCGTGCGCGGTCGGCCCCATCAGCACCTCGCCCGGCTCGGCGGACTGCTGGAGCCGCGCCGCGACGTTCAGCGCCTCGCCCGTCGCGAACGTCGAGTCGCCGGACTCGGCGACGACCTCGCCCGACTCGATCCCGATCCGCGCCGCGAGGCCCTGCCCCAGCGTCTCGAGGATCGCCGTCGCCGCCCGGACGGCGCGCTCGGCATCGTCCTCGTGGGCGGTCGGCACGCCGAACACCGCGACGACCGCGTCCCCGGCGAACTTCTCGACGGTGCCGCCGTAGGCGGCGATGTGCCCGGCGGCGCGGTCGAAGAAGCCCGTTACCCGCCGCCGCACGATCTCGGGGTCGCTCCCCGAGACGAGCGCGGTCGAGTCGACGAGGTCGACGAACATCGCCGTCGCGAGCTTTCGCTCCACGACCGGAGTCTAGGCTCGCCGGGTCTTGTCCCGGTGGGCGGTTTTCCGCACCCGCGAGCCGGTTTCCCGGCCCGACTACGATGCGCGGCGTGCTCGACCCGAGCGTGTTCAAGGCCTACGACGTCCGCGGCATCCACCCGACGGAGCTCGACGAGGACGGCGCGTACCGGATCGGCCGCGGGTACGTCGAGGAGTTCGAGCCACGGACGGTCGCGATCGGCCGCGACACGCGGCTCTCGTCGCCGTCCATGGCGACCGCTGCGATCGAGGGAGCCGCAGACGGGGGCGCCGACGTGCTCGACCTCGGGCTCGTCGGCACGGAGATGGTCTATTACGCCGTCGGCGATCTGGGCCTCGACGGCGGCATCTGCGTCACCGCGTCGCACAACCCGCCCGAGTACACGGGAATGAAGATCGTCCGTCGCGGCGCCCGCCCGGTCGGGGGCGACTCGGGGCTCGACCGCGTCCGGCGGCGCGCCGAGGCCGGATTCGGCGACGTCAGGCGGCGCGGAACCGTGCGCGAGGAGGACGTCTGGGCCGGATTCGTCGAGAAGGTCCTCTCGTTCGTCGACGAGGCGCGCTTCCGTCCGCTCAAGATCGTCGTCGACGCCGCCAACGGCATGGCGGGGACGATGCTGCCGCCGGTGCTCGAGCGGCTCCCGCAGCTCGACGTCGTCCGCTGCTACTTCGAGCCGGACGGCTCGTTCCCAAACCACGAGCCGAACCCGCTGCTCCCGGAGAACCGCGCGTTCATCGTCGAGAAGACCCGGTCGGAGCGCGCGCAGCTCGGGGTCGCGTACGACGGCGACGCCGACCGCTGCTTCTTCGTCGACGACACCGGCGAGTTCGTCCCGGGCGACTTCGTCACCGCGCTCCTCGCGCGGGCGATGCTCGCCAAGGAACCGGGCGCGAAGATCATCTACGACGTCCGCGCGAGCTGGGCCGTGCCGCGCGCGATCGAGGAGGCCGGCGGCGTGCCGCTGATCAACCGCGTCGGCCATGCGTTCATCAAGGACCGGATGCGGAAGGAGGACGCGCTCTTCGCCGGGGAGGTCTCGGCGCACTACTACTTCCGCGACTTCTCGCAGGCCGACACCGGTGTCGTTCCCTTCCTCGTGATGCTCGAGCTCCTCTCGCAGTCCGACCGGCCGCTCTCAGAGCTCCTCGCGCCCTATCGCGAGCGCTACTTCCTGACCGGCGAGCTCAACACCCCGGTCGCGGACGTCGCGCTCAAGCTGCAGGAGCTCAAGGAGCGCTACACGGCGGCGGGCGGCCGCATCTCGCACCTCGACGGGATCTCGGTCGACTTCGACGAGTGGCACTTCAACGTCCGCCCGTCGAACACCGAGCCGCTCCTCCGACTGAACCTCGAGGCGCTCTCCGAGCCGCTGATGGAGGAGAAGCGGGACGAGGTGCTCGAGCTCATCAGGAGCTGACGGGCCGTGACGAGCCTCGAGCTCGGCCGCGTCACCGACCGGCGGCCGCCCTTCAAGTACTCGGCGCTCGCGCGGGTGTGGTTCTCCGACACCGACGCGCAGGGCGTCGTCTACTACGGCCGCTACCTCCCGTACTTCGACCACGCCCGGACGGAGTACCACCGGCACCTCGGGCGGCTCGGAATCGAGGGCGCGGAGTTCGTGATGCGCGCGTCGACGGTCGAGTACCACGCCCCGGCCCGGTTCGACGACCTGCTCGAGATCTTCGTGCGCGTCAGCCGGCTCGGCCGCACGAGTGTCGCGTACGAGCTCTGCGCGCTGCGCCTCCCCGAGGAGGCGCTGATGGTCACCGCGACGCAGACGCTCGTGCTCGTCGACCTCGAGACCCGCCGGCCGGCGCCGATCCCCGACGCCGCGCGCGCGCCGATCCAGACATTCGAGGGGGGAGACCTGACCGAGTGAGCGCAGCGCCTCTCGAGGAGATCGACGCCGCGCTCGCGTCGGCGCCGGACGCCGACGACGCGCTCCGCGAGACCGTGCGGATCCTCGCGGCGCAACCCGGGGTCGCCTGGGCGGGCATCGCGTTCGTGGAGACGACCGGCCTCGTGCTCGGCCCCTCCGCCGGCGCGCCCGACGAGGCGCGCCGTAGCCTTGTAACAGTCTGTTACAAGGACGAGACGGTCGGCGAGCTCCAGGTCGACGGCGAGGTCGACCGGGCCCTCCTCGAGGCGGTCGCGGAGCGCATCTCGGAGTACGTCCTGCTCGGCTGGGACACCGGCGGCGTGGGCTGGGAGCCCTAGGGGCGCGGAGCGTTTGGCGGAAATGCCGGCGCGCCCGCCCGGTTTCCCGGACGGGCGCGGCGCGGCTTCCCCTCCCCCACACGCGTTGTAGTCGCCCCTGTGGGCCCGGTCATCCCTCGTTTCAGGGATGTGTTCCCTCGATCGAGGTACCCCTCTCGAACGGGGGATCATCCCTCGAACGAGGGATCGGCTCACTCCATCTTGCGCGCGAGCTCGACGGCCCGCTCGCGGTCGAGCTCGCCCTCGATGCGGAGCGTCGCCCCGCCGCGGTCGACCAGCAGGGTGTTCCCCGCGAGCCAGCCGTGGTCTTCCTCGAAGCTGCCGCTCGGACCGAGCAGGTAGACCGCATGGGGGCCGCCCGAGAGGAAGACCGCGCCGTCGCCGTCGATGTAGAAGCGCTCCATCCTCACGGAGGGCGGGATCAGCTTGCCGAGGATCGCGCCGCGCTGGAGGAGGCCGGGCACCTGGGTGACGAGCAGGCGGATCCGATCCCCGTCGAGCCACAGGTAGCTCACGCGGCGGCCGTCGACGACCCGCACCTCGTCGGGCGCCGCCTCGCCGCGCGGGGGCGGAGCCACCGGGAAGCCCGCCCGCGTGCGCGCGTCCTCCAGCGTGGTCGGCTGGCCGAGCAGCTCGACAGGAGCGGTCAGCTGCACGGCCGGGAGCTCGTCGACGCGCTCGATCCGCGCGCTGCCGATCCCGAGCCAGTCGAGGATCGCCGAGCGCGCCGGCGGAACCACCATGGCCACGGCGACGGCGAGCAGGACGACGGCGAGCGCGAGGCCCAGCCGGCGCGGTGCCCGGCGTCGCGGCGGCGGCACGGCGATCCGGGCAGCGACGTCCGGCGCCACGTCCGGCGTGTCGGGCCACTCCACGAGGAGCGCGAGGGCCTGCAAGTCGGTCTCGACGCGGCTCACGCCTGCTCCTCCCCCAGCACCCCGCGCAGCCGCTCGAGCGCGCGCGCGGTGCGGGACTTCACCGTGCCCCGCCGCACCCCGAGCGCCGTCGCGGTCTCCTCCTCGCCGAGGTCGAGCAGGAACCGGTGCACGAGGACGGCACGGTCGCGCTCCTCGAGCGATCCCAGCGCAGTGAGCAGGGCGTCGCGGCGCTCCCGCGACAGCGCGGCCGCCTCGGGGGACGGAGCCGCGTCCCCCGAGGCCGCCGCGGCGGCGCGCAGTGCGAGCCCCGCCCGGCGTCCCGACGAGCGCCGGCGGTTGCGCGCCTCGTTCGCGACGATCCGCAGGAGCCACGGGCGGAAGGGCGCGCCCTCGCGGAAGCGGCCGAGCGCGCGGTACGCCTTCACGAAGCCGTCCTGCACGGCCTCCTCCGCGTCGCCGCGGTCGCCCGCGGCCACGAGCGCGACTCGAAATGCGATCGCCTGATGCATGCGTACGAGCTCCTCGTAGGCGGCGGCATCGCCGTGCTTCGCGCGCACGACGAGCGACGCCTCGTCAAGTGGCCGGCTCACCACCCGCGTCTTCTACACCGGGAGCGACGCAATGGTTCCTGTAGCGTCGAGCGCGTGGACGAGCGCTGGAGCACTCTGCGCATTCCCGAGGTCCAGCCGATCACGGTCGCCGGCGGCCTGCGGTGGCGCCCGATCCGACGCACGCTCGGCATCGAGGCGTTCGGAATGAACGCGTACACCGCGGACCGGGAGGGCGACGACGTCGTCGAGAGCCACACGGAGCAGAACCTCGGCCACCAGGAGGTCTACGTCGTGCTCGCCGGGCGAGCAACCTTCGAGCTCGACGGCGAGACGCTCGACGCGCCGGCCGGCACGGTCGTCTTCCTCCGCGATCCTGCGATCCGACGGTATGCACGCGCCGTCGAGCCCGGGACGACCGTGCTCGCTGTCGGCGGCAAGGCGGGTGAGGCCTACAGCCCGTCGGCCTGGGAGTGGTACTTCGAGGCGGAGCGCTTCCGCGACCCGCTCGACCCCGAGGCCGCGCTGCGCCTGATGGACGAGGCGAACGAGCGCTTCCCCGACAATGCGGGCGTCCTCTACTCCACCGCCTGCTGGCAGGCGCTCGCGGGGCGGGAGGACGACGCGCTCTCGACCCTTCGCCGCGCGGTCGAGCTCGAGCCGCGCGTCCGCGAGTGGGCTGCCGGCGACGACGACCTCGCCTCCGTCCGCGACCGCCTGTAGCTCGTCAAAGCCTGTGCGGCGGCACACAGCTCGGGGGCCGGAGGCCGGCTTTGTCGGCCGGGAGGCCAGGAGCGCTCGTTCGG
>DASSJV010000092.1:0-20252 GCA_035691005.1 Gaiella sp. | reverse complement strand
CGCGGCGGTCACCGGTGGCCTCGGGCTGGCCGCGTCGGCGTCGCTCGGCGACGACGGGCCCGGGCTGTTCGAGCCGGTGCACGGCTCCGCACCGCAGATCGCCGGCCAGGGGGTTGCGAACCCGGCAGCGATGCTGCGCTCGACGGCGCTCCTCCTGCGCCACGGGCTCGGGCGCGAGGACGAGGCGACCGCGCTGGAGGCGGCGGTCGACGCGGCGCTCCTGGAGGCGCCGACGCCCGACCTCGGCGGCACGGCGACGACCGGGCAGCTGGGCGACTCCGTGTTGCGGCAGCTCGGCGGCTGACCTAGATTTCGCGCATGGAGAGCTTCGCCGGCCACCCGTTTGCGCTCTCCTTCGCCTTTCGCCGCTAGCCGGCGCACCCGTTCCCGCCCGCGCCGGCTAGCCCATCTCCCCGGCGGACGACGACTCCGAAAGGCAGGCAGAGATGCTCGATCGGCGATTCACGCGAACCGGATGGCGCCCCAGACGCGGCGCCGGATCGCCCCGTCCGGGCACGGCCCGTAGGGTCCGCTACGAACCGCACCCGGCCGGTGCGCCCGGCTTGGTCTGGGACATCCCCGGACGTCGCGCCAATCACCGATCGAGCATCTCATGACCTCGAACGACATCACCGTCGCCTACCCCGGCCGCGAGGGCGCGCACAGCGCCGCCGCCTGCGACCGGCTCTTCCCGGCCGCGCGGATCGTGGCGCAGGCGTCCTTCACCGAGGTCGTCGAGGCCGTTACCTCCAGCGACTGCGCCTTCGGCGTCCTGCCGATCGAGAGCTCGCTCGTCGGCCCAGTCAACGAGACCCACGACCTGCTCTACGACTCCGCGCTCTCGATCGTCGCCGAGGCGATCCTGCCGATCCGCCACGCGCTCGTCGGTCCGCAGAAGGTGCCGCTCGAGGACGTCAAGGAGATCCGCTCCCACCCGGTGGCCCTCGACCAGTGCCGCGGGCTCCTCGCGCGCATGCCCTGGGCGACCGCGGTGGTCGCCGCGACGACGGGCGATGCAGCGGCGGCCGTCGCGGAGCTCGGCGACCCCTCCGTCGCGGCGATCGCGAGCGCGCGCGCCGCGCGGATGCACAGTCTCGTCTCGCTCGCCGACGACGTCGGCGACCACGAGGCGTACACGCGCTTCGCGGCGCTCGCGCCGTACACGCGGCTCGACCGGCGAGACGGCGAATGGCGCACGGCGCTGACGTTCGAGACCCACCACCGTCCCGGCGCCCTCCACCGCGCGATCGGCCCGCTCGCCGAGCGCGGGATCGACATGGTGCAGCTCGTCTCCCGTCCGATCCCGACGCGGCCGTTCGACTACCGGTTCGACTGCGTGCTCGGCGGGCATCCCCTCGACGAGGACGTCGCGGCCGCACTCGTCGAGCTTCGCGCCGAGACCGCGAGGCTGCGCGTCTTCGGCTCGTACCGCGCCGACCGCGAGGAGGGCTGGGAGACCGTCGCTGCCTGAGCGAACGTGGGGGAAACCATGTCTCCTCCACGAGCCCCCTTCTTCAGCGCGACTAACCCGGACGGGAGACGCCGCGGGTCAGTGCGCGACGATTCGGAGTCTGGACACGACTATGCCGCGGCGACGCTGGCGCTCGCGGACGGGGCCGCCTCGTCGAGGCCGGGCAGATACTGGCGCCAGGTCTCGGGGACGGCGTGCAGCGCGAGGCTGATGAAGAGCACCGGCGCAGGCGCGCGCGGCGCTCGCAGGAGCCGCATGTGCGTCTCCTCCAGCAGCCGATCGGCCTTGCGCAGGTTGCACGCGGCGCAGGCCGTGACGACGTTCTCCCACACCGAGTCGCCGCCGCGCGAGCGCGGGACGACGTGGTCGAGCGTGAGCCGCGAGGAGCTGTCCCCGCAGTACGCGCAGCGCCAGCCGTCGCGGGCGAAGAGGGCGCGACGCGAGATGCGCCGCTTCACGGACTGAGGCACCCGCACGTAGCTGACGAGACGGATCACGTGGGGTCGGACGTAGGTGTTCGTCGCGGTGCGGAGAGGCTCGTCGAGACGCTCGACGACCTCTGCCTTGCCCTTCCAGACGAGCACGTGCGCGCGCCGCGTCGAGCACACGTTCAGCGGCTCGTAACTTGCATTCAACACGAGAACGTGCTGCATCCTCGCGCGAATGTAGCAGCGGGCGGCGCAAGCACACTCACGGCTGTTCGTGCCCTGGCCGTCGCGGCCGGAGGCTGCCTTGGCCGGCCGGGAGGCCAGCAAAACGGTGACCGGTGAACGGCCCGACGAAGGGGGCTCGTGGGGGAAACATGGTTTCCCCCACGCTCATCGGGCCATGGCCCGCTCGACCGCCTCGGCCTCTTCGGGCGAGAGCGCGAGCGACGGGCGGCCGCGCTCGAGCTCCTTCACGTACACCCGGGCGTAGTCCCGCCCCTGGATGGCGGTGACCACGGTCCCGGTGCGGTGCGCGTCGAGGAACGCGAACGAGGCGGACTGCTGGCCGCCCGCGTCGTCGTATGCGTCGTAGCGGACGACCGACGTGTTCGTGACCGCGCTGTCGAGCCTCCGGTCGACGCGTGTGAGCCCCGCGGCGACCTCGTCCACCGCGCGGTGCAGGTCGTCGATCCGACCCTGGAGCGACACCGCAAACTCGACGACGTCGGCGGTCGAGCCGCCGAGGATCGCCTGCTGCCCGCGGCGCACCTCGCGGAGGCGCCTCCACACGGCGACCGTGACGACGAGCGCCAGGGCGGCGGCCACGCACGCGGCGATCGCGACCACGAGCGCCAGGCTCACGCGCGCCCCTGGCAGGCGACCGCTCCCGCCGGGCGGAGCCCGGCTCCGGGCCCGCCTGGCGCCGCTCGCTGCACGTGGCTCTCCGGGCTCGTACCCATACTGTGCCCTCCGGCCGCGCGCCGCGAGCGACGCCCCAGGAACGCGCAGGGCGCGAGTGGTGCCTCCAAGCTCACGAGGGCTCGAGCGAGAACACGACCGGGTACTCGGCCGAGTTGTTGCCGGTGTTCGTCTCGCCGGCGACGGGCTTCACGCTGACCTGGACTGTCACGTCCTCGCCGAACGGGAAATCCGGGAAGTCGGAGAACGTCACGATCTTCGTCTCGCCGGGATCGATCACGTCGATCGTGCCGTTCTTCACGATCGGGGTCGGCTGGGCGGGGATCGTCAGCGTGACCTTGACCCCGACTTCCTGGTTCTCGCCGGAGTTCTGGACGCCGACCTCGAACGACAGGTCGGTCGAGATGTCGATCCTCGTCTCGTTCGTCGTCGAGAGCTGGATGTTCGCGGGCTGCACCTTCGTGTACGCGAGCGCGCTGCCGTGCGACCCGGGTGAGGTCCCGCCGGTGGACGCGCCGTGCACCCGCTGCCAGATCGCGCTCATCGACCGTGCGGTGTACAGGTCGGCGTTCTGGACGAAGACGGACGCGGGGGCGGTCACGTCGTTCACGCCCTCCGACGACATCGTCTCGGTCGCGACGCCCTGGAACAGGTCCTTCCAGATGACGTCGCTCGCCTCGAGCCGCTGACCCTGCGCGGCGAGCTGCTGCCCCGCGGCGGTCGCGTCGTCGCTGTCCTTCGTCGCGCGGAACGTGTCGAGCAGCCCCTGGAGCCCGCTGACGCGGAACTGCAGCGCCTCGATCGCGCTCGCGTTCGCGGGCGTGAGCGGCCCGGGCGCGTCGATGTCCTGCGCGCGCGTGACGTCGAGCTGCTGCTGCTGGAGGAGACCGCCGAGCCGTGTCTCGAGCTCGGACTGCGCGAGGCCGGGCGTCGTGAGGACGGTCGCGAGGTCGCTGCCGATCTTCTGCGAGTCGCGCCCGACGGCGCCGATGTCCGCCATGTAGTTCTCGTAGGTCGTCTGCGTGTCGTCGCCGGCGCAGCCCTGGACCCAGACGGCGAGCAGCACGACGACGAGGATCGCGAACCCGACGAACCCCGCGAGCCGGAGGAGCGGTGTGATCCCCTGGGGCGGCCGAAACTGCGGCCGGCGAGGGCCTCTCGGGCCGCCCGGCGGCGGGCCGCCGCCCGGAGGACGCGGGCCGCCGGGGCCGGTCGGCGGCGGGAGCTCGCGCGTCTCGTCGTCGACGAAGTCGAAGTCGAGGATGTCGTCGTCGTGCACGGTCACATGATCACCGGGCTCAGGTCGGCCGCCCGACGAGGGGCCCTCTCGGCGAGCGACCTGACGCGGACGAGTCTACGGCACATTTCGGCCGCGAAGGACGATCCCCTCTCGCGGCGAAGGGACTGGGACCGGTGCCCTCCGCTGCCTTCGCACTTCCCGACCGCACTCTCGTCCTCGACCGCTACAGGCCCCTTCGGCCGATCGGTCGCGGCGGGTCCGGGTCGGTGTGGCTCGCGCGCGACGAGCAGACGGGCCTCGACGTCGCGCTGAAGATCGTCCCGCGCGAGGGCAAGCGGGCGGCACGCGCGGCGCGCGAGATGGAGGCGGCCTCGCGCCTGCGTCACGAGCGGTGCGTCCGTGCGTACGACTTCGGATCCGACGACGGCCACGTGTACATCGCCTACGAGTACGTCCGCGGCCGCACGCTGCGCGAGCTGATCCGCAGCGGAGAGCTCGACGACGCGACCGCGGTCGAGCTCGCCGCGCAGATCCTCGACGGCCTGGCGCACGCGCATCGCCGCGGGATCGTCCATCGCGACGTGAAACCGTCGAACGTCCTCGTCGAGGACGGCGAGGCGCTGTCGGCGCGCGTGCTCGACTTCGGGCTCGCCCAGTTCGACGAGGCCGACACGCTGACCGCGGTCGGCGACGTCCCGGGGACGCTCGCGTACATCTCGCCGGAGCGGCTCGACGGCAGCGACGCGAGCGAGCGGAGCGACGTCTGGGCCGTCGGCGTGATCCTCTGGGAGGCGCTGGCGGGGAGCCATCCGTTCTGGGGCATCCCCCTCCCCGACGTCGCATCGACGATCGCCTCGGGCGCGCCGCCGCTCTCCGCCCGGCGCGGCGACCTGCCGCGGCGCCTGCTCGCCGCGGTCGACGCCGCGCTCTCCGTCGACCCGGCGAAGCGGCCTCCCGCCGCCCGCCTGGCGACCGACCTCCGAGAGGCGCTCACTGCAGCGCCCACGACACGTCCGCGCAGCCGCCCGGCGAAGCGCGCGCGACCGGTCAAGCGCGCCCGTCCCGCGTCGCCGCCCGTCCCGCTCGGACCGCGCCTCGTCCCGGCCGGCGCCGCGGCCTTCGCGACGCTCGTCGGCGGTTCGCTGCTCCCCTTCTGGCCGACGCCCCTGCTCGTCCCGCTCGCGCTCGCCGCCGCGCTCGCGAGCCTGCGCACGCCCCGCCTCGGCCTCGCGATCGCGCTCGCCGCCCCGGTGTTCCCGCTCGGCAACGTCGCGCAGGCCGCAGCCGTCGTGTACGGCGCGCTCGCGATCGCGTGGCTGGCGGTCACCTGGCGAGACGCGAGGGCCGGCCTCGCCTTCCTCGCCGGGCCGCTCCTCGCGCCGTTCGGCCTGATCGCCCTGCTCGCGTTGGCGGTGCAGCCCGCCCGCGCCGTCTGGCGCCGCGCGCTCCACGCGGCGGTCGGCGTGTACGCGGCCGCCGCCGTGGCCGGACTCTCCGGTCGCGACCTCCCTCTCGGCGCGGGCCCGGTGCACGACCTCGGGGTCGGGCAGAGCGAACGGCCGACCGACGTCGTGCACGGGCTCGGGGACGTGCTGCGCGCACACCCGCAGATCTCCACGACCGCGCTCGCCTTCGCGATCGTCGCGGCGCTCGTCCCCCGGGCGCGCGCCCGCGGGCGCGTCGGGATCGCGGCCCTCGGCGGCGCGCAACTCTTGCTCGTGCTGCTCTGGGCCCCCTCGATCCCCTGGCCGCCCATCGTGCTCGGCACGCTGCTGATGTGCGGCGTGCTGGCCGCAGAGCCCGTCCTGCGCGGGATTGCGCAAGGACGTGCTCGCTAGACTCATGCGGGGGAGGCGCCCCGAGGAATGAGCGTCCTTCGCGCAATCGAGAGCAGGATCGAGGGCCTCTTCGAAGGGGTGTTCGGGCGTGCGTTCAGGACGCACGTGCAGCCCGTGGAGCTCGCCCGGAAGCTCGCGAAGGAGATGGACGAGCATCGTTCCGTCTCGGTCTCCCGCGTCTACGTGCCGAACGAGTACACGCTCTACCTGTCTCCGGGCGACCGCTCGCAGTTCTCCGCCTACGAGGGCTCGCTCGTGGGCGAGCTCCAGGAGTACCTCGCCGAGCACGCCCGCCGCGAGGGCTACGCGATGCTGACTCCGCCGCGGGTGATCCTCGAGACCGACGGAGACCTCGCGATCGGCGAGTTCGGGATCGCGACCCGGGTCGCACAGGCCGACGAGGCGGCTCCAGCCCCCGCGGCGATCCACGCGCCGCCGCGCGCGACTCCCGCGCCGCCGCCGCTCCCGATCCCACCCGCCGGTGAGGCACCCGCGGCGACGATGGTCTACCGCCCCGACGAGTACGTCGAGGAAGCACCGCCCGAGCCGGAGCCGGCGCGCGAACGGGCGACGCTGACCGTCGGCGGGCGCGTCGTGCCGCTCTCGGGCGACCGCGTCGTCGTCGGGCGGTCGCGCGAGTGCGACGTCCGCGTCGACGACGGGAACGTCTCCCGCCGTCATTTCGAGATCGTCCACGAAAGCCCCGCGACCTGGGTCGTGGTCGACCTCGGCTCGACGAACGGAACCGAGGTCAACGGCCGCAAGGTCGAACGCCGAACCGCCCTCGACGACGGCGATCGGATCACGGTCGGCAGCACCGAGCTCGTCTTCGGGCGCAGCCGCACGTGAGCCTCGCCTTGACGACCGACGAGACCCTGCTCGGCCTGAAGGTCGGGTTCCTCGTCCTGCTCTACGTCTTCGTCTGGCTCGTCGTGCGCTCCGCGACGAGGGGCCTGTCCGCCGGCGCCCCGCAGGAGAGCATCATCCTCCCGGCGGCGGAGGCCGAGGCCCTCCGCGCCGCGCTCGTCCCCTCGACCCGGCGGGTCACCGTCCTCGCGAGCCCCGCACTCGAGCCGGGCACGTCGATCGAGCTGTCCAATGCCGCCGGCGTCGGGCGAGGGGCCGAGAACGCGATCCGGCTCGACGGGGACACCACCGTGTCGAGCCGCCACGCGACCCTCGACAGCCGGGCCGACGGCCTCTGGGTCGAGGACGCGGGCTCGACGAACGGGACCTTCGTGAACGGCGCCCCCGTGACGACCCGCAGGCTGCTCCAACCCGGGGACGTCGTCCGCATCGGGCACACGGACCTCCTGGTGGAGACGTAGCCGTGGCGGTCGCCGTCGGACGCAATGCGGGCCTCTCGGACACCGGGCGGAAGCGCCGGCAGAACGAGGACGCGTACGTCTGCGAGCCGCCGCTCTTCGCGATCGCGGACGGGATGGGCGGCGCCCAGGCGGGCGAGGTGGCATCCCGGCTCGCGGCAGCCGCCTTCGAGGAGGGCGCCGCGGCGATTCACGGCGAGGAGGGTGTCGCGACCGTCGTCCGGGCGGCGAACGCGCGCATCTTCGAGCGCGCTGTCCACGATCCCACGGTCGCGGGAATGGGCACGACCGCGACGGTGGCGGTGGTCGACGGGGCAGCCTCGACCGTGACGCTCGCGCACGTCGGCGACTCGCGCGCCTACCTCTACCGGCAGGGCGCGCTCGAGCAGCTGACGACCGACCACTCCCTCGTCGGCGAGCTCGTGCGAAGCGGCCGGCTGACGGAGGACGAGGCGGCGGTGCACCCGCACCGGTCGGTGATCACCCGCGCGCTCGGCACCGATGCGGACGTCGAGGTCGACACCCTCACGCTCGAGGCCGTTCCGGGTGACCTCGTCCTCCTCTGCTCGGACGGTCTCAGCGCGATGGTGCGCGACGAGGAGATCGCCCGCGTGCTCTCGGTGACGGACGGCGCGCCCGCGGAGGCGGCGGAGGCGCTCGTCGCGGCGGCGAACGCGGCGGGCGGCGAGGACAACGTCACCGTCGTCCTGTTCGAGCTCGTCGACCCCGACGCCGAGCCGGCGCCGACCCTCGTCCCCGGCGCGGAGGAGGTCGAGGGCGACGACGAGGACGGCCCCGACGGGCCGACGCTCGAGGACGTCCGCCGCCACGGGGCCGGCAAAGGGAGCCGCTGGCCGGCGCTGCTCGCCCTCCTCGCGATCATCGCCGTGGCCGCCGTCGTGCTCTGGTGGAGCCTCCTGCGGTGAGCGCACGCAACCGCGAGCTCCTGACGCTGTTCCTCGCCGGCCTCGTCGCGTCGACGGCCTTCGCTGCCGCGTGGATCCAGACGACCGACGCGATCGACTACGGCTGGGTGCCGTGGGCCCTGCTGCTCGCGGGGATCTTCGCGGTCGCGCACGTCGTCACGCGGCTGACCGTCCCGTACGCGGACCCGACCCTGCTCCCGCTGACCGCGCTCCTCTGCGCGATCGGCCTCACGTTCGTCTACCGGCTCGACGCCGAGGACGGCCGCAAGCAGCTCGTCTGGGTCGCGGTCGGCGTGGCCGCGTACTGCCTCGTGCTCGTCTGGCTCCGCTACGACTACCGGATCCTCGAGAGGTACAAGTACCTCTTCGGGATCTCGGCGATCGTCCTGCTGATGCTCCCGTCCGTCCCGGGGATCGGCCAGCGCATCAACGGGGTGCGCCTCTGGGTCGAGATCGGGCCGCTGCAGTTCCAGCCCGGCGAGGTCGCGAAGATCTTCCTCGTCATCTTCCTCGCCGGGTACCTGCGCGACAAGCGCGAGGCGCTCGCGCAAGGCCGGCTGAAGGACTTCGGACCGCTCCTCGCGATCTGGGGCGGCGCGATGCTCGTGCTCGTCCAGACGAGCGACCTCGGCTCGGCGCTCCTCAACTTCGGGATCTTTCTCGCGATGCTGTACGTCGCGACGAACCGGCTCTCGATCGTCGTCGCGGGGCTCGTGCTGTTCGCCGGAGGCGCCGCGGTGCTCTACAACGCGCTCGACCGCGTCCAGCAGCGCGTCACGGTCTGGCTGGAGCCCTGGACGGACGACAAGGTCTACTGCGCGCTCAACGGGGCTCTCGAGTACCGCCAGAACTGCGACTCCTACCAGCTCGTCAAGAGCCTGTACTCGATCGCGAACGGCGGCTACGGCGGCACCGGGATCGGCAACGGGACGTTCCAGACCGTCGACGGGACCCCGCTGATCCCGTACCTGCAGACGGACTTCGTCTACTCGGCGCTCGCGCAGGAGCTCGGGCTGATCGGCGTCTCGGCCGTGCTGCTCCTGTACCTCGCGCTCGTCGCGCGCGGGATGCGCGTCGCCCTGCTCGCCCAGGACGGCTTCTCGAAGCTCCTCGCGGCCGGGCTCAGCTTCGGCCTCGCCCTGCAGACGTTCATCATCGTCGGCGGCGTCCTCCGTCTCGTGCCGCTGACGGGGATCACGCTGCCGTTCGTCTCGTACGGCGGCACGAGCATCGTCGCGAACTTCGCGATGGTGGCGCTGCTCTTGCTCGTCTCCAACCGCGCGATGGTGACCCAGCGATGAACCCGCAGCTGGCACGGGTCGCCCGCGTCGCGATGGGGCTCATCGTCGTCCTCATCGCCGCGACGACGTACTGGCAGACGCTGGCCAGACCGGGGCTGGCCGCGCGGCAGGACAACGAGATCCAGCGGGTCGCGGAGTTCGAGGTGAAGCGCGGTCTCATCCTCGCGCCGGGCCGCGTGCTCGCGCGGAACCGCGCGGAGAAGCAGAAGGGCGGCAAGACGTACTACTTGCGCCGCTACCCGCAGGGCGCGCTGACCGCGGCGGTCGTCGGATACTCGACGATCTCGCGGAGCCGCGCCGGTCTCGAGAAGTCCCTCAACGGCGAGCTGACCGGGACCGACCGAGCGCTTTCCGACCTCGTCGACCAGCAACTCGACGAGCTCTCCGGCAAGCCGATCGTCGGCGACACGGTCGTGACGACCCTCGACCTCGCCGCGCAGCGGGTCGCCCTCGACGCGCTCGGGTCGAACTGCGGCGCGGTCGTCGCGCTCGACCCCCGCAGCGGGAAGCTCCTCGTGATGGCGTCCTCGCCGACGTACAACCCGAACCTCGTCGAGAACCACTTCGACAAGATCGACCACGTCACCGCGAACTGCCGTCCCGCGGCGCCCCTGATCAACCGCGCGACGCAGGGCCTCTACGCGCCGGGCTCGACCTTCAAGGTGGTGACCACGGCCGCGGCGCTCGAGTCGAATCGCTTCACTCCGGACTCGGAGTTCTACGATCCCGGGTACTGCACGGTCTACGGCAAGCGCGTCAACAACTTCGACACGTCGAGCCCCTTCGGGAACCTGACGCTAGCCCAGGGCCTGCAGCAGTCGGTCAACTCGGTGTTCTGCAACATGGGCAAGGCCCTCGGGGCGAAGCGGATCCTCGAGCAGGCGAAGAAGTTCGGGTTCTACGAGCGACCGCCGCTCGAGACGCCGGACGGCGAGCGCTACCCGAGCGGCCTCTACAAGAACCACGAGCTCTGGTACCCGGCGCGCGACCAGGACGTCGACGCCGGCCGGATGGCCTTCGGCCAGGAGCGGATGCTCGTGACGCCGCTGCAGATGGCGATGGTCGCCGGGGGGATCGGCAACGCCGGGATCGTGATGCGGCCGTACGTCGTCGAGAAGGTGGTCTCCCCGCAGGGGAAGACCGTCTCGCGCACGCGCCGGGAGAGGCTCAGCCGCGCGGTCGGGCCGGTGCACGCGAAGCAGATCGAGGACATGATGGTGAGCGTCGTCCAGGCCGGCACCGGCACCGCGGCGCAGATCCCCGGCTACCGCATCGGCGGCAAGACCGGCACGGCCGAGACCGGCCGGCCGGGGGTCAACACGACCTGGTTCATCGCGTTCGCCGGCCGCGAGGGTCAGCGGCCCGAGGTCGCGATCGCGGTCGCGCTCGAGAATCAGACGTCCACCGGCGGCGAGACGGCCGCCCCGATCGCGCGCGACGTCCTGGAGTCGATCCTGCGTCCAGCGGGGAATCCCTAACCTTTCGGAACCGATGACCACGATCGACTCACGAAGCGGGACGATCTTCGCCGGCCGCTACCGGCTCGAGCGGAGGCTCGGCTCGGGCGGCATGGCGGACGTCTGGCTCGCCGAGGACCAGGAGCTCGGTCGCAAGGTCGCGATCAAGATCCTCCACGAGCGCTACGCGAACGACGTGCAGTTCGTCGAGCGGTTCCGGCGCGAGGCGACGCACGCGGCCGGCCTCTCGCACCCCAACGTCGTCGCGATCCACGACCGCGGCGAGGCCGAGGGGTCGTACTTCATCGTGATGGAGTACGTCGAGGGGCGGACGCTCAAGGAGCTGATCGTGACCCGCGGCATGTGCCCGATCCCGGTCGCGATCTCGTACACGCGCCAGGTGCTCGCGGCGCTTCGGTACGCGCACCGCAACGGCATCGTCCACCGCGACATCAAGCCGCACAACGTGCTCGTCGACAACGAGGGACGCGTGAAGGTCGCGGACTTCGGCATCGCGCGGGCCGGCTCGAGCCAGATGACCGAGGCCGGCTCGATCATCGGCACCGCGCAGTACCTCTCGCCCGAGCAGGCGCGCGGCGCCCCCGTCGACGAATCGTCCGACCTCTACTCGATCGGGATCGTCCTCTACGAGCTGCTCACCGGGAAGGTGCCGTTCACCGGCGAGACGCCCGTCGAGATCGCGATGAAGCACCTCTCCCAGATCCCCGAGGCGCCCTCGACGCACCGGCACGAGATCCCGCGAGACCTCGACCTCGTCGTGCTGCGCGCGCTCGCGAAGGAGCCCGCCGACCGCTACCGCTCGGCGAAGGAGATGGACCGCGACCTCGAGCTCGTCGGCCGGGGCGAGGCCGTCGTCCCCGAGACCGAGGAGGCTGCGACGATGGTGCTCCGCGGCGAGACGACCGCCGCTACGGCCGTCGCGCCTCCGCTGCGCCCGTCCGGCGTCGGCGGCGACGAGAGGTACAGATCGTACGAGGGCGCCGTGCGCCGCGGACGGGCCTGGTGGCCGTGGCTCGTTGCAGCGGGCGCGGCGATCGCCCTCGGCATCGGCGCCTGGCTCTTCTACGACAACGTGCGCGACCAGATCGACGCGAACGAGCCCGTCGCGGTGGACGACTACAACGGGATCCTCGAGCAGAAGGCCGTCACGCTGATCGTGAACGACGGCTTCGAACCGAACGTCCGCCGCCTGCCGAACGGCGACGTCCAGAAGGGCTACGTCTTCGACCAGGAGCCGGACGCGGGGTCGCGCCAGCCGAAGGGGAGCATGGTCACGATCCTCGTCTCGAGCGGCAAGAAGAACGTGAGCGTCCCGTCTCTCGTGGGCAAGTCGCGCGACACCGCGGTGAAGGACCTGACGAGCCTCGGCCTCGATGCGGACGTGCACGAAGTGCCGTCGGACAAGCCGTCCGACACCGTGACGGCGCAGGATCCGCGCCCCGGGACGGTCGTCGTCGAAGGCGCCTCCGTCCGGGTGAACGTGTCGAGCGGGCCGAAGCCCGTCGCAGTGCCGGCGGTCATCGGGCAGACGTACGACACGGCCGCAGCGCAGCTCCAGGCGGCGGGCTTCACGGTCGGCCGCGCCGACGTCGAGAGCGGCCAGCCCGCCGGAGAGGTCGTCGACCAGGATCCGCCCGGGAACTCGACCGCCTCGCGCGGCAGCTCGGTGACGCTGTCGGTGTCGCAGGGCCCGAAGACGAAGACCGTGCCGGACGTCTCGCTCCAGAGCGTCGCCGACGCGCGCGCGACGCTGCGCGCGGCGGGCTTCAAGTCGAGCGTCACGGAGCAGGAGACCGAGGACGAGGCGCTCGACGGCCTCGTCATCAGCCAGGACCCGGCCGGGAACGCGGAGGCCGACCCGAAGACCGTGGTGAAGCTGACGGTCGGCACGTTCGTGCCGCCGCCCGACGTGACGGCGCCGCCGGCCACGACGCCGACGCCGACTCCCACGCCGACGCCGACGACCGCCCAGCCGCCGCCCCCGTGAGCCCGAGGGTGAGGCTGGCCGTGCTCGCCGGCGGACGGTCGAGCGAGCACGACATCTCCCTCGCCTCGGCGGCCTCCGTCGCGGCGGCGCTCGACCCGGAGCGCTACGAGGTCCGGACGATCGAGATCGGGCGGGACGGCCGCTGGGCGCTCCCGGCGGGCGACGCGCGGGCCGAGCTGCCCGCCAGCACGACGGCGGAGACGCTTCCCGTGCCCGCCGACTCGGCGCCGGCGACGCTCGGCGCGGTCGACGTCGTGCTGCCGCTCCTCCACGGCCCCTTCGGCGAGGACGGCACGGTGCAGGGCCTCTGTGAGCTCGCCGGCGTCGCCTACGTCGGCCCGGGGGTGCTCGCCTCGTCCGTGTGCATGGACAAGGACGTGTTCAAGACGCTGATGCGCGGCGCGGGGATCCCCGTGGCGGAACACGTCGCCCTCCGGCTCGGCGACCCCGTCTCGAACCCGTTCGGCTATCCCGTCTTCGTGAAGCCCGCGAACATGGGCTCGTCGGTGGGGATCTCGAAGGTGCGCGACGAGTCCGAGCTCGAGCAGGCGGTTGCCGTCGCCCGGCGCCACGACGAGAAGGTGATGGTCGAGGAGTTCGTGCCCGGGATGGAGATCGAGGTCGGCGTCCTCGGCAACCTGCCGCGCCCCGAGGCGTCGCTTCCCGGCCAGGTCGTCGCGCACAACGCGGACTGGTACGACTGGTCGTCGAAGTACGACGAGGGCGGCTCGGAGCTCGTCGTGCCGCCCCCCGGCCTCACCGATGCGCAGGTCGAGCGTGCGCGCGAGCTCGCGGTCGCCGCGTTCGTCGCGACGTCGTGCGAGGGGATGGCGCGCGCAGACTTCTTCGTCCGCGAGCCCGACGGGGAGATCGTGATGAACGAGCTGAACACGATCCCAGGGTTCACCGCGACGAGCTTCTACGCACGTCTCTTCGCAGCCTCCGGCATCGAGTACGAGGAGCTCCTCGACCGTCTGATCGGCCTCGCGCTCGAGCGCCACGAGCGCCGCCGCAGCCTCGAGTACTGAGGACGTGGGGGAACCCATGGTTGAACGTGGGGGAACCCATGGTTCCCCCACGAGCCCCCTCCTTCGCGCGGAACACCGCTGACCCGCTGTTGGCCTCCCGGGCGGATGAACCGCCCTCCGGCCGCGACGCGCGGCGCACGGAAAGAGCCGGGCACGTGCGGGGCTAGCCCAGAGTCGCGGCGAGCGCCTCTTCCCACACGGCGAGCGCCTCCTCGAGCACGGCGTCCTCGATCGTGAGCGGGCAGAGCACCCGGATGCAGTTCCCGTAGAGACCGGCCTTGAGGAGGATGAGGCCGCGCGCGAGCGCCGCCTCGATCGTCGCGGCGGCGAGCTCCGGCGCGGGCTCCTTCGTCGCCGGGTCGCGGACGAGCTCGATCGCGAGCATGGCGCCGAGCCCCCGCACGTCACCGATACGCGACCAGCGGCTCTGCCAGGAGAGCATCTGCTCGCGGATCCGGCGGCCGACGACCTCGGCGCGGGCGACGAGGTTCTCCTCCTGGAAGACGTCGAGCACCGCGAGCGCCGCCGCCTGCGCGACGGGGTTGCCGATGTAGGTGCCGCCGATCGCGCCGGGGTGGGCGCCGTCCATGATCTCCGCGCGGCCGATCACGCCGGAGAGCGGCAGGCCCGCCGCGATCGACTTCGCCACCGTGAGCAGATCGGGCTCGACGTCGAAGTGCTCCATCGCGAACATCCGCCCCGTCCGCCCGAAGCCCGTCTGCACCTCGTCCGCCACGAGCACGATCCCGTGCCGGTCGCACAGCGCCCGCAGGCCGGCGACGAACTCGGGCGGCGCGGGCATGAACCCTCCCTCGCCGAGCTGGGGCTCGAACACGATCGCGGCGATCCGGTCGGCGGGGACGTCGGCCTCGAACATCCGCTCGAGACGGGCGAGGGCCTCGCCGGCGGTCGGACCTCGATAGGCGTTCGGGTAGGGCGCGCGGTACACGTCCGGCGCGTACGGGCCCATCCCGGTCTTGTAGGGGTGGAACTTCGAGGTCATCGTCATCGCGAGGAGCGTGCGGCCGTGGAACGCGCCCTCGAACGCGACCACGCCGGGGCGCCCCGTGTGCAGGCGCGCGAGCTTGACCGCGTTCTCGACGGCCTCGGTGCCCGCGTTGAAGAACGCGGCACGCGTCTCGCCGCCGATCGGCGCGAGCGCGCAGAGCCGCTCGGCGAGCTCGACGTACGTCTCGTACGGGACGATCGTGTAGTCGGTGTGGAGGAACCGGGCGGCCTGCTCCGTGACCGCCTCGACGATCGCCGGATGCGCGTGCCCGGCGTTGACCACGCCGACCCCGCCGGCGAAGTCGACGAAGACGTTGCCGTCGACGTCCGTGATCGTCGCGTTCTCCGCGCGCGCGGCGAAGATCGGCAGGTGGACGAGCAGCGGATGCGCCACAACGCGCGCCTCGCGCTCCGCGAGCTCCCTCGAGCGGGGCCCCGGGATCTCCGTCCTGATCTCGATCGTCTTTGTCGTCGCCATCGACCTCAGCGTATCCGAGGCGTCAGAACGTAGATTCGCGACGTGACCGACGCCTGGCTCGACGCGCTCGACCCCGATCCGTGGGTCACGCTCGCCCTGTGGCTCGGAGAGGCGCGGGCGGCCGGGCTCCACGAGCCGGAGGGCGCCGCGCTCGCGACCGCGACGCCCGCGGGGCGCCCGTCGGTGCGGATGGTGCTCGTGCGCGGGGCCGACGAGCGCGACCTTCGCGTGTACACGAACCACGAGAGCCGCAAGGCGGGCGAGCTCCGCGCGAACGGGGCTGCCGCGCTCTGCTTCTACTGGGGCCCGCCGCTCCGGCGCCAGGTGCGGGTCGAGGGGCGGGTCGAGCGTCTCGCGGACGAGGAGGCGCGCCGCTACTTCGACACGCGCGCGCGAGAGAGCCGGCTCGGCGCCTGGGCCTCCCCCCAGTCGCGTCCGATCGCGGACCGCGATGAGCTCGACCGCCTCTATGCCGAGGCCGAAGGCCGTTTCGGGGGCGACGAGGTCCCGCTGCCCGACTGGTGGGGCGGCTATCGGATCGTCCCCGAGGCCTTCGAGTTCTGGCAGAACCGGCCGAGCCGGCTGCACGACCGCGCCCGCTACGAGCGCGTCGGCGACGGCTGGTCAGGCACCCGGCTCGCCCCCTGAGGCACTCACGCGCCGTGCAAAGCCGCGCACCGCGGCGTCGAACGCGTCGGGCGCCTCGAGGTTCGGGAAGTGCCCGACGCCCGGGAGGATCAGCACCTCGGGAGCGGGCAACGCGGCGACGAGCTGGTCGGTGACCTCCTTCGTCGAGTACGCGTCCCGGTCACCCGCGACGACGAGCGCGGGCGGGCGGAGGTCGCGGAGGAGCTGCTCGTAGTCGGGCCGCTTCGCGCGCCCCCGCAGCGCGGCGGCCGCGCCCGCCGGGCTCGTGCGCAGCATCGTCTCGACGATCGGCACGGTGAGGGCCGGATCGCGGCTCGCGGTCGGCCCGAACAGCCGAGGGAGCATCTCCGCGGTGTGGCCGAGCATCCCATGCGCGTCGATGTCGGCGGCGGCACGGCGACGGCGCTCGACGTCTTCCTCGGTCGCAGGTGCGGCGGTCGTCGCCGCGAGGACGAGGCCGTCGACCCGGTCGGGCGCGGCGAGGCCGAGCTCCATGGCGACGAGGCCGCCCATGCTCAGGCCGACGACAGTCGCCCGCTCGACGCCGAGCACGTCGAGGAGGTCGAGCACCGAGTCCGCGAAGCGGCGCATCGACATGATCTGCGCGAGCGGCGGCGTCGCGCCGTAGCCTGGGAGGTCGGGCGCGACCACGCGGAACTCGTCGGAGAGCGCCTCGACCTGCCCCGCCCACATCCCGCGGCTGAACGGGTGCCCGTGGAGGAAGACGATCGCCGGGCCGGTGCCGCGATCGTCGTGCGCGAGCGTCGCCGCCGCCATCCCGGACGGGCCTACGAGGGCGGCGGCGCGAGCGCCTGCTTCGTGTACAGCCCGTTCGCGTTCCAGAGCAGGAAGCCCTTGGCGCCCTGCAGCCGCGCCGCGCGCACCTGTTGCATCACTCCGTCCGGGCTGTAGTTCCAGTCCTGGATCCACGGGATCAGCTGGGCCCTGCTCCCCCGAACCTGCCGCTTGAAGTCGAGCAGCGTCCGGAAGACCGTCTCTCCGGGCTCCAGGCTCGGGGAGACGAGCCCGAGCTCGCCGCCGCCGTACAGGACCGGGTAGGCCATCGGGTGGATGTCGTCGACGTGGCGCGAGATCCAGCGCGGCACCTGGCCGACGCCGATGTCGCGCGTCGCGGAGAGCCCGAAGAGGGCGGTCGAGACGCGGACGCCGAGCGGCGCGAGCCGGCGCTCCGCGTACGCGGCGAAGTCCGAGATGACCTGGCCCCTCGGCTCGCTCGTCCGGCCGGGGTAGACGGTCGACCCGAGGTCGCCGTCGGACGGGAACCGGGTGTAGTCGAGCATGATCTCGTCGAATCCGGCCCGCGCCGCCGCCTCGGCGATCGAGATGTTGTAGTCCCACACGCGCCGGTCGTACGGGTTGACCCACGCGAGCCCGGCGTTCGTCGTCCAGATCGAGCCGTCCGGGCGGTGCACGGCGAGATCGGGGCGCGCGCGGGCGAGGTACGAGTCCTGGAAGACGACGACGCGGCCGATCAGGTAGATGCCCTTGCGGTGCAGCATGGCCGCGACCTTGCGCGGCGCGTAGTAGCCCCGCACGGCCCCGGCCGTCCGAGCGAGGGGGACGCCGGCGGGCGTGAACCCGATCTCGCCCGACTCGTCCTTCACGTCGAGCTCGATCGTGTTGAGCCCGTTCTTCTTCAGCGCGGCGTACTCGTCGAGCTTGCCGGGCAGCGAGGCGAGGGCTCCGGTCACGTGGACGCCGCGCACCTCGACGGGCAGCGGCCGTGGCCGGGCGGCGACGACGACCGCGTCGTCGGCGACGTCGACCGTGAAGCGAGCCGTCCCGTTCTGCTCGGTCTTCCCCGCGAGCGTCATCCCACCGGCGAGCGCCAGCACGGCGATGAGGAGGATCGCTGCCACGGCAGCCCGCCGGCGCCGCTTCCTCCGGCGCACCGCATCCCGGCGAGCGCGGAAGCGCTCGTTCGGGTCCATCGATGGATACAGCATGGACACCGGGTCCAGCAGTGTAGGTGATCGCAGCCTGCAGAGGGAACGGGCGGACGTCGTGGGCAGGGGTCTACGATCCGCCGAGATGGTGCTCTCCGACCAGGCTATCCGGCGTCTGATCGAGTCCGGACGCATCCGGATCGACCCGTACGACCCGACCCTGATGCAGCCCTCGAGCCTCGACGTGCGCGTCGACCGGCTGTTCCGGGTCTTCCGCAACTCCCGGTACCCGTACATCGACGTGAAGGCCGAGCAGGAGGAGCTCACGGAGCTCGTCGAGGTCGACGGGACGGAGCCGTTCATCCTCCATCCCGGCGAGTTCGTGCTCGGCTCGACGCTCGAGCGTGTCGCGCTGCCGGACGACCTCGTCGCCCGCCTCGAGGGCAAGTCGTCGCTCGGCCGGCTGGGGCTCTTGATCCACTCCACCGCCGGGTTCATCGACCCCGGGTTCGACGGCCACGTGACGCTCGAGCTGTCGAACGTCGCGAACCTCCCGATCACGATCTACCCCGAGATGAAGATCGGGCAGCTGTCCTTCGTGCAGATGTCCGAGCCGGCCAAGGCGCCCTACGGCTCCGGCGGGCTCGGCTCGAAGTACCAGGGGCAGCGGGGGCCGACGCCGAGCCGCTACTGGCAGAACTTCAGCGACACGCCGTGATCCTGGTCACCGGAGCGAGCGGCTTCGTCGGGCGGCACGTGACGCGCGAGCTCGCCGCGAACGGGACCCGTGTCCGCGCGATGGTCCGCACGGCGCGCGGCGCGCACGCACTCGAAGGCGTCGACTGCGAGCTCGTCCGCGGCGACGTCACCGACCCCGCGTCGCTCCGGGCAGCGGCCCGTGGGATGCGGACGATCGTGCACCTCGTCGCGATCGTCGAGGGTGCCCCGGCGGCGTTCGAGCGGGTGATGGCGGCCGGCACGGGAAACCTCCTCGAGGCCGCGCGCGAGAGCGATGTCCGCCGGATCGTCCTGATGAGCGCGCTCGGCACCGGCCCGAATGCGACCGTCCCGTACTTCCGCGCGAAGTGGGCGGCCGAGCAGGCAGTGGCGAGCTGCGGGATCGAGCACGTCGTGCTGCGGCCGAGCTTCGTCTTCGGCGCGGACGGGGGCGCGCTCCCGCGGTTCGCCCGCATCGCGCGGCTCGCGCCGGTGACGCCGGTGATCGGTCCGGGGACGCAGCGCCTGCAACCGATCTGGATCGACGACGTCGTCCGCGCCGTGCGCCTCGCGGTCGAGGGTGAGGGCTCGAACGGCCCTGTCGAGCTCGGTGGGCCCGATGCGGTGACGTGGAGCGACCTGTGGCGGCACCTCAAGGCCGCCCTCGGGACGCGGCGGCCGTCCGTGCACGTGCCCTTCTGGCTCGCCCGGGGCCCGGCCGCGCTGTTCGAGCGGATCCCGCCCGCGCTCCTCACGCGCGACCAGCTGCGCATGCTCGAGGGCCCGGACAACGTCGTCTCCGACGGCGGCGCCTCGATGCGCCGCCTCGGCCTCGGCGACCGCGTACCGCTGGACGAGCAGCTGCTGCGCGCGCTCGCCGACTGAGCGTCGCGGCGGACGAGCATCGCCGCCGGACGCCGCCGCAGGCGGCAGTCCGCTTCAGGGATGTGCCGTTGGCGGCATGCGTTCCGCGCGAGCGGAATGCATGCTCGCAGGCAAGAAAGACCGAGGGCCGCCCGTGGGGCGGCCCTCGATTCGGTACTCGACGTTGGATTGGTAGAGGCGCTTCCTGCCAGACCAGAGGTGGTCGGCGGCGCGAAGCGCGAGTCCCCTACGCGTGGCTATGGCGATTCCCCAGTGGGTCCCGGGGACACGCCTCTACCCGCTGGTACCTCCGCTGCCGGTACTGCTCGAATCTGACACCCGACCACCTCCTTTCCGCGGTACACCGAGTCTACGCACGGGCACCGGACGGCGGCAAGGCGGATAACCGAACCTCAACCTGCGAGCGCCCATTCGGCTTACGCCGAACGGACGCCGCAAACTCCGTGGCCCGCTCCGCCGGGCCAGGGCACATCCCTGAAGCGGACTGCCGCCTCCGGCGGCGTCCGGGCTGCGCGGACGCAGCTCAGCGCAGGACGGTCGTGACCTCGAGGCCGTTGTCGATCGGGATCGTGACGGAGACGAGCGTCGGGTCGGCCTGGCGGGCCTTCGCGTACGCCTTCACGACGGGGCTCGTGCCGACGTTGTCGGCGACCACGACGCCGCCCGGCT
>DASSJV010000091.1:0-15540 GCA_035691005.1 Gaiella sp. | reverse complement strand
GTTCGTCATCGCGACTGCCACTCGGCGAGGCCGAGCAATGCGTTGACCTCGTCGAAGCTCATGAACCGATCGCCGAGCGCCCCCGTGGTGCGGTCGCGGACGACGGCGGCGCAGAGCTCCTCGTATGCCCTCGCGAAGAGCCAGGTCTGCGTGCTCGGGAAGATCACGAGCTTGTAGCCCATCGCCTCCAGCTCCTCGGTCGGGACCGTCGGCGACTTCCCCGTCTCCGTCATGTTCGCGACGCCCGGCACGCTGCAGCGCTCGCCGATCGCCACGTAGTCCTCGACCGACCGCGGCGCGTCGACGAACACGAGGTCGGCGCCCGCGTCGGCGTAGGCGTTGCACCGCTCGATCGCGTCGTCGAGCCCGTTCACCTGGAGCGCGTCCGAGCGCGCGATGATCACCGTCTCCTCCGACCGCCGCGCTGACACCGCGGCGCGCACCTTGATCACCATCTCGTCGGCCGGGATCACCTCCTTGCCCTGCATGTGGCCGCAGCGCTTCGGCGCGACCTGGTCCTCGATCTGCACCGCGTTCGCACCGGCGTCCTCGAGCTCGCGGACGGTCAGCCAGACGCCGGCCTCGGAGCCGTAGCCCGTGTCCGCGTCGGCGACGATCGGCAGCGCGGTCGCCGCGCGCATCCGCCGAACGCTCTCGACCATCTCGGCGCGGCCGACGAGGCCGACGTCGGGCAGCCCGAAGTGATGCGCGGCGGCGGCGTAGCCGCCGTGGTAGAGCGCCTCGATCCCGGCCCGCTCCGCGATCCTCGCCGTGAGGCCGTCGTGCGCGCCGAGCGCGACGATCGCCCCCGGCACGGAGAGGCGTGCGCGGAGGCTGGCGGTCATGCGGGCTCCTCTGTCGGCGCATGGCCGAAGTCGAATGGCTGGACAGGGCCGCGCGCGTCCCGCAGGCGGGCGCGCTCGGCCTCGGTTGCCGCCTCGTCGACGGCGTCCCCGTCGACGACGACGCCGTAGTCGCGGCGCGCGACGTCGTGCGAGACGAGATCGCGGAGGACGTCGCGGAGGACGAGTGCCGGTTCGCGGTCGAGCGGGTCCCCCCACCCGCCGGCGCCCGCGGTGCGGAACACGAGCGTGTCGCCGGCGCCGACGGGAACCTGGTCGAGCTTCGACGCGATCTCGATGACCTCGCCGGTCGCGCGGATCAGAGTCTTCGTGCTGCAGCCGCCGTGGCGTCCGCCGTTGATGCCCCAGGGCGGGATCGCCGCGCGGTCGTCGTTCACGGTGAACGACCCCGGGCCCGTGAAGACGTAGGTCTTCTCGATCCCCGTTCCGCCCCGGTGGAAGCCCGCGCCGCCCGTGTCGCGCGCGGGCACGTAACTCGTGATCCGCACCGGGTAGTAGCTCTCGGCGTACTCGGCGGGCGTCGTCCGGAAGAGCGGCCACCACGAGTGGCCGTCGAGCCCGTCGGCCTTGTACCGGGCGGGGAGGCCGCCGAAGAGCAGTTCGACGAACTGGAAGTACTCGCCGTCCGCGTCGTAACCCGAGAAGACGAAGAACGGGCTGGTGCCGTACCCGGCGGCCATCGAGAGCTCCGGCGCCTTCTGGCCGAGGGCGCCGCTCATGCAGTCGAACAGGCGGGTGTGGACGTTGAGCCGGTTCGAGAGCGGTGCGGGGAACTTCGGGTTGAGCAACGAGCCCTCCGGGAGCGTGACCTCGAACACGTCGTAGATGCCGTCGTTGAAGAGGATCTCGGGGTCGAACGCCATGATCATGTAGATCCCGAGGAACAGCTTGCAGAGGCCCTCGTGGATGTGGAAGTTGATCGAGCCGGGCGCCTGGTCGTCCGTACCCGTCCAGTCGGCGTGGCAGACGTCGCCCTCGCGCCAGATCGTCAGCACCATCTTGAACGGGCCGTTGCCGCAGCCGTCGTCGTCGACCCAGTCGGTGAACGTCTGAGGCTCCTCCGGGATGTAGCGACGGATGATCTGCGCCATCGCGCGCCGCGTCCGGTCGAGAAGCGCGTCGCAGGCCGCCTCGAACGTCGCCGGCCCGAAGCGGTCGCAGATCTCGACGATGCGCCGCTCCGCCGCCCGGCAGCCCCCGATGATCGCCATCAGGTCGCTCCGGTTCGTGTCGGGCGTGCGCGTGTTGTTGAGGATCACCTCGAGGGCCGTTTCGTTGAGCACGCCGCGCTCGAAGATCTTGATCGGCGGGATCCGGATGCCCTCCTCCCAGATCGACAGCGCGTCCGAGACCTGGCTCCCGGGCACCTTGCCGCCCACGTCCATCATGTGGCCGAACAGCGACGCGAAGGCGATGCGCTCGCCCTCGTGGAAGACCGGCAGGATCACGAGCCAGTCGTTGCAGTGCGAGATCGAGCCCTTGCAGAGGTACGGGTCGTTCAGCAGGATCACGTCGCCCTCGAAGAGCTCGCCCCCGAAGCGGTCGACGACCTCGGGGATGTACGAGCCGAACTGGCCCACGACCATCTGGCCGCGGGCGTTGCAGATCATCGGGAACTCGTCGTGCTGGACGCGGATCGTCGGCGACATGGCCGCGCGCCGGACGACCTCGTCCATCTCGAACCGCGCGTTCAGGAGCGCGTTCTCGATCAGGTCGAGGGTGGCGACGTCGACGGCGGTGCTCATGCGGCCTCCTCGGGACGGATCACCAGGTTCATCCAGGGGTCGACGACGGCGCGGTGGCCGGGCAGCACGACGGTCGTCGCGTCGTACTGCTCGACGATCGCGTAGCCGTCGATCGCCATCCCCGGCTCGAGCGCCGCGCGCGCGTAGGTCGGGACGTCGACGGATCCGTCCGGCGTCCAGACGAGCTGGGTGCCCGTCTGCGCCGCCGACGGGTCGTGGGCGCCCTCGGCACGGGCCTCGAGCACCGGGAGCGGGACGCGGCCGGTCGCGAGCACGCGGAGGTTGACGATCTCGGAGCCCCCCTCGAGCACGAACCCGTAGAGCCGGCTGTGGGCGTCGCCGAAGCGACGCTCGAGCGCGGCGAGGTCGAGCGCCGCGAGCTCGATCCCGTCCAGCTCGATCGGGATCTCGTAGCCCTGGCGGCTGTAGCGCATGTCGAGCACGAAGCGGACGTCCTGGTCGCCGACGTCCACGCTCTCGCCGTCGAGCCATTCGCGGGCGCGCGCCGTCAGCACGTCGAAGGGCTCGCGCACCGCGTCGGGCGTCGTCGCCGCGATGCTCTTCACGAACGTCTGGCTGAACTCGTTCTTGATGTCGGAGGAGATGAACCCGAGCGCCGAGAGCACGCCGGACTCCTCCGGGACGATCACCGGGTAGCACCCGAGGATGCGCGCGAGCGCGTTCGCGTGGAGCCCACCGGCACCCCCGAACGCGACGAGCGCGAACTCGCTCGGCACTCGCCCGCGCTGGACGGTGACCACGCGCAGCGCTCCGAGCATCGCCTCGTCGACCATGCTGACGATCGCCCGCGCGGTCTCCTCGACCCCCGTGCCGCGCGCCTCGGCGACCCGCGCGACCGCCGCGTAGGCCGCGTCGGCGTCCAGCTCGAAGTCGCCGCCGAGGAGGCGCGGCGGGAGGTGGCCGAGCACGACGTTGGCGTCCGTGACGGTCGCGGCGGCACCGCCCCGGCCGTAGCAGGCCGGGCCGGGAAGCGCGCCCGCGCTCTCGGGGCCGACGCGCAGGGCTCCTGTCGCGTCCGCGACGTATGCGATCGAGCCGCCGCCCGCGCCGATGCTCGCGACGTCGACCGCCGGAGCGCGGACGGGGAAGTCGCCGACGTTCGTCTCGCGGGTGATCTCGGGGCGACCCGAGACGCACACGGCCACGTCCGTCGAGGTCCCTCCCATGTCGAAGGTGAGGATCCGGTCGAAGCCCGCGTGGGACGCCACGAACGAGGCCCCGCTGACGCCGCCGGCAGGACCCGACAGCACGGTCTGCACGGGGTTCTTGCAGGCCGACTCGAGGCTCATCAGGCCGCCGTCCGAGCGCACGACCTGGATCGGCGCGCGCACCTCCGCGGCGGCGAGCCCGTCGCGCACGTTCGTGAGGTACCGCTCGAGCACCGGCGCGACGTACGCATTCATCAAGGTCGTCACCGTCCGCTCGTACTCGCGGAACTCGGGGAGCACCTCGGAGGAGATCGACACCGACAGGCCGGGCAAGACGGAGGCGGCGATGTCCGCGACGACGCGCTCGTGGCGGCCGTTCGCATGCGCGTTGAGCAGGCAGACGGTCAGCGCCTCGATCTCCTCGGCGACGAGCTCCTCGACGGCGGTGCGGACGGCGGCCGCGTCGATCGCCTCTACGATCGCCCCATCCGCTCCCGTGCGCTCGGGCACCTCGCGGACGTAGCGCGTGTCGGTCAGCGGCTCGGGCTTCTCGTAGACCATGAACCCGAACAGCGGGCCCGGCGTCCACGCCTCGGCGAGGTGGAGGATCTGGCGAAAGCCCTTCGTCACGATCAGGCCGCACCGGGCGCCGCGTCGCTCGAGGACGGCGTTCGTCGCCACGGTCGTGCCGTGCAGGATCGCGTCGAGGTCCGGCAGCGGGACGCTCGCGCGGTCGGCCGCCAGCCGGATGCCCTCGATCACGCCGACGGACTGGTTGCCCGGTGTGCTCGGCGTCTTCGCGAGCCACACGCGCTGGCCCCCGCTGTCGTAGAGGACGACGTCGGTGAACGTCCCGCCCACGTCGACCCCGAGCCGGTACGTCACGCGGTCACGTTCCCGGCGGGCACCCGGCGGCGGTACTTCTCGACGCGCACGTCGCACGATCTCGCATGCCCCTCGAAGTTCTCGATCCGGCACTGGCGCGCGCAGATCTCGCCGATCGTCACGCTCGCCGCCTCGTCGCACTCCTGGAAGGTGACCGTCTTGAGGAACTTCCCGACCCATAGGCCGCCCGTATAGCGCGCCGCGCCGCGCGTCGGGAGGATGTGGTTCGTGCCGATCGTCTTGTCGCCGTAGGCGACCGTCGTCGCCTCGCCGAGGAAAAGCGCGCCGTAGTTGCGCATCCGCTCCAGGTACCAACGGGGATCCGCCGTCTGGATCTCGACGTGCTCGAACGCGTACCCGTCCGCGAGCTCGAGGGCCTCCTCGTCCGACCCAGCGACGACGACCTCGCCGAAGTCCTCCCACGCGCGGCGGGCGACGTCCGCGGTCGGCAGGTTCTCGAGCTGCGCCCCGACCTCCCGCAGCGTCTCCTCGGCGAGGGCGCGCGAGGTGGCCACGAGCACCGCCGGCGACGCCGGCCCGTGCTCCGCCTGCCCGAGCAGGTCGGCGGCGACGATGCGCGGGTCGGCTGCGTCGTCGGCGACGATCAGGATCTCCGTCGGCCCGGCAGTGAGGTCGATGCCGACCTTCCCGAACAGCCGTCGCTTCGCCTCGACCACGTAGGCGTTGCCCGGCCCGACGAGCACGTCCACCGGCTCGATCGTCTCCGTCCCGAGCGCGAACGCGGCGAGCGCCTGGACGCCTCCGAGGATGTAGATCTCGTCCGCGCCGGCGAGGTGCATCGCGGCGACCGTCGCGTCGGGGACGCGCCCGTCGAGCGGCGGCGTGCAGGCGGCGACCCGCTCCACCCCGGCGACCTTGGCCGTGACGATGCTCATGTGGGCGGATGCGACCATTGGGTACCGGCCCCCCGGAACGTACGCGCCGACGCTCGCCACCGGGATGTGCCGGTGGCCGAGCCGGACGCCGGGGAGCGTCTCGACCTCCAGGTCGACGAGCGTCTCCCGCTGCGCCGCCGCGAACAGGCGCACCTGCTCCTGGCAGAACACGATGTCGTCGATCACCTGCGCCGAGACGCGCGCAACGCTCGCCGCAATCTCGTCGGCGTCAAGGCGGAAGTCGCCGGGCGCCCAGCCGTCGAGCCGGATCGAGTACCGCCGTACGGCGTCGTCGCCCTCGGCTGCGACTGCCGAGATGATCTCCTCCACGACGTTCCCGACGGCCTCGTCGCGATCCGCGCGCCCATCCGTTCGCACGGCCTGCTTCAGCTTGTGCAATGGCTCTCTTTCGTGGACTTGACTACGTATGCATAGACCTGGTGTCGCCCCCTTGTCAAATCGAAGCGCGGCGGGAGGGACGGATCCGCACGGCGTGCGTCGTCTGCCATGCTCCGCCCGTGGCCGTGACGAGCACCGACATCGCCCGCCGGCTCCAGATCAGCCAGTCGACGGTGTCGCGCGCGCTTCGCGGCGACCCCCGCGTCGCCCCCGAGACGAGGGCGCGCGTGCTCAAGGCGGCCCGCGAGATGAACTACACGCCGAACCTCGCGGCGCGGACGCTGATCACCCGCCGGACCGGCACGGTCGGCGTCGTGGTCAACGACATCACGAACCCCTTCTACCCCGAGCTCCTCGAGATTCTCCACAACGAGTTCGCTCTTGCGGGCTACCGGACCGTCCTCTTCAACGAGCGGACGGACGCGAGCGCGGAGCGCCACCTGGCCGACCTCGTCAACGGCTCGGCCGCGGACGGGATCGTGTACGTCTCGGCGACGCTCGGCTCACCGCTGCCTGGGCGACCGGGAGGGGTGCCGATGGTGCTCGTCAACCGGTACCTCGACGACGTCGACGTCGACACCGTCGTGTCCGACAATCGCCGTGGTGGACGGCTCGTCGCGGAGGCGCTGGTGGAGCTCGGGCACCGGCGGATCGCCTTGATCGCCGGCCCGGAGAACACGACCACGAGCCGCGACCGCGAGCGCGGGTTCCGCGAGCAGCTGAAGGCCGCGGGCGTCGCGTTCGACGAGAGCCTCCGCCGCGTGGGCCAGTTCAGCCACCACAGCGGCTACCAGTGGTGCCTCGACCTGCTCGCGTCGGAGCGGCGCCCGACCGCGGTGTTCGCCGCGAACGACGTCATCGCCTTCGGCGCGCTCGACGCGGCGCGGCGGGTCGGCGTCCGCGTGCCCGCCGAGCTCTCGATCGTCGGCTTCGACGACATCGACATGGCCGGGTGGGAGGGGTTCGACCTGACCACCGTCCGGCAGCCCCTCGCCGAGATGGGCCGGGCCGCGGCGAACCTCCTGATCGAGCGGATCGAGTCGGGCCCGGAGGTCGCTCCGCGACGGCGCGTCTTCCCCGTCGGGCTCGTCCGCCGCGACACCCTCGCGGCCGCCTCCTCGAGCTGACCCGGCACGACCCCTGCGGGCGCGCCGTTTGACATGTTTTGGGGCAGGTTGTATGACTACGTATGCATTGTCGGCGTGCCTAACTCGCCCGTTTTCGCATCGTCCAACCTCGCACAGGCGGCAGGCACGAACCGCTTCGGCGGCGTTCGTCAATCGTCAGATCGGAAAGGACGTATGACATGAGGCGCAAGCCATTGCGTTGGGTTCCGCTCGCGGCGCTCGCAGTCGTCGCGGCGGTCGTCGTCTCCGGCGCGCTCGGCGCGAGCGGCCAGAAGACCGACCTGTCCGGCAAGAAGGTCGGCGTGATCATCTGCACGAACCAGAACCCGTTCTGTGCTGCCTGGGCGAACTCCGTCAAGAGCGGCCTCGAGAAGCAGGGCGCCGAGGTGACCGTCCTCAGCTCGGTGTTCGACCCGGCCGTCGACGCCCAGAACATGAACCGCCTGATCGCGGACCGGCCCGACCTGATCATCTCCGTGCCGGCGAGCGCCTCGGCGATCGTGCCGTCGTACATCCGCGCCCAGCGGGCCGGCATCCCGATCCTCGGCGCAATCGGCCGCCAGTCGGCCGACGGGGCGAAGATCGTCACGGCCGAGGCGCGGACGGACGACCCGGCGCTCGGGCGCTACGCCGCGATGAACCTTGTCGAGGGCATGAAGAAGGCGGGCTACACGAAGGGCAACGTGATCGCCCTCACCGGCACCGCGAGCCAGAACAACGTCACCGACCGGATGGCGACGTTCAGGGCGTACATGAAGAGGTTCCCGCAGTACAAGATCGTGGCCATCGAGGACACCAACTGGGACCAGGCGACGTCCGCGAAGGTCGCCCAGCAGCTGCTGTCGAAGTACGCGTCGAAGGGCGGCATCCAGGGCGCCTACGGCATGGCCGACAACATGGCGATCGGGATCATCCAGGGCGCGAAGCAGGCGGGCGTCCCGGTTGGCGTCTCGAAGAAGAACGGCCTGATCGTCACCGGCAGCAACTGTCTCGCGGTCGGCATCAAGTCGATCAAGGCCGGCGTCCAGTACGGCACCGGCACCCAGGCGCCGCAGGTCGAGGCCGCCCTCGCGGTCAAGGTGGCCGCGCAGATCCTGAACGGCCAGAAGCCTCCGAAGATCTCCTACGTCAAGGAGCAGCGCATCACCAAGGCGAACGTGTCTCGGTTCACGAAGCTGTGCACGTTCTGACGGTCGCCTAAGCTCCACGCATTGAACGGCGAGCGGGATCCGGCACCGACGTCCGGGTCCCGCCCGTCGCTCGCCGACCCGCTTGCCCCGCGGGTGGTGCTGGAGGTCGAGGGCCTCTCGAAGTCCTTCGGCCCGGTGCGCGCGGTGCGGAGTCTCTCGCTGGACGTGCGCGCGGGCGAGGTGCACGCAGTCTGCGGCCACAACGGCGCGGGGAAGAGCACGCTCGTCAAGACCCTCGTGGGGCTCGTCCGGCCCGACGAGGGCGTGATCCGCTTCGAGGGGGAGGAGCTCTCCCTGCGGAACCCGCAGGACGCCCAGTCGCACGGGATCGCGCTGGTCAACCAGGAGCTCAGCCTCGTCCCCGAGCTCAGCGTGGAGGACAACGTCTACCTCGGCGGCGTGGACGTGCCGCTCTTGTACCGCAGGCGCCGCCTGTCGGAGGGCGCGCGCGAGGTCCTCGACCAGCTCGGCCTCCGTCACGTGCAGCTCGGCACCCCGGTCGAGACGCTCTCGATCGGGGAGCGCCAGCTCGTCGAGATCGCGCGACTCCTCGTCCGCGACGCGCGCCTCTTGATCCTCGACGAGCCGACGGCAACGCTCAGCAAGCCGGAGATCGAGCGCGTGTTCCGGGCGACACGCGACCTCGTCGCGCAAGGGCGGAGCGTCATCTTCGTCTCGCACCGGCTCGACGAGGTCTTCGAGCTGTGCGACCGCGTGACCGTGCTGCGTGACGGGCAGCGGGTCGCGACGCACGAGATCCAAGAGATCGACCGTCGCTCCCTGATCGAGCACATGCTCGGCGAGATGGAGGGCGTGAAGACGATGCAGGAGCACGAGCACGCCGTTCCCGGCGCCGACGACACGATCGTCCGGATCGAGGGGCTGACCGTGCCCGGCAGCGTCGACGGCGTCTCACTCGCGCTCGAGCGCGGGATCATCACGGGGCTCGCCGGACAGGTCGGCTCCGGCACGAGCACGATCCTCCGCGCCCTCGGCGGCCTCGTCCCGAGCGCCACGGGCACGGTCGAGGTGCAGGGCAAGCGCGTGCTCCTGAACACCCCGAGGCGCGCCGCCGCGGCGGGCGTGCTCTACGTCCCGAACGACCGACAGCGCGAGGGGCTTTTCCTCGGACAGGCGGTCGAGCGGAATCTGACCGTCTCGCGGCTGCGCCGGCTGAGCCGCCTGGGCGTGCTGCTGCGCCGCCGGATCCGGCGCACCGCCCGCGAGCTCGCGACGATGACGGGCGTCTCCCTCGAGCGGCTCGGCTCACCCGCCGGGAGCTTGAGCGGGGGGAACCAGCAAAAGGTGCTGCTCGGCCGGGCGCTGCAGCTCGAGGGGACGGCGCTGCTCGCGCTCGACGAGCCGACCCGCGGGGTCGACGTCGGCGGGCGCGCCGAGATCCACAACCTCGTCCGCGAGGCGGCGCGGACGGGGACGGCCGTGATCTTTTCGTCGACCGAGCTAGACGAGGTGCTCGACCTGGCCGACGTCGTCGTCACGATCTTCCACGGCCGGATCGTCTCGGTCGTCCCGCGCGCGGACGCGTCGGCCTCCGCGATCCTCGCCGACATGACGACGACGCAGGCGGCAAGCCGGAGCGCCGCGTCGTGAGCAGCATGATGGCCCGCGTCGGCATCGAGCGCCGGCCGCTCCGCTTCGCCGACGCCGCCCTCGCCGCCTGGATCGCGATCCTCGCGACCGTGACCGTCTACGGCGCGGCCACCACCGAGGGCTTCCTGACGGTCAGCAACATGAAGGCGATCCTCACCGCCGCGTCGTTCGTGGGGATCATCGCCGTCGGCCTCACGGTGATCGTCCTGAGCGGGAACCTGTTCTCCCTCGCGCTCGGTCAGACCGCCGCGATCTCGGCAATGGTGTTCCTCTACTCGCTCCGCTGGGGGCTGGTGGCCGCGATCCTCTTCACGCTGGTGCTCGGCCTGGCGATCGGCGCGGTCCAGGGGTTCGCCGTCGGCGCCTGGGGCGCGAACCCGATCATCGTCACGATCGGGGCCGCCGGGCTGATGGAGGGGATGGCGGTGTGGCTCTCGCACGGCCAGAGCATCGTCCCCCCGGTCGACGAGACGAGCTGGGAGCACCTCGCGAACCCCGTGCTCGGCCTTCCCGCCCCCGTGTATGTCTTCATCGCCGTCACGGTCGTCCTCGCCGTGGTGATGGCGAGGACGCGGTTCGGACGGCAGATCTACCTCCTCGGCGAGAACCGCACCGCGGCGAGGGCAGCGGCGCTGCCGATCACGCTCCTCACCGTCGGCGCCTTCGGGATCGCCTCCCTGTACACCGCCGGCTCCGGGATCCTGATCGGCGCGACGAGCGCGAACGCCTCGCTCCTGCTCGTCGGGAGTTACACGTACGACGCCATCGCGGCCGCGCTCGTCGGCGGGAACGCCGTGACTGGCGGCCGCGGGTCGATCGCGCGGACGGCGGCCGGCGCGATCTTCATCGCGACCATCTCGGACATGCTGCTCCTGCGCGGCTACTCGACGGGCGCGCAGATCCTCGTCCGCGGGATCATCGTGGTCGTCGTCGTCGTCCTCACGAACCTGAAAGAGCGGACTCGGTGAGCACCGGCGAGTCACCGCTCCGGCTCCGCCGTCCACGGGGCGCCGAGCTCGCGCCGTTCGCGATCCTCGCGATCATGATCGTGGCGCTCGCCCTCGTGCCGGTCGTCACGCAGTACACGGTGCGGACGGCGAACGTCTACGACATCTTCCAGAACTTCGCCTCGTACGGGCTCGTGGCGCTCGCCCTCGGGATCACGATCATCGCGGGCGAGTTCGACCTCTCCGTGTCGTCGATGTACCTCTTCGGCGGCATGGTCGCGGTGCTGACCGGCGGGAGCTCGCCGGCGCTCGGCATCGCCGCGGCACTCGGCGCGGCGATCCTCGTCGGACTCGTGCAGGGCGGCCTGATCGCGGGGTTCCGGCTGAACTCGATGCCGGTCACGCTCGGCGGCTACCTCGTGGTGCTCGGGATCACGTACATCCTCGGGCACAACAAGAGCGTCCTCTACGACAACTTCGACGTCGGGCTCAGGCTCGACGAGCCCGTCCTCCAGATCTTCTCGATCAGGAGCCTCGTCTCGCTCGGGATCTTCGTGGTCGCGGCGCTCGTCCTCCGCTACCTGCGGGTCGGCCGCGACCTACGCGCGATCGGCGGCGACCGGCGGGCGGCGCGCGTGGCCGGGGTCCGCGTCGACCGGCTACTGATCGGGGTGTTCGTCGTGTCCGCCCTCGGCGCCGCGCTGCCCGGCGCGCTGCTCAGCTACAGCCTCGCGACGGCCAGCCCGACGAACATCGGCTTCGACGTGCTGACCTTTTCCGCGACCGCCGCCCTGATCGGCGGCGTCAGCCTGTCGGGCGGCAAGGGCGGCGCCGTCGGAATCGCTGCGGGCGTCCTGTCGCTGAGCGTGCTCCAGGAAATCCTCGCGATCCTCCGCTCGCCGGACTACGTCTCGAGCCTGATCACGGGCGGGCTCCTCGTCGTGGTCACGATCGTGTGGGCGCCGAACCTCTCGGAATGGTTCAGGACCGCGCGCGTCGTTCGCCCGGCGGAGGAGCGGACGTGACCGACCCGGAGCAGATCCGGCTCGACCCCGACCCGCTCGAGCCGTACTACCTCTCCCAGGGGTTCAGGGTCGGCGACCTCGTGATCGTGTCGGGCCAGGCCGCGCTCGACGAGCACGGGGCGATCGTCGGCGTCGGGGACTTCGACGCCCAGGCCGAGCAGACGTTTCGTAACCTCGCCCGCGTGCTAGAGGCGGGCGGGGCGAGCCTCGACCGCGTGGTGAAGGTGACGATCTTCCTCACGGACATGGGGAACTTCCCGAAGATCGTCGAGCTGCGGAAGCGCTGGTTCTCGGCGCCCTACCCGGCGGACACGATCGTCGAGGTCCGCTCGCTCGCGCTGCCGGAGCTCGAGATCGAGATCGAGGCGATCGCCGTCGCCCACGCCGGCGGCTGACCAGCGCGCTCACGCCGGGTCGAGCACGACGACCTCGTCCATGTGCTCGAGCCCCTCGGGCCGGTGCGTGATCAGCAGCACCGACCGTCCGTCGGCCGCGGCGAGGACGTCGTCCATCACCGCCCGGGCCGTCGCCGGATCGAGGTGCGCCGTCGGCTCGTCGAACACGAGCACCGGCGAGTCGGCGAGGAGGGCGCGCGCGAGGGTGAGGCGCTGCCGTTGGCCACCCGAGAGGCGTGAGCCCTCCTCCCCCACCGCAGTGTCGAGCCCGTCCGGCAGCGACCCGACCCAGACGGCGAGGCGCGCGCGCCTGAGGGCGGCCCAGAGGTCGGCGTCCGAGGCATCGGGCCGTGCGAGACGGAGGTTCTCGCGGATCGTCGAGTCGAAGACCCAGGCCTCCTGCCCCGCGAGAGCGAAATGCCGGCGCACGTCGGCCTGTGCGTACTCGCGGACGTCCCGCCCCGCGATCGTCACCCGTCCTCGCTCGGGGTCGAGGAACCGCAGCAGGAGCCGCGTCACGGTTGTCTTCCCCGCTCCGCTCGCTCCGACGAGCGCGACCTTGCGTCCCGGCGCGAGCACGAGGTCGAGGCCGTTCAACACAGGCCCCTCGCCGGAGAGGTACCGTGCGACCACTCCTTCGAGAGCGACGACGGCCTGCGGATCCGGCGCGGGGACGGGGTGCGCAGGATCCTGGATCGCGGGCGTTCGGTCGACGACCTCGAGCACGCGGCGACCCGACGCGAGCGTCGCGGAGAGTTCCCTCGCCGCGCCGGCGAGCGGCGCGACGGCGTCGAACGAGGCGACTGCGAGGAGAGCCAGCGTCGCGACGAGCACGGGGTCAAGCGAGCCGGCGGCGGTCGCCGAGACACCGACGGCGAGCACGCCGGCGACCGTGAGACCCGCCACCAGGATGGTCAGCGCCTCTCCGAGCCCGGCCGCCAGCGCATCGCGCCGCGCCGCCCGTGCGAGGTCGCGGTCGAGGCGGCGGATCCGCTCGAGCGTCTGCTCCTCCTGTCCGTAGAGCACGAGCTCGGGCGCGCCGCGGAGCGTCTCCACGAGCTCGGCGGTGAGCGTGCCGCGCAGCGCCGCCTGCCGTCTCCCGGCCGATCGTGCGAGGGCGGCCGCGAGCCAGGGCACGGCGACGCCCGCGACGAGCAGCCCCGCCGCGAGGATCGCGGCGGCGAGGGGGAGGAACGCAGCAGTGCAGACGACCGCCGCCGCGCCGACCAGCAGCGCGACCACGGGCGGCCCGAGGCCGCGGACGTAGAGGCCCTGCAGCGCATCGACGTCGGCGACCATGCGCGACAGGAGGTCGCCCCGGCGATAGCCCTCGAGCTCGCCCGGCGCGAGCGGCTCGATTCGCCCGTAGACGCCCGCGCGGATGCGGCCGAGACCACGCAACGCGAGGTCGTGGGACACGAGCCGGTCGGCGTAGCGCGAGAGCGGCCGCGCGAGCCCGAAAAAGCGGACGAGGACGATCGTGACCGTGAGGGAGAGGATCGGCGGCTGCTCCGCGGCCCGCGAGATGAGGTAGCCCGCGGTCGCGAGGAGGGCCACGCCGAAGCCGACCGCCGACGTCGAGAGAAGCAGCGAGAGCGCCACCCGCGATGCCGGCAGCCGGGCGAGAGTCGCGAGGCGCGCCACGGTGGCGGTCATGCCGCCTCCCGCACGGCCTCGACGAGCCGGCCGCCGCGCAGGGTCACGACGCGGTCGGCGAGCCGCGCCAGCTCGGGGCTGTGGACGACGAGCAGCACGGTGCGGCCCTCGCGCATCCGTTCGACGGCGTCCTCGACGAGCTCGGCGCTCCGCCGGTCGAGGTTCGCCGTCGGCTCGTCGAGGATCACGAGCCCGGCGTCGCGCAGGAGCGCCCGTGCGAGCGCCAGCCGCTCGAGCTGCCCCGCCGAGAGCGGCCGGCCGCCGTCGCCGACGAGCGTCTCGTAGCCCTGCGGGAGGCGACGGACGAACTCCGCGGCCCCGGCGAGCTCCGCCGCCTCCTCGACACGGGCGCCGCTCGCCCGCGGGTCGCCGAGGCGGATGTTGTCCGCAACGGTCCCGCGGAAGAGGGTGGGGCCCTGCGGGACCCAGGCGAGCTGCGCGCGCCAGGCCGCGGGGTCGCATGCGGCGAGGTCGACCCCGCCGACCGTGACGCGTCCCGAGCCCGGCTCGGCCAGGCGGAGGAGCAGCGACGCGAGGGTGCTCTTGCCGCTCCCGGTCGGGCCGACCACGGCGACCGTCTCGCCGGGCGCGAGCTCGAGGTCGACGCGGTCGAGGACGACGCCGGGGCGCCCCGGATAGGAGAACGAGACGGCTTCGAGCCTGATCGGCACTGCCCGGGGATCGGGCGCCCGGCGGCTGCCCGCCGTGACGTCCGGCGGTTCCTCCAGGAGGTCGAGCAGGCGCCCGCTCACGGCGCGGCCGTCCGCGCTCGCGTGGTACTGCGCCGCGAGGTTCCGGAGCGGGAGGTAGAGCTCGGGCGCGAGCACGAGCACCGTCAGCCCGGCCTCGAGCCCGAGCCCGCCGTCGACGAGACGGACGCCGATCGTCACCGCGACGAGGGCGATCCCCATCGTCGCCGCGAGCTCGAGCACCGCGCCCGAGAGGAACGCGACGCGGAGCGTGCCCATCGTCGTCCTGCGGTACTCGTCGCTCACCTGCGCGACCCGCTCCGCCTGGATCGCGCCGCGGTTGAACGCGCGGAGGGTCGGCAGGCCGCGAACGACGTCGAGGAAGTGCGTCGAGAGGCGTGCGAGCGTCTCCCAGCGCTCGCGCGTGCGCCGCTCGGTGTGACGGCCGACGAGCCACATGAAGACGGGGACGAGCGGCAGCGTGAGCACCATCAGGCAGGCCGTCAGCGGGTCGATCACCGCCACGAACGCGATCACCGCGAGCGGCACGACGGTCGCCAGGACGAGCTGCGGCAGGTACCGCGCGAACGTCGCCTCGAGCGCGTCCACGCCGGCGACCGCGGCGGTCGCGACCTCGCCGCTCGCCACCGCGTCGAGCGCCGCCGGGCGGTCGCGCAGCCGGCGCTCGACGACCTCCAGCCGGAGCTGGGAGAGGACGCTCGAGGCGGCGCGCCTGCCAACGACCTCGAAGCCCCAGGCTGCGAGCCCCCGTCCGGCGGCCGCGGCGGCGAGCAGCACGAGGGGCAGGGTCAGCGTCGCCGGCGAATCGCCGGCGAAGCCCCGCGCCGCGACGTGCGCGAGGAGCGCCGCCTGGGCGAGGACGAGGAGCGCGGCGAGCACCCCGAGCGCCGCGTCGACCCCGAGCAGCGCCCGCACCGGCCGG
>DASSJV010000090.1:0-11266 GCA_035691005.1 Gaiella sp. | reverse complement strand
ACCGTCTCGGCCGGCCCCTTGAACATCTTCCAGTTGCCCGCGACGAGCACGAGGGGTGATCTTATGCGTAGGCGATCCTCCCATGGCCGCAGGCGAGATCCAGTACACGAAGAGCGGGGACTACCACCTCGCGTACCGCGTGCTCGGCAAGCGTGGAGGCGGAATCGACGTGCTGCGGGTCGGCGCGCACATATTCAGCCTCGCGCTGCGGCACCCGCCTTCCGTTCTTGCGATGAACGAAGGTCTCGCCTCGCTCGGACGGCTCATCGAGTTCGACGGGCGCGGGATGGGGCTCTCCGACCGCCTGCGCGACCGACGGCTGCCGCCCATCGAGGAGCGGATGGACGACCTTCGGGCCGTGCTGGACGCAGCCGGCGCCGAGCACGCGCTGCTCGTCACCGGCGCCGACGGCGGCCCGCTGTCGTGTCTCTACGCGGCGACGTACCCCGAGCGGACGCTCGGGCTCGTGCTCATGAACACGGCGCCGCGCATCGCATGGGCGCCCGACTACCCCTGGGGTCTGCGTCGTGAGGAGTTCGAACGTCGGCTCGACGAGATGGAGCGCGGCTGGGGAACGCGCCGGTACGCCGAGCAGTGGGCGCCGTGGCCGATGCCGGGCATGACGCGCGACGAGGCGGTCGACTGGGCACTCGACTGGATGCACCTGTCAGCGGCGCCGTATGACGCGGTTGCGCTCTGGCGGATGTTCTACGAGTCCGACGTCCGTGATGTGCTCGGCACGATCAGGGTGCCGACGCTGGTGCTGAGCCGGGGAGGCGCCCGGGAAGAGGAGGCGAAGGCATTCGCGGCGCTGATCCCCGGCGCGCGGAGGCAGACGATGCCGGGCACGCAGCCGACCGTCATGCAGGAACGATCCGACGCTTACATCACGGCGGTCCAGGCGTTCGCCCGTGAGCTGCGCGAGGAGCAGGCGCAGCTCGACAGCGTGCTCGCGACGGTCCTCTTCACCGACATCGTGGGCTCGACCGCGCGACAGGCGGAGCTCGGCGACCGCCGCTGGGCCGAGGTCGTGCAGGAGCATCACGCGGTCGTCCGCGGCTGCCTCGCCCGCTATCGCGGTCGCGAGCTCGACACCGCGGGCGACGGATTCTTCGCGGCGTTCGACGGGCCGGCACGCGGGATCCGCTGCGCCCAGGCGATCGTCGAGGGCGTGCGGCCTCTCGACATCGAGGTGCGCGCCGGCCTCCACACCGGCGAGTGTCGGACGGTGGACGACAAGATCGGCGGGCTCGCGGTCTCGATCGGGGCGCGCGTCAGCGCGCTCGCGGCGCCCTCCGAGGTGCTCGTCTCGCAGACGGTGCGCGACCTCGTCGCAGGCTCGGGGCTCGAGCTCGCCGAGCGCGGGGAACACGAGCTGAAGGGCGTGCCCGGCGCGTGGCGCGTGTACGCGGTCGTGTGAGCTAGGCCGCCGCGATCGCCGCGACGCCCGGGAGCTCTTTCCCCTCGAGCAGCTCGAGCGACGCGCCGCCGCCTGTCGAGACCCACGACACGTCGTCGTCGAGCCCGAGCTCGGAGATCGCCCGCACCGAGTCGCCGCCGCCCACGACGGTGTAGCCGTCCACCGCAGCGACGGCCTGCGCGACGGCCTTCGTCCCCTCCGCGAAGCGGGGCCATTCGAAGACGCCCATCGGGCCGTTCCAGAACACCGTCCGCGCGTCCTCGAGGATCGAGCCGAACCGTGCGCGCGTGTCCGGGCCGATGTCGAGACCGAGCCATCCGTCGGGGAGAGCGTCGTACGGCGTCACCTTCGCGGCGGCGTCCGCGTCGAACGTCGCGGCGGCGACGACGTCGGCCGGCAGCTCCACCGGGAACGGGAGCGCGGCGCCGTCGCGAAGCTCCTCGGCCATCTTCCCGCCGATGAGCACGGTGTCGGCTCGCCCGCCGAGGTGCCGGAGCACGCCGAGCTTGTCCTCGACCTTCGCGCCGCCCGCGACGAGCACGAACGGTCGCTCGACGTCCCCGAGCAGCCGGCCGAGGTGCTCGAGCTCCTGGAGCATCAGCAGCCCTGCGTACGCGGGCAGGAGGTGTGCGACCGCCTCGGTCGACGCATGCGCCCGGTGGGCGGAGCCGAACGCATCGTTCACGTAGAGATCCATCCCGTGGGCTAGACGGCGCGCCAGGTCGGGGTCGTTCTTCGTCTCGCCGGGATCGAAGCGCGTGTTCTCCAGCACGCGCACGCGGTCGTCGGGGACGAGCTCTGAGAGCCGCGCCGCGACCGGGGTCATCGCGAACGCGGGGTCAGGTCCCTTCGGGCGCCCGAGGTGCGAGCAAACGGCGACGTTCGCGGCGCCGCGGTCGAGCAGAAGGCGGAGCGTCGGCATGGCCGCACGGATTCGCGTGTCGTCAGCGACGCGCCCCTCGTCGAGCGGGACGTTCAGGTCGGCACGCAGGAGGACGCGCTTCCCGGCGACCTCGGCTGTCTCGACCGAGCGCGGGAGCCTCATGCGGTCGAACGCGCGCCCGTCACGGCAGGAGCTTTCCGACGACGTCCACGAGCCGGCACGAGTAGCCCCACTCGTTGTCGTACCAGCCGAACACCTTCACGGTGCGGCCGTGCGTCATCGTGAGGAGGCTGTCGAAGATGCACGAGTGCGGGTTCCCGACGATGTCGGTCGAGACGAGGGGGTCGTCCGCGTACTGGAGATAGCGCTCGAGCGGCCCGCTCGCCGCAGCCGCCGAGAACGCGCCGTTGATCTCGTCCTTCGTGACGTCCCGGCCGACCGTCACGACGAGGTCGGTGATAGAGCCCGTCGGCACCGGAGCGCGCACCGAGATGCCGTCCACCTTCCCCTGGAGGTGCGGCAGGACGAGCCCGATCGCCTTCGCCGCCCCGGTCGACGTCGGGATCAGGTTGATCGCGGCCGCCCGCGCCCGCCGGAGATCGCGGTGCGGGAGGTCGAGGATGTTCTGGTCGTTCGTGTACGCGTGGATCGTGGTCATGTAGCCCGACTCGATCCCCGCGAGGTCGTCGACGACCTTCGCGAGCGGCGCGACGCAGTTCGTCGTGCACGACGCGTTCGAGACGATGTGGTGGCTGTCCGGCTCATAGGCGTCGTCGTTGACGCCGAGCACGATCGTCACGTCCGGATCGGTGGCCGGAGCGGAGATGAGGACCTTCTTCGCCCCCGCGTCGAGATGCTTCTGCGCGCCGTCGCGCTTCGTGAACAGCCCGGTCGACTCGAGGACGACGTCGACGCCCAGATCGCCCCACGGGATCGCGGCCGGATCGCGCTCGGTGAGCATCTTCATCTCCTCGCCGCCGGCGCGGATCACGCCGTCGCCGACCTCGACCTCGCCCTGGAACGGGCCGAGAACCGAGTCGTAGCGCAGTAGGTGCGCCATCGTCCCCGCGTCGCCGAGGTCGTTGACGGCGACGACGTCGATGTCCGCCCCGAGCTGCTGCTGTGCCCGGAAGAAGTTCCGACCGATGCGGCCGAAGCCGTTGATGCCGACGCGGATAGCCATGAGGCGCTCGCCCTCCGTTCTCTCGTTTCGAGCGAGTCTAGTGAGACTCGGGGGACGCTCGGGTAGGCTCGCCGCGATGGCCGGCTACACGAAGCGGAACCTTCGCACCGAGGTGGACGACCAGGCCAAGGCGTTCGGATTCGCGCCCAACCTCGAGTTCCGCGTCGCCCGCGACGCGCTCGAGACCACGGAGTCGGCGCTGAGCTTCATGCGCCTCGCGCCGGGCTTCCGCGTGCCGTTCGGCCACCACCACGAGCTCCAGGAGGAGGTCTACGTCGTGCTCTCCGGGAACGCGAAGCTCAAGCTCGACAACGACATCCTCGAGCTCGGCCCCTGGGACGCCGTGCGGATCGCGCCCGGAATCGTGCGGGACGTCGAGGGCGGCCCGGACGGTGCGGAGCTTCTGCTGTTCGGCGCCCCGCGCGTCCCGCCGGGCGACGCGGTCGTCGAGCAGGAGTGGTGGCAGGACTGAAGTTTCCTCGCGAAGCAGGAATCCGCAGAAGCGGATTCCTGCCGCTTGATCCCCGCCCTCCGGGCGGGGCAGATCCCTGAAGGCGTCCGCTTCGCGGCCGCAAACCCGGAGCTTGCTCGCGAAGCAGGAATCCGCAAAAGCGGATTCCTGCCGCTTCATCCCCGCCCTCCGCAGGCGGGGATCCGAGCGGCGGATTCCGCTCCGTCGATTCCGCCGGCCTCCGGCCCGACGCTGGGGCCGCGTCGGGAGGAGGAACAGTGCTAAGCACGGACCTCCGACCAGAGCGGGCCCAGCGGCGGGAGGCTCGGCGGAGCCGGGCTTTGCCCGGTGGGAGCCGGGCCGCCCGGTGGCCGGCGGTGGGCTGAGGGAGGAGCTCCGAGGAGACCCCCTCCCTCACGAGCGCGCTCCGGCACCGGGCGGTGGACGGGGTCTGGTTCCGCCACCCGGGAGCGCGAGCCCACCGCGTTGGAGTATGGGTCCTGCGGCCCTGCGGCTCAACCCGGTAGCCGGTCCTCTGCGTCGAGGCTGTTTGCGATCGCCACGAGACGCGCGAGCCGCGCCGACATCGCGGCCTTCGTGACGGGCGGCTCCGCTCGGGCGGCGAGCTCCCGGGCCGAGAGCGACGGATTGCGCCGCCGAAGCTCGGCGGCCGCCTGCAGGGCGGGTGCGAGGCCGGCCAGTCGATTCTCGCGCTCGATAAGCCGCACGGCATCGAGCTGCGCGCGCGCCGACCGGCTCTGCCGGACGAGGTTCGCGTGGTCGGCGTTCGCCAGACGGTTCGCCTCCGCGCGCAACTCGGCGACGAGGGCCCGCTCTTCGAGCGCGAGGACGGTCTCGGAGGCGCCGGCGACCGAGAGGTAGCCCTCGATCGCCTCCCAGCTCTTCGCGTAGGCGATCGAGTGCGAGTCGCGGTCGGCGACGCGCAACCGCACGCCGACCGACGACGCGACGCTTCGCACGAAGGCGGCGCCGCCGTGGAGCGGCGTCCTGATCTCGAGATGGGGCGACCCCGGGCCGCTGAGCGAGCCGGCGCCGAGGAACGCGCCGCGGAGGTACGCGGACCGGCAGCACGGCCGCGCGACGACCTTTCCGGGCGGCCGGTCGAGCGGCAGCCCTCCGTCCCCCAGGACGCCTGCCTGGACGAGGACGTCGATCGCGTGCGGCGACCCGCCGACGACGAGCTGCGTCCGGGCCGCACGGTCGAACGAGCGGCGGTGGTAGGTGCGGATCTCGGACGGCACGCGGAGCTCCTTCAGGATCGAGTACGCACGCCGCGTGACGGCCGACTCCGCGAGGTCGAGGTGGAACGAGACCGCGCCGCGACCGAGCAGGTGGACGGTGCCGGCGGTGTGGAACAGGGCGGAGAGCTCGGCGAGCCGGTCGCAGCGGCGCTCCGGCACGAGGGTGGCGAGCTCGGCCCGCGCGTCGACCGAGAGCGTTCCCGAGCTCACAGTATCGTGCCCTCGAGGGCGAGCAGGCGGCGCTTGAGCCCGACGCCCGCCGGCCCGTACGCGCCGATCGCATACGGCTCGCCGTCACCCGCCGCGACGACGCGATGACACGGCACGACGAGCGAGATGCGGTTGGCCGCGCAGAAGCTCCCTGCCGCGCGTGCGGCGCGCGGCCGCCCGGCGAGCCCGGCGAGGCCGCCGTAGGTCACGACGTCGCCCCAGCCCACCGAGCGGGCGGCCGCGAGCAGGTTGCGCTGGAACGACCCGAGCCCGTTCTCGTCGATCGGCACGTCGTCGTAGCCAACACGCTCGCCCGCGAGATGCGCCGCGAACCGCCGGCACAGAGCCGATACGAACCCGTCACTCCCGTGTGACGCGTCGACGTCTAGCGTGACCTCAGGGGAGCTCGCGCCCCCCTGGGGGCCCCCCGCCGCGGGGGAGAGCTTGCGGCGCGGCGATGGGAGCGCGTGCGCGACCAGGACGCCGTCCCGCACGAGGATCTCACCGACGCCCCAGCCGGCGACCGCGTAGCGGTGCCGCGTCACCTCCACGTCGCCGACTCTACAATCGGCCCGGTGAGCGCCCCCGGCATCTTCCGCCCCCCGCGCGCCGAGAACGAGCCGATCCGCAGCTATGCGCCCGGGACGCCCGAGCGTGCGGAGCTCCAGCGGCGGCTCGCGGAGATCGCGGGCGAGCGCATCGCCATCCCGCTCGTGATCGGCGGCGAGCGCGTCGAGACGGACCCGACCTTCGAGGCGGTGATGCCGCACGACCGCGACCACGTGCTGGCGGACGTCGCCAAGGGCGACGCGTCGCACATGGAGCGCGCGATCGCCGCTGCCCGCGAGGCCCACCACGCCTGGTCGTCGACGCCGTGGCACGAGCGCGTCGCGGTGTTCCTGCGCGCCGCCGAGCTCCTCTCGGGCCCGTGGCGCTCGACGCTGAACGCGGCAACGATGCTCAACCAGTCGAAGACGGCGCACCAGGCCGAGATCGACGCGGCGTGCGAGACGATCGACTTCCTGCGCTTCAACTCCGACTACCTCGTCCGCATCTACGAGGAGCAGCCGAACTCCTCGCCGGGCGTGTGGAACCGCATGGAGTACCGGCCGCTCGAGGGCTTCGTGCTCGCCGTCAGCCCGTTCAACTTCACGGCGATCGGCGCGAACCTCAGCACGTCGCCCGCGCTGATGGGCAACACCGTCGTCTGGAAGCCGGCGTCGACCCAGGCGCTCTCCGCGTGGTACATGATGCGGCTCTTCGAGGAGGCGGGGCTGCCGCCGGGCGTGATCAACCTCGTGTTCGGCCCGGGCGCGGAACTGGGCGACGCCGCGCTGCACAGCCCCGAGCTCGCCGGCGTTCACTTCACGGGCTCGACCGCCGTCTTCCAGTCGATCTGGCGGACGATCGGAGGCGGTATCGACCGGTACCGGAACTACCCCCGCATCGTCGGCGAGACCGGCGGCAAGGACTTCATCCTCGCCCACCCGTCGGCAGACGCAGACGCCGTCGCCACGGCGATCGTCCGGGGCTCGTTCGAGTACCAGGGGCAGAAGTGCTCTGCGTCGTCGCGCCTCTACATCCCCTCGAACCTCTGGCCGGAGGTGCGGGCCGGGCTCGAGCGGGACGTCGCCTCGATCGGGATGGGCGACGTGCGCGACTTCTCGAACTTCATGGGCGCGGTGATCGACGGCTCGTCGTTCGCGACCCAGCAGGCCGCGATCGCGGAGGCGCGAGAGGCGGGCGCCGAGATCGTCACGGGAGGGACGACGGACGACAGCGAGGGCTGGTTCGTCGAGCCCACCGTGATCAAGACCGAGGACCCTGACTTCCGCCTCATGCGCGACGAGCTGTTCGGCCCCGTCGTCACCGCGTACGTCTACGACGAGAAACGCTGGGACGACACGTTGCGGCTCGTCGACGCGACCGGCACCTACGCGCTCACCGGGGCGGTCTTCGCGAACGACCGCCCCGCGATCGAGCAGGCGCACGACGAGCTCCGCTATGCGGCCGGGAACTTCTACGTGAACGACAAGCCCACCGGCGCGGTCGTCGGCCAGCAGCCGTTCGGGGGCGCGCGGGCGTCCGGGACGAACGACAAGGCCGGCTCGCTCTGGAACCTGATCCGGTGGGTCAGCCCGCGGACGGTGAAGGAGACCCTCCTGCCGCCGACGGACTACCGCTACCCCTTCCTCGCGAAGGACGAGTAGCGCCGGCCCGTCCGGCGGGCCGGCCGGGCCGAGCGATGCCGACGACCGGGATACGGTGAGTCCGTGTTCGAAGCGATCCGCGACGCCACCGAGCACTTCTGGGACTTCCTCTTCGAGATCGAGGTCGTCCCGCTCCTCGCGGCGATCGGCTGCCAGCTCCTGAAGCTCCTGTGCACGAGCCGCGCGTGGCGGAACGTCCTCGCCGCCGCGTACCCCGACCGTCCCGTGCGGTGGCGGCCGATCGGCGCCGCGTACGTCGCGGGGGTCGGCGTGAACGCGGTCCTCCCCGCGCGAGGCGGCGACGTCGTCCGCGTGTACCTCGCGCACCGCGCGATCCCCGGCAGCACGTACACGACGGTGATCGCCTCGAACTTCGCGCTCACCCCGGTCGACATGACGCTCTCGCTCGCGGTCTTCGTCTGGGCGGTGACCCAGGGCCTCCTCCCGTCGCTCGACGCGCTCTCCCGGCTGCCCTCGTTCGACTACTCGTGGGCGTTCCAGGACGGGGTGATCCATCCGGGCGTCGTGATTGCTCTGGTCGCGGTGGTCGGAGGCGCGACGTGGCTGCTGAACCGCTACTGGGACCGGCTCCGGGCCCGCGTCGAGCAGGCGTTTGCGGTCTTCAGCCCGCCCGAGCGCTACTTCCGCACGGTCGTGTCCTGGCAGCTCTGCGACTGGGCGTTCCGCTTTGCGACCATCTGGTTCTTCCTCGGCGCGTTCGGAATCCACCAGAGCATCACGAACGTGCTCCTCGTCCAGGCCGCGATGAGCCTCTCGACGCTCGTGCCCGCCACGCCCGGCGGGATCGGCACCGAGCAGGCGCTGCTGGTCTACGCGTTCCGGAACGCCGGGATCGCGGAGACCACGCTGCTCGCCTTCAGCGTCGGGATGAAGCTGACCCTGACCATCGTGAACGCGGTGGCGGGGTTCACCGCGATCTTCCTGACACTCGGCACGGTGCGCTACCGGTCCGTCGTGCCGCCGCGGGGAGGGCCGGCGGGGCCCGTCGACGACCGGTAGCGGGCCAGCCACTCGGTTCCCGACCACTGTGTCCGCGGGCCCGTCACCACGGCACCGTCGACCTCGAGCTCGACCTCGTCGCGCTCCTGGTAGAAGCACACGTAGTCGCGGACGAGCTCGGCGTCCCGCCGTGGGTCCGTGTACGACCACGCGACGGCGGGTGCGTCGCCCAGGTCGAAGTGGTCGGGGAAGCCCTTGTACGCGCACCCGGTCCTGACGTCGGAGAGCGAGAGACGGTCCATGCGCACGTCCTCGCGCGGCAGGTAGTAGCGGGGCGGGAGCGCGGTCTCGAAGAGGATGCGCGCCCGGCTCGTCGTCGCGACCTCCTCGCCGTCGACCCGCACGACGACGCGCCGCGATGTGTTCAGCACGTCGATCCGGTGGTACGGGTCGCGCGGGTGGACGACGATCTCGTCGTCCTCCTCGAGCCACGCGTCGACCGCGTCCCACGCGACGCTGACGTAGCCCTCGACCGCGGGCTCCGGCTCGGACGGGACGCGCACGTCCTCGCTCGGGAACGCGAACCGTGGGAGGCTGGCCGTCCGGTAGACGAGCCGCACCCGCTCGCTGTCCACCACGGTCTCGCCGTCCTTCGTCGCACGCACCCGGCGGGGATACACCTCGACGAAGGTCACCTTCTCCGGAGGGTCGAAGTCGAACCGGCCCGTGGGCCGATGCCCGAAGGGTCCGGTGCCGACGGTGAGGCTCATCCGGCCACGATAGCCCTCGGAGGGGCTCAGGCCCGGCCGGCCTTGTGCAGCTGCGCGTAGACGGCGCGCGCCGTCTTCGCCGGGAGACCCGGCACGCCCTCGAGCTCCTCGCGGGAGGCGTCGAGGAACGCGTCGGCGGAGCCGAAATGGCGCAGGATCGCGCGACGCCGCGCCGGTCCGATTCCCTCGAGCCCGTCGAAGATCGACTCGAACGCGCGCGTGTCGCGCCTGCGCCGGTGGAACCCGAGCGCGAAGCGGTGCGCCTCGTCCCTAGCACGTTGGAGCAACTGCAAACCGGGATCGTGACGGTCGAGCCGGATCGGGTCGGACCGTCCCGGCACGAAGACCTCCTCCTCGCGCTTCGCGAGGGCGACGACGGCGGTTCGCGGCACGTCGAACGTCGAGTGGATCGCCTCGAGCGCCGCCGCGAGCTGGCCCTTGCCGCCGTCGATCACGACGAGATTCGGTATCTGGGCGAAGCTCTCGTCGTAGCGCCCCGGCGACGCCGAGTCGCGCAGGCGCGCGAACCGCCGCGACACGACCTGCGCCATCGACGCGAAGTCGTCCTGCCCCTCCAGCCCGCGGACGGCGAACGTCCGGTAGTGCGCCCGCCGCTCCTGCGCGTCGACGAACACCGACATCGACGCGACGATCTCGCGGCCCTGGATGTTCGAGACGTCGAAGCACTCGATCCGGGTCGGGAGGCTCTCGAGGTTGAGTGACTCGCGCAGCTGCTCGAGCGCCTCGACGCGGCGCTGCCGCCGCTGCTCCGTGGCGGACGCATCGTGCTCGAGCGCGAGCCGGGCGTTCTCCTCGGCCAGCCGCACGAGCCGCAGCTTCTCGCCGCGCTGCGGCGCCCGCACCTCGACGCGCGCGCCGCGCAGGTCGCCGAGATACGCGGTGAGCGCCTCGGTGTCGCCGATGTCCTCCGGGACGACGACCTGCGGCGGCACCGCCGGCGCGCCGCCGTAATGCTCGACGCAGAAGGACTCCAGGATGGTCGCGCGGTCCTGGCCGGCGACGTTCTCGAGGTGAAAGGCGAAGCGGTCGACCATCTTCCCGTCGCGCAGCGGGAAGAGCTGCACCGCCGCACGGTCGCCCTCGACCGCCAACCCGACCACGTCGATCGTCCCGACGGCCCGCTTGTCGGCCGTCTGCCGCTCCGCGAGGCTCTCGATCGCGCGCAGGCGATTGCGGTAGCGCGCCGCCTCCTCGTAGCGCTCGTCCGCTGCCGCCTCGCGCATGCGCGTCTCGAGCGCGCGCCGGATCGGGCGCGTCTCCCCCGACAGGAACTCGATCACGCCGTCGATGATCTCGCCGTACTCGGTCTGCGAGATCGCGCCGATGCACGGCGCCGTGCAGCGCTCGATGTGGTAGTCGAGGCACGGGATCCCCGAGTGTCGTCCCGGCTTCGGCCCCTCGCACGGACGGAACTGGAAGACGCGGTTCAGGACGTCGAGCGTCTCGCGGACCTTCTTCGCGTTCGCGTACGGCCCGAAGTAGACGGTGCCGCGCCGGTGGCGCTCGCGCGTGAACATGACCCGCGGGTACGGGTCGGAGACGGTCACCGCGATGTACGGGAACGACTTGTCGTCGCGGAGCCGCACGTTGAACGGCGGGCGGTGCCGCTTGACCAGGTTCTGCTCGAGGTGGAGCGCCTCCGCCTCGCTCTGCGTGACGATCACCTCGACGCGCCGGATCCGCCCGACCATGCGGTCGATCCCGACGCGCAGGTCGGCGCCCCGGTTGAAGTAGCTGCGCACACGGGCCCGGAGCGACTTCGCCTTGCCGACGTAGAGGATCTCGTCGCGCGCGTCGCGAAAGAGGTAGACGCCCGGGCCCCGCGGCAGCCGTCGCAGCTGCTCTCGGACGGCTTCGTCCACGTCGTCTAGCGTATCCGGCCGCTTCGTCGTCTCA
>DASSJV010000089.1:0-31531 GCA_035691005.1 Gaiella sp. | reverse complement strand
GGTCGCGCCGTGCGACCCGCGCCCGGGGAGGATCCCCGGCGCGCGCCATCTCGCGCTCGAGGACCTGCTCGGCGCGAGCGCGGGCGGCCAGGGGGCCGTGCGCGAGCTCGTCGGCGCCGAGCAAGGGACCGAGGTGGTGGCGTACTGCCATTCCGGGAGCCGCTCCGCCGTCGCCGTCCAGGTGCTGGGCGCGGTCGGCTACCGCGCCCGGAACTACGAGGGCTCGTGGCACGAGTGGTCGCGCGACCCGGATCTGCCCGCCGAGGCAGAGTCGCCGCGACCGGCTACGAGTTGAGCCGCACCGCCTCGGCGAGGAACGCCTCGCAGAGGGCGCGGCCCTGCGCGTTCCAGCCGGGCAGGTAGCGGACCGTCTCCGCGCGGAGCTCCTCGACCGGCTTCGGGAGCTCCTCCCGTCCTTCGCGGAGCCAGTGGTCGAGCATCGTCCGGTCGACCTCGGCGTGGAACTGGATGCCCCAGATGCGGTCGCCGAGGCGATACGCCTGCCGGGCGGCGGCGCTCGAGGCGAGCTGCACGGCACCCGACGGGAGGTCGAAGGTGTAGTAGTGCCACTGGAAGGCGAGGAACCGCGGCGGCAGCGCCCCGACCACCGGATCCTGCGCCCCGTCCTCGCGCGAGACCTCGAACCAGCCCACCTCGGCCTCTCCGGCCGGGCCGACCGAGGCGCCCGCCGCACGCGCGATCAGCTGCGCGCCGAGGCACACGCCGAGGAGCGGCACCCCGTCGGCGAGCGCCGCCTCGAGGAAGCCCGCCTCGCCCGCGAGCCACGGATGCTCCGCGTCCTGGTCGGGGTGCATCGCACCCCCGAAGACCATCACCGCGTCCCAGTCGGCCGGGTCGCCCGGCGGCGCCTCGCCGTCGGCGGCGATCCAGCGGTCGAGGCGGTGCCCACGCTCAGGGACGGCGCGCTCGAAGATCCCCCCGCCTCCGGTCGGCCCCGCCTCGTGGACGATCGAGAGGACGCGCATCGCGGCTCAGAATAAGGTCAGCTCGCGGGGCGGCGGCTCGATGCCGCCGGCCGCCTCCACGCCCGCCTCGTCGAGCAGCCCCCGCAGGAGCTGGGCGCTCCGCGGGGCGAAGTCGTCGCGGTTGTTGTTGAACATCGCGTAGACCTCCTCCGCCTCCTCCGCGAGCCCCGCGAGCCGCGGAACCCATTCCGCGAGATCGTCGGCCGCGTAGAGCCAGTCGAAGCGGTCGGCCGCCGAGCCGCCGCGGACGTTCCAGGTCTCGACGTTCCGCCCGTGGAAGCGGACGTACGCGACGAGGCCGGTCGCGGCGGCGACGCGCGGCGACACGTTCGAGGCCCTCGTCGCAGGCGCGTCGACCGAGACGTACGCGAGCCCGTGCCGCTCGAGGAACGCGAGCGTGTCGGCGCGCTCGTCCTCTTCCATCCACGAGCGGTGGCGGAACTCGACGAGCGGGACGAGGGGCGCGAGCCGCTCGGGCGCCCGGGCGAGCTCGGCCTTGGCCGCCTCCGACTTCGTGAAGCGCGGGTGGTACTGGAGCAGGACGCCGCGGAGCTTCCCGGAGAGCTCGAGCGGCTCGAGCGACGCCCGGAAGCGCCGGAACGAGGCGTCTTCGGGCTCGCCGTCGTGCCACGTCATCGCCGCCGACGCCTTCACGTGGAAGGTGAAGGCGTCCGGCGTGCGCCGCGCCCAGCGCTCCGTCACCGCCGGGTCGGGCAACGCGTAGTACGGAGAGTCGACCTCGACGACGTCGAACCGCTCGGCGTAGTAGCGGAGCCGCCGCTCGCCGGTCGACACGCCGCGCGGGTACCAGGCGCGCACGAGGCCCTCGTCGGCCCAGGAGCAGATGCCGATTCGCACGATCGCCGCCATCGCGCGCAGTCTGCCGGGGCGCCCGCGACCCGCGTCCGTATCATCGGCGCGGTGGACGGGCGGCCGATCGGCGTGTTCGACTCCGGCGTGGGCGGCCTCACCGTCCTCCACGAGCTGCTCGTGACGTTGCCGCACGAGGACGCGGTGTACCTCGGCGACAACGCGCGCCTGCCGTACGGGCCGCGTCCCCTCGCGGAGATTCGCGGGTTCGCGCTCGAGATCGGCCGGCACCTCGAGCGGGAGGGGGTGAAGCTCGTCGTCGCGGCCTGCAACTCGGCGACGGCCGCCGGCCTGCAGGACCTCCAGCGTGCGCTCGACGTCCCCGTCGTCGGCGTGCTCCAGCCGGAGGCGCACGCTGCTGCCCGCGCGACGCGGAACCGGCGCGTGGGGCTCCTGGCGACCGAGGCGACGGTTTCGAGCGGGCGCTACGAGGAGCTCGTCCGCGCGCACGACGCCGGTGTCGAGGTGATCTCGGTGCCGTGCCCCCGGCTCGTGCCGCTGATCGAGGGGCCGGACCCCTTCGGCGAGGAGACGACCGAGGCGGTGCGCGAGGTCGCGGCACCGCTCCAGGCGGCGGGGGTCGACACCGTGATCCTCGGCTGCACGCACTACCCGATCCTCCGGCCGATCTTCCAGCGCGTCTTCGGCCGCTCCGTGACGCTCGTGTTCTCCGCCGACGAGACCGCGCGCGAGGTCGCCGAGACCCTCGCCCGGAAGGGGATCGAGAACGACGAGGCGCGGGAGGGCGTCTACCGGTTTCTCACGACGGGTGACCCGGAGGCCTTCCGCGAGATGGGCAAGCGCTTCCTCCAGCTGCCGATCCGCGAGGTCGAGCGCGTCGGCCTCGAGGCGACCGCGCCGCAGGCGGCATGATCCCGCGCAACCCGAGCGACCACCCGGAGGCAACCACGTGACACGCCACGACGGCCGGCGGCCGGACCAGCTGCGCGAGCTCGACCTGCAGCCCGACTTCCTCGAGCAGCCGCACGGCTCGATCCTCTATGCGCAGGGCCGCACGGTGGTCCTCTGCACGGCGACCGTGGAGGAGGCGATCCCGCGCTGGCTTCGCGGCAAGGGGCAGGGCTGGATGACGGCCGAGTACTCGCTGCTCCCCGCGTCGACCGGCGAGCGGACGCAGCGCGGCGTCTCGCGCGGCCGCCCCGACGGACGGACGGTCGAGATCCAGCGGCTGATCGGCCGCGCGCTCCGCAGCGTGTGCGACTTCAAGGCGCTCGGCGAGCGGACGCTCTGGCTCGACTGCGACGTCCTGCAGGCGGACGGCGGCACGCGGTGTGCGGCGATCACGGGCGCGTACGTAGCGGCCTACCGCGCGCTCGACCGCTTCGGCCTGACGAAGGCGCTCAACGGCACGGTCGCGGCTGTCTCGGTCGGGGTCGTCGAGGGCGAGCCGGTGCTCGACCTCGACTACGTCGAGGACTCGACCGCCGAAACCGACATGAACGTCGTGATGGCCGGGGACGGGCGCCTCGTCGAGGTGCAGGCGACGGCCGAGCGCGACCCGTTCTCGCGCGAGCTGCTCGACCGGCTGCTCGACCTCGCCGCCGGCGGGATCGCGGAGCTCGAGCGCGCCCAGCGCGAGGCGTGCGAGGCGCCGTCGCTCCTGAGCTCGTAACACTGTGTTGCACGCGCCTCTCGTCCTCGCCTCGCAGAACCCGCACAAGCTCGAGGAGCTCCGCCGCGCGCTCCCCGGGGCCGAGGTGACCGCGCTCGAGCGCGACGACCCGCCGCCCGAGGACGGGGAGACGTTCGAGGACAACGCGCGGATCAAGGCGCGCTTCGCGCGCGCGCACGCCGAGCCCGACGCCTGGGCTCTGGGCGAGGACTCGGGGATCGAGGCGACGGCGCTCGACGGGCGGCCCGGCGTCCATACGGCCCGCTGGGCGGCGGGCGACCCGGTCGGCCGGATGCTTGCCGCGCTCGAAGGTCTGGCGGAGCGGAGGGCGCGCTACATCTGCGTCCTCGTCGCGCTCGCGCCCGACGGCCGCGAGGTGGTCGCGCGCGGGACGCTCGAGGGCACGATCGCCGAGACCGCGGCGGGGGAGGAGGGCTTCGGCTTCGACCCGGTCTTCGTCCCCGAGGGCGAGACCGCGACCGTCGCGCAGCTCGGCGACGCCTGGAAGCGGGCGCACTCGCATCGCGCCCGCGCCGCCGCGAAGCTCGCGGCAGCCCTGTAGCGCTCACTCCGGTCGCTTCGGCCCGACGGCCCGACCGGTGCGGTCGTAGGCGAGCACGTAGTTCAACGCGGCGCCGAACACGATCACGTTCGCCATCACGTAGAGCCACACGAGCAGGAGGAACGTCGTCCCGAGCGCCTGGAGCGCGACCACCTCCGAGGTGAAGGCGACGAACAGCGGCAGCCCCTGGAGCGTCGCCGAGAGCACGATCGCCCCGAGGATCGCGCCGGGGAGCACCTCGTGCCAGGTGAGGAGCGCATTCGGGAGGCGGTGGTACGCGGAGAGGAGGAAGAGGAAGAGCGCGAGCCCCGACGTGAGGATCGTCAGCCCCAGCGCGACCCATTGGTTCGAGACGACGTCCGTCGCATAGCGGCGGAGCAGGTCGTACCCGAACGTGCCCACGGTGAGCCCCGCGAAGAGCACGATCAGCGCGGCGATCATGTACGCGACGGCGAGCAGCTTTCCGCGCAGGAACGAGCGGTTCGGCCGGCCGTAGACGATGTTGAACGCGGACTCGAGCGCGGAGAAGAGCGACACCGAGCTCCAGAGCAGCGCCACCGCGCCGACGATCGAGAGGGTCGTCGCGTTCCGCTGCACGGCGTCGACGACGCTCACGATCGACTCGACCGAGTGGCCCGGGAACACGTCCTCGAGGTAGGAGACCAGCACGCTCGAGGAGTCGGCCTGATCGAGGAAGCCGAGCACGGAGAGCGCGAGGAAGATGAGGGGGACGAACGAGGCGAGCGCGAAGAACGCGACCATCGCCGCGAGGTGCGTGCCCCGCTCGCCGAAGAAGCGGTCGAAGGTTGCTCGGATCGCCCGCACCGGGGCAGTTTGCTAGCTTCGGGCGCCGCATGGACGCGTCCGCCGCCCTCACGGAGCTCCTCGCGACGTCGACCGAGGTCGTCGAGGCGGTCGTCACCGGCCCGGCCGGCGACGTCGAGGCCGCCCGGGTGCGCTCCGGGGAGCGGGCTGCGGCACTCGCGGGGACGGGTGCGGAGCTCCTCTCCGCCGCAGCCGCGCTCCGCATGGGCGAGCCCGTGGAGCACGTGCGGGTCGACCTCGAGCGCGGCTCGGTGGTGGCGCTCACTGACGGCGCGCGGAGGATCGTCGCGACCACGGTCGCCCGGCCGACGGGCGCGCTCGTCGCCCACGACCTGCGGGCGGCCCTCGCGCGCGCGCGGGGTTCGCGTTGAGGCTCGCGGTGGTCGTGCTCGCCGCGGTGGCCGCAGCCGTCGTCTGGCGCCGGAGGCGCACGGCCGAGCCGCAGGTCGTGATCGCGTGGCCGGACGGCACCGAGATCCGGCTCCGCGAGGGCAGAGCCGAGCACGAGCGGATCGTCGCGGTAGCCGGGCGGGCGCTCGGGTGACCGGCGTCGACGAGCTCGGCGTCCGCCTGCTCGACGCCGCGTTGCTCGAAGGGGACTTCACCCTCCGCTCGGGCAAGCGCTCCCGCTGGTACCTCGACAAGTACAGGTTCGAGACCGACCCCGCGCTGCTGCGGGCCCTCGGGGAGCGGCTCGGGGCGGCTGCGCGGGAGGCGGAGCCGGACGCGGCCCGGCTCGCGGGACCGGCGCTCGGAGCGGTCGCCTTGGCCGCATCGGCCTCGATGGCGTCCGAGCTGCCCTTCATCATCATCCGCGGTGAAACCAAGGGATACGGCACCGCAAACCGCCTCGAGGGCAGGTACGAGCCAGGTGAGCTCGTGTGCCTCCTCGAGGACGTCGTCACCTCGGGCGGCGCTCTCTGCGAGGCGGTGGAGGCCGTTCGCGAGGCCGGCCTCGTCGTTCGGCATGCGGTGTGCGTCGTCGACCGCGAGGAGGGCGGCGCCGACGCGCTCGCACGCCTCGGCGTGCGGCTCGCTTCGCTCTACCGTGCCGGTGAGCTGCTCGCGACGCGGGAGCAGGTTGTGAACCCGCATGGTTGAGCCGAATCCGTTCGGGCGATAGGCTCGGCGGACGTCCAGCAGAGATCCATCGACCAGGAGGAACGCACGTGACCAAGCAGGAGTTCGTGGATGCCGTCGCCGACAAGGCGGGCCTGTCGAAGCGCGATGCGAGCGCCGCGGTCGATGCGGCACTCGACGTCATTCAGGGCACGCTCCAGAACGGCGACTCCGTCGCCTTCACCGGCTTCGGCAAGTTCCACGTCACACGGCGTGCGGCGCGCCAGGGCGTCAACCCCCGGACGGGCGAGCGGGTGCAGATCCAGGCCGCCAACGTCCCGAAGTTCAGCGCAGGATCACAGCTGAAGAAAGCAGTGAACTAGGCAGGATCGGCCTCCGGCCGCCGCCGCGAGGAGGCGCTTTCGCGTCAGGATGGTAGGCGAGCGAACGTATGTTCGACTACCATCCTGACGCATGCAGCTCTCGTTCGACGCCGCGGATCGCCTCGTCGAGCTCGTCGAGGCGCGGCGCGGGCCTGTGCCGGTCGACGAGGCCGCCCGCGCGCTGTTCGCGCTCACGCACGCGCCGACGACGCTCGCGCGGTCGCTGCTGGACGACGTCGTCGCGGGCGACGCGCGCCTCGCCTGGCGCGGCGCCTCCGTCGGGCTCGCGAACCCGCCCGGCGCCGACGTCCTGCTCGAGCACGCCCACTTCGTCGTCGTCGACCTCGAGACGACCGGCCTCTCGCCGCGAACGTCCCGGATCTGCGAGATCGGCGCGCAGCGTGTCCGCGCGCTCGCGCTCGAGGACGCGTACGAGACGCTCGTGAACCCGGGCGTGCCGCTGCCCGCGGCGGTGACGCATCTCACCGGGATCCACCCGCGCGACCTGCCGGGGGCGCCCGGCGTGACGACGGCGGTGCGTCGCTTCGTCGGGTTCGCGGGCGACGCGGCGCTCGTCGCGCACAACGCGCGCTTCGACCTCGCCTTCCTCGACCGGGAGGTCGAGCGGCTCACGGGCAGACGGATCGCCGCGCCCGTGGTCGACACGGTCTGGCTCGCGCGGCGCCTGCTCGAGGGGAGGACGCGCCGCGTCGGCCTCGCGGCGCTCGCACACTTCTTCGGCGTCCCGACCGCGCCGTGCCACCGGGCGCTGCCCGACGCGCGCGCCACTGCCGAGATCCTGCTCGTGCTGCTCGGGCTCGCCCAGGAGCGCGGCGCGCAGACGCTTGCGGACCTCGTCGAGCTGGCGGCCCCGCGAGCACGACGCCTCAACGCGAAGCGCGCGCTCGTCGCGGGCGCGCCGCAGCGCCCGGGCGTCTACGTGTTCCACGGCGGCGGCCTGCCGCTGTACGTCGGCCGGGCCCGCGACCTTCGCGCCCGGCTGCGCTCGTACTTCACGAGCGCGCGCCAGCGACCCGCGGTCGAGGCCGCGCTCGGCGCGCTCGAGCGGGTGGAGTGGCGGGAGACCGGCTCCGAGCTCGAGGCCGCGCTCGAGGAGCTCCGGCTGCTGCGGACGCTCCGGCCGCCGGGGAACGCGCGCTCGACGCGGCCCGACCGGCACGTGTACCTCCGGCGCCGGGGCGAGCGGTGGAGCGCGACGACGGAGCAGACGCCGTTCGGGCCGTTGTCCGGCCGCGGGCTCGCGCGCCGCGCCGCCCGCGCGCTCGACGGCCACGCAGGCGACGACCTCGCCGCGGCCCTGCCCGCGCTGCGCACCAGGCTCCGGCGGCTCGCGGCCGACCAGCGGTTCGAGGACGCCGCGCGCCTCCGCGACCGGGTGCACGGGCTCGAGGAGGCCGTTGCGGCGCTCGAGGAGCTCGAGCGGCTCCGCGCGCTGCGCGTGTGCGTCGTGGTGCCGGCGCGCGAGCCCGGGTTCGCGCGCATGTACGCCGTCTGCGGCGGGCGCGTCGCCTCGACGCGGCTCGTCCCGTGCGACGGCGACCCGCGACCGGAGACGGTCGCGCTCCTCGCCGACGCCGATGCGGCGCCGCCCTCGCGTGCGCCGGAGGACGCCGACGAGCTGCGGCTCGTCGCCACGTTCCTGCGTCGCCCGCCGCCCGAGCTGCGCGTCGTGCCGCTCGAGGTGGAAGCGATTCGCGCCGTCCTCGCGGGGCTACCCTTGGCCGCGTGACGGACGTCGCAGGCGCGCCCCCGGTCCCGTTCGCCGACCGTCTCGCCGACGCCGTCGAGCGCAAGCGGACGCAGATCGTCGTCGGGCTCGACCCGGTCCTCGACATGCTCCCGGTCGAGCTGCGCGGCGAGGCTGTGGCGGGGCGTGCCGCCGCGGCGAGCGCGGTCGAGCGGTTCTGCGCGGGGATCATCGACGCGGTGGCGCCGTACGTCGTCGCCGTCAAGCCGCAGGTCGCGTTCTTCGAGGCGCTCGGCAGCGACGGCTGGCGGGCGCTCGAGCGCGTCTCGGCGTACGCGCGCGAGGCGGGCCTGATCGTGATCGGGGACGCGAAGCGCGGCGACGTCGGCTCGACGGCTCGCGCGTACGCGACGGCGTTCCTCGAGCCGCGCGACGGCGAGCCCGCGCTCGCCGACGCTCTCACCGTCAGCCCGTTCCTCGGTCGTGACTCGCTCGACCCGTTCTTCGCTGCGTGCCGCCGCGAGGGCGCCGGTGTCTTCCTGCTCGTCCGCACCTCGAACCCCGGCGCGGCGGAGCTCCAGGACGCCTCGTTGTCGGACGGGCGTCCGCTCTGGCGGCAGCTCGCGGAGCTCGTCGACCAGTGGGGGGAGGATCTCGTCGGCGCGTGCGGCCTGTCGAGCGTCGGCGCGGTGGTCGGCGCGACGGTGCCGAGGATCGTCGGCGAGGCCCGGCGGCAGATGCCACGGGCGATCATCCTGCTGCCGGGCGTCGGGGCTCAGGGGGCCACTCCCGCAGACGTCGCGCGGGCGTTCACGAGCGGCCCGTCGAGCGCGCTCGTCAACGCGTCTCGCTCGGTGATCTACGCGTACCGCGACGCGCCCGCCGACGACTGGCGCGCGGCCGCGGCGGCGGAGGCAGCCCGGCTCCAGAGCGCGGTGTGGGCGGCCGCCGGCTGGTGACCGCGACCGCTACGCTGCGGACCGCGTGAAGCGCTGGGGTCCGCCCGCCGTCGCGATCGCCGCGCTCGCCCTCTGTGGGCCGGTGCAGGCGTCCGCACCCCCCGTCCAGGCGCAGGCCTACGTCGTCGAGAGCACGGTCGACGGCCGCACGCTCGCCGCGCGTGACGCCGACACGTCCCGGCCGATGGCGAGCATCACGAAGCTGATGACCGTCCTCGTCGCGCTCGACAAGCTCCCGCTCGACCGGGTCGTGACGGTGACCCCCGTCGCGGCGCGGGTGGGTGAGTCCTCGCTCGAGCTCGACTCCGGCGACCGCCTGCCCGTGCGCGACCTCGTGATCGGCGCACTCGTCCCGAGCGCGAACGACGCCGCCACCGCGCTCGCTGTCGCCGCGGCCGGCTCGTTGCCACGCTTCGTCACGCTGATGAACCGCAAAGCACACGAGCTCGGCCTCAGCGGCACGCACTATCGGAACCCGCACGGCCTCGACGAGCCGGGCCACGTCTCCACCGCCCGCGACGTCGCGACCCTGCTCCGCGTCGCGCTCCGCAACCCGGTCATCCGCCGCTACGCCGGCGCGGCGCGGGCGACGCTGTCCGGCGGCCGCGTCGTCGAGTCGACGGACAACCTGATCCGCACGGTGCCCGGCATCGTCGGCGGCAAGACGGGGCACACGTCGCTCGCCGGCTGGTCGCAGGTCGCGTACGCACGGGTCGGCGGCGTGGGGATCACCGCAGCGGTCCTCGGCGAGCCGAGCGAGGGGAGCCGGGACGCGGACCTGGCGGCCCTCCTTCGCTTCGGCTTCGCCAGCTACCGCCCCTCCCGCGTGATCGACCAGAGCCGCACCTACGCGTCGGTCCCGGTCGGCTGGGGGCTCGCCCCGCTCAGGCTCGTCGCGCCACGCGCGGTCGTCCGCCCGGCGCCGCTCGACAGGCCTCTCGTCGAGCGCGTCGTCGCGCCGGCCGTCGCCGCTCTGCCCGTGCAGGCAGGCCAGCGCCTCGGCACGCTCGTCGTGACGGACGGGAGCCGCGTCGTCGCGCGCTCGCCCCTCGTGGCGGCGACGGCGCGCAGCGAGCCCGGCGCGCTCACCAAGGCAGGCTGGCTGGCGGGCCGGACCGTGCACCATCTGGTGGGGCTGGTCTCATGACCCGGGGAGGCCGTCGATGATCATCACCGTCACGCTCAACGCCGCGCTCGACCGCTCGCTCACCGTGCCGATCCTCCAGCTCGGGCAGCGCCACCGCGCGAGCGACGTCCTCACGCTCGCCGGGGGGAAGGGGATCAATGTCGCGCGGGCGCTCAAGCGCCTCGACCACCCGGTCGTCGCGACCGGGCTCGCCGGCGGACGCACCGGCACGCGGATCGTCGAGCAGCTGACGGAGGAGTCGATCCTCAACGACTTCGTCCGCATCCGGCAGGAGTCGCGGACGTCAACGCTCGTCGTCGATCCTACTTCGGGGATGCAGACTGAGATCAACGAGTGGGGCCCGAAGGTCTCAGACACGGAGCTCGAGATGCTCCTCGAGAAGGTCCGTTACCTCTCGCGAAGCGCCGAGGCGGTCGTCTTCGCGGGGTCCCTGCCCCGCGGCGTCGCGGACGACTTCTACGCGGACGCCGTGCGCGAGCTCTCGCGCCGGGGCACGCGGGTCGCGCTGGACGCCGAGGGCGAGCCGCTGCGGCGCGGCCTCGAGGCGGAGCCGTGGCTCGTCTCGCCGAACCAGCACGAGGCCGAGCAGCTCGTCGGCCAGGAGCTGTTCGACGACGAGGACTTCCTGATGGCGCTCGACGCGATCGCGGAGATGGGGGCCCGCAACGTCCACATCACGCTCGAGAACGGCTGCTTCGCGCTCGTCCGCGAGGAGCGCCAGGTACGGCGCTACCGGGCGGTGACGCCACGGCTCGAGCCTGTCTCCGTCGTCGGGGCGGGCGACGCGTTGCTGGCCCAGTGGCTCAGCGCCGTGCTCGACCACGCGTCGGCCGAGGACGCGCTGCGGCTCGCCGCCGCGGCGGGCGCCGCGTCGGTGCTCGAGGTCGGCGCCGGCCGCTTCGACCCGGCCGAGGCGAAGCGCCTCCTGCCCGGGGTCGAGGTGCACGAGCTGCAACGCGTCTGAGCCTTGCTCGCGAAGCGGGAATCCGCAGGAGCGGATTCCCCCCGCTTGATCCCCGCCTTCGGCTGGGCACATCCCTGAAGGCGGCGGCTTCGCCGCCGGAACACCCGCGGTGACGCCGTCCGCAACGTGCGCGGGCCACGTCCCGCCACGCTGTTACGATCGAGTCACTTGGAGAGCCCACGGGACAAGTTCGCGAAGGAAGGGCTGACCTTCGACGACGTCCTGCTCGTCCCGGCCGAGTCCTCCGTCCTCCCGAACGACGTCGCCACGGCGTGCCGACTGACGCGGACGATCGTGCTCGAGATCCCGATCGTCTCGGCCGCGATGGACACGGTCACGGAGGCGCGGATGGCGATCGCGCTCGCGCGGCTCGGCGGGATGGGCGTCCTCCACCGGAACCTCTCGATCGCCGACCAGGTCGCCGAGGTCGACAAGGTGAAGCGCTCCGAGGCGGGGATGATCGTCGAGCCGGTCACGCTCTCGCCGGACGCGCTCGTCGGCGACGCGCTCGAGCTGATGGCCCGCTACCGCGTGTCCGGGATCCCCATCACCGACGGTGACGACAGGCTCGTCGGGATCCTCACGAACCGCGACCTCCGCTTCGGCGTCCCGTCCACGATGCGGGTCGCGGACGCGATGACGAAGGAGGGCCTCGTCACCGCGCCGGTCGGGACGACGCTCGAGGAGGCCGAGGCGATCCTCGGTCGCCACCGGATCGAGAAGCTCCCGATCGTCGACGTCGAGGGCCGCCTCAAGGGGCTCATCACCGTGAAGGACATCGCGAAGCGCGAGGCCTATCCGCTCGCGACGAAGGACGACCGCGGGCGCCTGCGGGTGGCCGCGGCCGTCGGCGTCGGCACCGACGCGCTGGAGCGCGCCGACGCGCTCGTCGCCGCCGAGGTCGATGCGCTCGTCGTCGACACGGCTCACGGCCACTCGGTCGGCGTCCTCGACGTCGTCCGCCGCATCAAGGACGCGCACGACGTCCAGGTGATCGCCGGCAACATCGCGACCGGCGAGGCGGCCGAGGCGCTGATCGAGGCGGGCGCGGACTGCGTGAAGGTCGGGGTCGGGCCCGGGTCGATCTGCACCACGCGTGTCGTGGCCGGGGTCGGCGTGCCGCAGGTGACCGCAGTGGCCGACGTCGCGGCGGCCGCCGCAGACGAGGGCGTGCCGGTCGTCGCGGACGGCGGGATCACCTCCTCGGGCGACCTCGCGAAGGCGATCGCCGCCGGCGCGGACACCGTGATGCTCGGCTCGATGCTCGCGGGCACGGACGAGTCGCCGGGCAACGTGCTCGTCGTCCAGGGAGAGCGCTTCAAGGAGTACCGCGGGATGGGCTCTCTCGGCGCGATGAAGGCGCGCTCGTTCTCGAAGGACCGCTACTTCCAGGGCGACGTCGAGGACGTCGCCGAGCTCGTGCCCGAGGGGATCGAGGGCCGCGTCGCGTACAAGGGGCCGCTCGGCCCGATCGTCCACCAGCTCGTCGGCGGGTTGCGGCAGGCGATGGGCTACTGCGGCACCCCGACGCTCGAGGACCTGAAGCAGGCGCGTTTCGTCCGGATCACCGGCGCGGGCCTCCGCGAGAGTCACCCGCACGATGTCACGATCACGAAGGACGCGCCGAACTATCGCCGAGGCTGAGGTCATCCCCTTCCCGGCGCCCGAGCCGTCCGCGCGGGAGCGGCCCGTGCTCGTGCTCGACTTCGGGGGCCAGTACAGCCAGCTGATCGCACGCAGGGTCCGGGAGGCCCGCGTCTACTCCGAGCTCGTCTCGCACCGGCTCGGCGCCGAGGAGATCCGCGCGCGCGAGCCGCTCGCGCTCGTCCTCTCCGGAGGCCCCGCCTCGGTGTACGCCGAGGGCGCCCCGCTCGCCGACCCCGCGATCTTCGAGCTCGGCGTGCCGACGCTCGGCATCTGCTACGGGATGCAGCTGATGGCGCGCGAGCTCGGCGGCACCGTCGAGTCGAACGAGGTCTCGGAGTTCGGGAAGGCCGAGGTCGAGCTCGAGCCGACGGGCGCGCTGTTCCGCGATCTTCAGCCCGACCAGGTGGTGTGGATGAGCCACCGCGACTCGGTCACCGCCGCGCCGCCGGGCGCGACCGTGACGGCGTCGTCCGAGACGACCCCGATCGCGGCATTCGAGGATCCTGCGCGGGGGCTCTACGGCGTGCAGTTCCACCCGGAGGTCGTCCACACGCCGCAGGGACAGCGCATCCTCGAGAGCTTCCTCTACGAGGTCGCCGGCGCCCCGCCTGCGTGGACGCCGGCCGCGGTGATCGAGGAGCAGGTCGAGCGGATCCGGGCGCAGGTCGGCTCCGAGAAGGTGATCTGCGGGCTCTCGGGCGGCGTCGACTCCGCGGTCGCGGCGCTTCTCGTGCACAAGGCCGTGGGCGACCAGCTCACCTGCGTGTTCGTCGATCACGGGCTGCTTCGGGAGAACGAGGCGGAGCAGGTGGTGGAGACCTTCGGCTCGCACTTCCATGTGCCGCTCGTCCACGTCGACGCGCGGGATCGCTTCCTCGCCCGCCTCGCCGGCGTGTCGGAGCCCGAGGAGAAGCGCCGGATCGTCGGCGAGGAGTTCATCCGCGTCTTCGAGGACGAGGCGCGCAAGCTCGGGAACGTCCGCTTCCTCGTCCAGGGGACGCTGTACTCCGACGTGATCGAGTCGGGCGGCGACGTCGGTGTGGCGGCGAAGATCAAGTCGCACCACAACGTCGGCGGACTGCCCGCCGACATGCGGATGGAGCTCGTCGAGCCGCTCCGCTCGCTGTTCAAGGACGAGGTGCGCCGCGTCGGGGAGCAGCTCGGCCTCCCCGAGCGGATGGTGTGGCGCCATCCATTCCCCGGCCCCGGCCTCGCGATCCGGATCATCGGGGACGTGACGGAGGAGCGCCTCGAGCTCCTGCGCCACGCGGATGCGATCCTCCTCGAGGAGATCCGTCGCGCCGACCTCTACGGCGCGCTGTGGCAGTGCTTCGCCGTGCTCCCCGCGATCCGCTCCGTGGGGGTGCAGGGCGACGAGCGGACGTACGCGTACCCGGTCGTGATCCGCGCGGTCACCTCCGAGGACGCGATGACGGCGGACTGGGCGCGCCTGCCCTACGAGCTCCTCGACACGATCGCGAGCCGGATCGTCAACGAGGTGCCGGGCGTGAACCGCGTCGCCCTCGACCTCACCTCGAAGCCGCCCGCCACGATCGAGTGGGAGTAGCGCACGGCCGAACGGACCTCAGTCGTCGCTGCGCGGGAGGGTCGGATGGTCGGTGGGATAGACGCCGACCGCGAACCCGTAGACGGTCTCGCCCGACCGCGGAAGCTGATCGAACTCCGTCACCAGCTCCGCCATCCGCTCCCAGAACGTCGATGCCTGCTGTTCCGAGATCCGGGCGTGGCGGATGAAACCCCACAGCTTCCCGTCGCGGTACGCATCGCCTGACTCCCGCGCCGCCACCTCGAAGTCGTTGAAGTCCCGGGGCAGGTCGTCGCCGGCCGAGCCCCGTTCGACAGCCACGTAGAACAGTCGTGCCGCGCGACCGTAGAACCGCTCGTCGATCGCCCGCACCCGCCTCGTCCGGACCACCCGCACGAGTCCGGCGTCGGCGAGCACCTTGACGTGGTGGGCGACGGTGCTCTTCGGCCGCTCGAGCGCGCCCGCGAGCTCGGTCACCGTCGCCGCCCGCTCGTGGAGCAGGCTCAGGATCGTCGTGCGGAGGGGATGACCGATCGCCTTCACCTGGGAGGGCGTCGTGAGCGCGATCCGATCGGCGAGGTCGTAGTCCGGTGGCCGCTTGCCAGCCATGGACGAACAAGCTAGCATCGTGGAACGTTCCAATAACTTGGATCAATACGGGAGGAGCAGCGAATGAGCGAAGTTGTCCTGTACCACCACGTCCAGGGGCTGACCGAGGGAGTGCAGTCGTTCGCCGACGACCTCCGCCGGGCCGGGCACACCGTGCACGCGCCCGACCTGTTCGACGGGCGCACGTTCGACACGATCGACGAGGGCATGGCCTTCGCCCGCGACGTCGGGTTCGGTGCGTTGGCCGAGCGCGGCGTGGCGGCCGGCGACGGGATGGGCTCCGAGGTCGTCTACGCCGGGTTCTCCTTCGGCGTCATGGCCGCCCAGCAGCTTGCGCAGACCCGGCCCGGCGCGCGCGGCGCCCTGCTGATGTCCGCGTGCCTGCCGGTCTCGGAGTTCGGCGATGCGTGGCCCGCGAACGTGCCGGTGCAGGTGCACGGTAAGGAGGCGGACCCGTTCTTCACCGAGGACCTCGACGCCGCGCGGGCCCTCGTCGGCTCCACCGACCAGGCCGAGCTGTTCCTCTACCCCGGGGAGGAGCACCTCTTCGCCGACTCCTCGCTCGCGGCGTACGACGCCGTCGCCGCGTCGTTGCTCACAGAGCGGGTGCTGGCGTTCCTCGACTCGGTGGAAACGCCGGGCTAGAGACCTGCCTCCCACACCGGAACCTCCAGCACCCCTGCCGGGTCGATCTCGACGCCGACCCTCGCGCCGGGCTCGGCCGCGTCGCCGAGCGCCACCGCCTCGAGCTCGACCCCGTCGTCCCGCCGGAGCCGGAACCGGACGAGCGGCCCGTCCCGGTCGGCCGCGAGCACCGTCGCACCGCTGCCGGGGACGAGGCGCACCGCCTCGGGGCGCGTGACCGTCGCGCGGTCTCCGTCGCGTGCAACGTTGCGCATGCCGAGGAACCGGGCGACCCAGTCGTCGGCCGGGCGCGCCCACAGCTCGTCCGGCCGCGCGACCTGGGCGACCCGGCCCGCGCGGAGGATCGCGACGCGGTCGCCGAGCGCGAACGCCTCGCCGACGTCGTGGGTGACGTGCACGACCGTCAGGGAGAGACGCTCGAACAGGGCGCGGAGATCCTCCTGTAGGCGAAGGCGGAGCGGCCCGTCGAGGGCTCCGAGCGGCTCGTCCAGGAGCAGCGCGCCGGGTCGCGGCGCGAGGGCCCGCGCCAGGGCGACCCGCTGCGCCTCGCCCCCCGAGAGGGTCGTCGGGTCGCGCGCCCCCGCGTCCTCGAGCCCGACGAGCGCGAGCGCCTCGGCGACGCGCGCGGCCCGCTCCGCTCGCAGCAGGCCCGCGACTTTGGGGCCGAAGCCGACGTTCTCCGCGACCGTGCGGTGCGGGAAGAGTGCCGCATCCTGGAACACGAGCCCGATCCCGCGCCGATGCGCCGGCACGCCCGTCACATCGGCGCCGTCGATGAGAACCCGCCCTGCGGTCGGCCGCTCGAGACCCGAGACGACGCGCAGAAGGGTCGACTTGCCCGCGCCGCTCGGACCGAGCAGGGCGAGGCGTTCCCCGGAGGCGACCTCGAGCGAGACGTCCTCGACGATTCGCCGGCCGTCGAGCTCGACGTCGACGTGATCCAGCGCGAGCCTCACCGGGCGCCTCGCCCGAGCGCGCGCTGTGAGACGAGCGCGACGACGGTGACGAGCGCCATCAGCACGACGCAGAGCGCCATCGCGGTGCCGACGTTGTCCTCCCCCGGGCGCCCGAGGAATCGGACGATGGCGACCGGCACGGTCGGCCAGTCGGCACGGAAGACGAAGACCGTCGCCCCGAACTCGCCGAGGGCGACCGCGAACGCGAGGCCCGCCGCCACCGCGAGTGGCCGGGCGACCAGCGGCAGCTCGATCTCGCGGCGCACCTGCGCGGGTGTCGCGCCGAGCACGGCGGCAGCCTCCGGCAGCCTCGGGTCGCGGGCGCGGAGCGCGGGCACGAGCGAGCGGACGACGAACGGCGTGGCGACGAGCGCCTGCGCGAGCGGCACGATCACGAGCGAGGAGCGGATGTCGAGCGGCGGGTCGCCGAACGCGAGCAGGAAGCCGAAGCCGAGCATCGCCGCCGACGCGCCGAGCGGTAGCATCAACGTGACGTCGAGCCCGCGGCTGCCGCGGGCGATCGCGAGCGCCGCAGGCACGCCGACGCCGAGCGCGATCGCGGTCGCCGCCGTGGCGAAGAGCAGCGAGTTGACGACCGCGTGCCACGGCGTGACGAGCAGTGCCGGGGTCGTGTCGAAGAGCGACGCGAAATGACGCAGCCCGTAGCCTCCCGAGACCTGCAGCGAACGGACGACGAGCGCCGCGGGCGGGAGCGCGAGAAGGAGGAGCGAGACGCCGACCACCGCGCCGACCACGAGGCGCTCCCCGCGCACCGGGTGCGGCGCCCGCCCGCCCCTGCGCCGCCCGCCGCCGAGCCGCCGCTCGAGCACGCCCGAGACGATCACGACGGCGGCGACGGCCGCCAGCTGGATCAGCGCGAGCGCGGCCGCGGTCCGCAGGTCGAAGAGGCGGGCCGCCTGGTTGTAGATCTCCGTCTCGAGCGTCGCGTAGCGGATCCCCCCGAGCACGAGGATCACCCCGAACGACGTGAAGCAGAAGAGGAACGCGATCGACGCGGCGGAGGCGAGCGCGGGCGCGAGCAGCGGCAGCGTGAGTCGCAGCTGCCGCTGGCCGGGCCCCGCGCCGAGCGTCACGGCCGCGTCCCAGAGCCGCCGGTCGAGCGCGGCCCAGTACGCGCCGACGATCCGCACGACGACGGCGACGTTGAAGAAGACGTGCGCGAGGAGGATCGCCCAGACCGAGTGCTCCATCCCGTCCGGAAGGAGCGCGACGAACGCGGTCGCGACGACGACCGTGGGGAGGACGAACGGGACGAGCACGAGCGCCTCGACGAGGGAGCGTCCGGGGAAGGAAAAGCGGGAGAGCGCCCACGCGAGCGGGAGCCCCGCAAGCAGCGTGAGGATCGTGGAGACGGTCGCCTGCCAGAGCGTGAACCAGGCGATCTCGCGGGTCGACTCCGCGGTGAGCACGTCCCACGGCACGTCGAGCGTCCCGTCGGTGACGAGGCTGCGCTCGAGGATCGCGACGAGCGGCCACGCGAAGAAGACCGCGAGGAACGCGACGGGGATCGCGACCGTCGCGGCCCGCGCGGCGCGCTGGCCGGGGCTCAGCGCACGACGACGTCGGTCCACGCGGCGAGCCAGCGGTCGCGGTTCGCGTCGATCTCGGCGGCGGGGAGGGCGAGAGGGTCTTGCGGGACGAGCGCGTACTTCACGAACGCCTCGGGCAGCGCGACACCCTCGCGCACGGGGTAGACGAACATCGACCCGGGCACGTCGGCCTGGAAGCGGCGCGAGAGCAGGAAGTCGATCAGCTCCTTCGCGCCCTCCTCGTTCCGCGCCCCGCGCAGGACACCCGCGTACTCGACCTGCCGGTAGCAGCCGTCCTCCACGGCCGCGGTCGGAGCGGTCGTCGTCGGCTTCGAGGCGAAGATCACCTCGGCGGCGGGGCTCGACGCGTACGAGACGACGATCGGCCGTTTGCCGGGGCTCCCCGCAGCGCCCGAGAACTGCTGCGTGTACGCCTCTTCCCAGCCGTCGACCGCGAGGACGCCGTTCGCGCGGAGTGCGCGCCAGTACGCCTCCCAGCGGTCGCCGTACGTCGCGATCGTCGCCAGCAGGAACGCGAGGCCCGGCGAGGACGTCGCGGGATTCTCGACGACGAGCAGGTTGCGGTAGCGCGCCTCGACGAGGTCGGCGAGCGTCTTCGGCGGGGGGATCCGATGGGACGCGAACCAGGCCCGGTCGACGTTCAGGCACACCTCGCCGTGGTCGATCGGCGTGACGTGGCGATCGGGCGACGAGAAGTCGGGCTGGACGGCCGCGAGCTCGGGGGACCGGTACGCGTCGAGGAGGTCGCCGTCCACTGCCCGTGAGAGGACGCTGTCGTCGATCCCGAAGATCGCGTCGCCCTGCGGGTCGCCCGCGGTGAGCAGCGCCCGGTTCAGCATCTCGTTCGCGTCGCCGCCCTGGAGGATCCGGAGCGTGAGGCCGCTCTCGCGCTCGAAGGCCGCCTTGACGTCCTTCGAGATCGCGAACGAGTCGTGCGTGACGAGCACGACCTCCTTCGGCGCCTCGCCGCCGCCCCCGCAGCCCGCCGCGAGGGCAACCGCCCCGACCGCCGTCACGACCGCCACGCCGACCTTGCAACAGACCGTTGCAGGCCGCGTCACGACGGCGCTCCCTGGGGACGGATCGCGAGGAGCACGCCGCGCTCGAGCGTCACGCGCGCCTCGGTCTCGAGGAAGACGTTCGAGACGCCCCGCGTGGTGCCGGGCGCGAGCGTCTCGCCGCGGAGGGGGTACTCGAGCCCGTCGGTGGTGACGCCGTCGGCGGCTCCGCCGAGCGGCACGAGCGTCAGGAGCTCGCCCGGCGCGCCGCGCAGGGTGCGCTCGCCCCGCACGACGTGGACGAGCGCGTCCCCGACGTGCGCGTCGAGCTCGAGCCCCGCGTAGCGCTCCTCGGCGAGAAGAAGGACAGAGCCGAGTAGGTGGTCGAGCCGTCCGCCGGCGCTCGCGACGACGAGGACGCGCCGCGCTCCGAGCGCGACGGCCTCGTCGAGCGCGAGCTCGAGGTCGGTCGCGTCCTTCGCCTGCGGGTGACGGACGATCCTTGCGCCCTCGGCCTCCGCCGCGGCGAGCGCCTCGGGTGTCGCCGAGTCCAGGTCGCCGACGACGACGTCCACGCCGAGACCGAGCGCGCGGGCGCGCAGGAGGCCGCCGTCCGCCGCGACGACCGTCTCCGCCGGCGGCAGCGTCAACTCGGGACCCTCCCCCGAGGCCACGACCACCGCATCGAGCTCCTCCACGTCCGTTCCTCCGCTGGCATTACCCAGATCAGGTTCTGCGGGTCGGCGGCCGTCAGCCGCCCTCTCAGCCCGGTCGCCCGAGCTCCCCGGTTCGTCGACTCGATACTAGTCCACCGAGAAGCCCTGTCCGCCGGCCGGCGGCAGCTCGGTGACCTCGAGCCGGCCGACGCGCGCGTCCGGAGGGCCGTGTGCGAACCAGCGGGCGACGAGCTCGACCTCCTCGGCCGGGCCCTCGAGCTCCGCCTCGACGGTGCCGTCCGGTCGGTTCCGCACCCAGCCGGCGAGCCCGTGGCGCTCGGCCTGCCGCCGGGCGCTCTCGCGGAACCAAACGCCCTGGACACGTCCGTGGGCGACGACCCGCTGCCGAACGAGCTTCACCATTGCGATCCAAGCACGTGAGATCGTCCGCGGGCCGCCCTACGCTCCACCGGGTGCCCCGCCGGCTCCTCATCGGGCTCGCGCTCGTCGCACTCTGCGGGGGGGTCTGCGCCTCGTCCGCGCTCGCCGACGCCGAGCAGGACCTCGCCGAGAAGTACGCGCCCGTCGTCCGGCTCGTCGAGCAGCAGGAGGAGTGCGGGCCCGGCGAGCCATACCGGCCGATGGACGTCGACCGCCTGTTCGGCGAACCGACCGTCGCGCTGCGCGGGCCGTGGAGCCCGAGCGACCTGGTCAAGATCGGGCCGACCGCGAAGGACCTCGCAGGGCTCTACGAGTACCACCTCGACTTCCCCGGCAACGCGCTCGACCCCGGCTGCGACTACGAGAGATGGGCGCGCAGGATCGAGCAGGGGTCGTCGCCGACCGTCTACGCGCACGTCGCGACGGATCCGTCCGCGCCGGGACAGCTCGCCCTGCAGTACTGGTTCTTCTATGCGTTCAACGACTTCAACAACACACACGAAGGCGACTGGGAGATGATCCAGCTCGTCTTCGAGGCCCCGGACGCGTCGGAGGCTCTCCGTGTGGCGCATCCCACCGAGGTCGGCTACAGCTCGCACGAGGGCGCGGAGCGCGCCGCGTGGGGGGACGAGAAGCTCGAGGTGGTCGCCGGGACACATCCGGTCGTCTATCCCGCTGCGGGCTCGCATGCGAACAAGTTCACCGAGGCGCTGTACATCGGCAGCTCGGCCGAGGCCGGCGTCGGGTGCGACGACACGCGTGGGCCGCACGACGAGATCCGCCCGCTCGTCCGCACGATCCCGAGCGATTCCGCGGCCGCCGCCTCCGCCTACCCCTGGATCACCTACGAGGGCCGCTGGGGCGAGCTCCAGCAGGCGTTCTTCAACGGCCCGACGGGGCCGAACCTGAAGACGCAGTGGACGGCGCCGATCGAGTGGGCTGACGGCTGGCGCGACCGGAGCTATGCGGTGCCGACCGGCGGGCTCCTCGGCACGGGCGCGACCGACTTCTTCTGCTCGAGCGTCGAGCGTGGCTCGTCGGCGCTGATCAAGCTCCTGCGGAACCCGGCCGCGACGCTCCTCGTGGTGGGGCTCCTCGTGGCGTTGCTGGTCTTCGCGATCGTCAAGGCGACCTGGACTCCGGTCGCGCCGCTTCGCGTGCCCCGGCGGCGGGCGTGGGGCCAGATCCTCTCCGCCTCGGCGCGGATGTACGTCGGCCACCTGCCGCTCTTCCTCGGGCTCGGCGTGCTTCTCATCCCCGTCGTGCTCGCGATCACCGTCCTCCAGTGGCTCCTGCTGCAGCTGGCGGACGCCTTCGGGAGCGTCACCGGCGACCTCGCGGGGCTCGTCACGTACTTCTCCCTGGTGATCGGGCTGCTGCTCACCCTCGGCGCCTTCGCCGTCGTCCAGACGGCGACGACCCGCGCGCTCGTCGAGCTCGACAGCGGCCGCGAGGTCGGCGCGATCGACGCCTACCGCTTCGCGCGCCGCCGTCTCGCGCCGCTGCTCGCGACCGTTGGGGTGGTCTCCGTGATCTGGGTCGCGCTGACGACGACGGGGTTCCTGATCCCGATCGCGATCTGGCTCGCCGTCCGCTGGTCGCTGCTGGCGCCGGTCGTCGAGCTCGACGACCTGTCGCGCCGCGCGGCGCTGCGGCGGAGCGGCGCGCTCGTGCGGGGGCACTGGATCCGGGTCGGCTCGCTCGTGGGCCTGAGCACCGTGATTGCGCTCGTCGCCGGCCCGCTCCTCGGGGCGCTCCTGATCTTCGCGTCGAACTCGTCCCTGGCGTTGCTCAACCTCGTCGCGGGCGTCGTCTACGCGTTCGCACTGCCGTACGTCGCCCTCGTGACCGCGTACGTGTACATGGACGTGCGGGCGAGGCACGAGCTCGCACCCGAGCCCACGACCGTGGAGCTCCCCGCCGAGATCGCGGTCTAGAACGTGGGGGAACCTCATGGTTCCCCCACGGGGCCCCTCCTTCGGCGCCCGCACTCGCTGAGCGGCGTTGGCCTCTCGGGCGAGTGAATCGCCCTTCGACCGCATCGGCTGGTGGTTCCCCGCAGGAATGTGCGGAGCCCCGATGGCTGACCCCAACGAGGTGGCGCCGCGGGCCTGCTACACTCCGCCGCCGGCGGTCACCCGACTGCCCTCTTTCCGAGCGATGACGACCTACACCGCCAAGCCGGGCGAGATCCAGCGCGACTGGTACGTCGTGGACGCCGAGGGGAAGACCCTGGGCCGCCTGGCGACCGCGATCGCGGACACGCTCCGCGGCAAGGGCAAGCCGGTGTACACGCCGCACGTCGACACCGGCGACTTCGTGGTCGTCGTCAACGCCGGGAAGATCCACGTGACCGGCAAGAAGCTCGACGAGAAGATGGTGCGGTGGCACTCCGGGTACCCGGGTGGCCTCAAGGAGCGCACGCTGCGCGAGCAGCTCGAGCGCCGGCCGACCGAGGTGATCCGCAAGGCGGTCAAGGGGATGCTCCCGAAGAACCGGCTCGCTGCCGCGCAGCTCCGGAAACTGAAGGTCTATGCCGGCCCCGAGCACCCGCACGCCGCTCAGGCGCCGAAGGAGCTCGAGGTCTAGTGGCAGAGCTCGCGTCGTATCGCGGCACCGGCAAGCGCAAGACGTCGGTCGCACGCGTGATCCTGCGTCCCGGCGACGGGAGCACCTGGGTCAACGGCCGCACGATCGAGGAGTACTTCCCGCGCGCGTCGCAGCGGACGCTCGCGCTCGCGCCGCTCCGGGTCGCGGAGGCCGAGGGCCGCTACGACCTGCGCGTGCGCGTGCACGGCGGCGGGATCAGCGGCCAGGCGGGCGCCGTCCGCCACGGGATCGCACGTGCTCTCGTCGAGGCCGATCCGGAGCTCCGCGTGCCGCTAAAGCGGCAGGGCTTCCTCACGCGGGACGCCCGCAAGGTCGAGCGCAAGAAGGCCGGCCTGCACAAGGCGCGCAAGGCGCCGCAGTTCAGCAAGCGCTAGGCGCTTCCCTTGTGGGAAGCAGCTCGACCGGCCACTGTTGGTCGGTGGGGAGATCGTCGTGAGGGAGACTCGGGGTCTACATCCGGACGCGAGGCTCGCCGGAGGCGGAGCCCGCCGCAGGCGGTGGTTCGGCACCGACGGCGTGCGTGGGGTCGTCGGCGAGACGCTGACGCCCGAGCTGGTCGAGCGCGTCGGCCGCGCGGTGACGCTGTGGTCCGGGCGCGGTCGCGTGCTCGTCGGCCGCGACACACGCGGCTCCGGGCCCGAGCTCGAGGAGGCGCTCGCGCGCGGAATCGTCGATGCCGGGGGCACCGCGGTGCTCGCCGGCGTGCTGCCGACGCCGGCCGTCGCGCTGCTCGCGCAGGACCTCGGGCTCGTCGTCTCCGCGTCGCACAACCCGCCGGAGTACAACGGCGTGAAGGTCTTCGACCGGGAAGGGCACAAGCTCAGCGACGAGGACGAGCTGGAGATCGAGGCGTTGATGGACGCCGCGGGCCCCGGTGGCGGTTCGGTCGAGCGCGTCGAGGACGCCGCGGCGGGGTACGTCGACCACGTGGTCGACCACTTCGGCTCCGATCTCGGCGGGCTGCGGATCGCGGTCGACTGCGCGAACGGGGCGTACTCCGGGATCGCACCGGCCGTGTTCGAGCGGCTCGGAGCGGCGGTGACGCCGATCGCGAGCGCCCCGGACGGCACGAACATCAACGTGGGCTGCGGCGCGACCGACCTCTCGCTGCTCCGCTCGACCGTGCAGGCGGGGTCGTACGACCTCGGCGTCGCGTTCGATGGGGACGGCGACCGGATGCTCGCGGTCGACGCATCCGGCGAGATGGTCGACGGCGACCAGATCCTGGCGATCTGCGCGCTCGCGCTCGACCCCGAGCTCGTCGTCGTCACGACGATGACGAATCTCGGGTTCCACCGGCTGATGGAGGAGCGCGGCATCCGGGTCGTGACGACCGACGTCGGCGACCGCTACGTGCTCGAGGCGCTGCGGGCCGAGGGCGGCACGCTCGGCGGGGAGCAGTCCGGCCACCTGATCGTGCTCGACGGGCACGTCACGGGCGACGGACTCGCCGCCGCGCTCGCCCTGTGCCGCGCGCTCGACGGGCGGCCGCTGGCGGACGCGGCCGCGGCGATGCCGAGCTACGCCCAGGTGAAGGAGAACGTCCGCATCGAGCATCCGGAGGTGCCGGCTGCGGTCGAGCAGGAGGTCGCCAGGCTCAACTCCGAGCTCGAGGGGCGCGGAAGGGTGCTCGTGCGGCCCTCGGGCACCGAGCCGCTGATCCGCGTGCTCGCCGAGATGGCGACCGCGGAAGAGGCCGAAGCCCTCTGTGGTAGCATCGCCGATCTCGTCCGACGGGAGGCTGAGACCGCCTGAACTCCCTGCAAACGGGTCGGACCGGGGCAGGCTCGCCGGCGGGAGAGGCGCGACGAGAGGAGCCACGATGTGCGGGATCATCGGATACGTCGGTCCCCGCGAATGCCAGCCGCTGCTGCTCCACGGCCTGCAGCGGCTCGAGTACCGCGGGTACGACTCGGCGGGCATCGCGCTCCTCGAAGAGGACGGCCTTCGCTACACCCGCGCGGTCGGGAACCTCGCCAACCTTCGCGAGCGCGCGGAGGCCTACTCGTCGCCGGCCACCACGGGTCTGGGGCACACGCGCTGGGCGACGCACGGCGGCGTGACGGAGGAGAACGCGCACCCGCTCGCGACCGAGGAGCCCGAGAAGCTCGCGATCGTCCTCAACGGCATCGTCGAGAACTACCGCGAGCTGCGCGAGCGCCTGCTCGAGTCCGGCCACGCCTTCTCCTCCGAGACGGACGCCGAGACCGTGACGCACCTCGTCGAGGAGCACTACAACGGCGACCTGGTCGAGGCCGTGCGCCTCGCGTACGCCGAGCTCGAGGGCCATTTCGCGTTCGTCGCGATCCACCGCGAGCATCCCGGCGTCCTCGTCGGCGCCCGCCTTCAGTGCCCGATGGTCGTCGGCCTCGCCGACGGCGAGACGTACCTCGCCTCGAACGCGGCCGCATTCCTGCGGGAGACGCGGGTCGTGCAGTTCCCGAACGACGGCGAGGTAGCGATCGTCACGGCCGCGGGCTCGAGCTTCCTGCGGGCGTCCGATGGTGCGTCGGTGGAGCACGACGTCGTCGAGCTCGACTGGGACGACGAGGGCGCGGTCAAGGGGGGCTACGAGACCTTCATGCTCAAGGAGATCCACGAGCAGCCCGAGGCCGTCGCCGAGACGATCGGGGACCGGCTCCGCAAGGGGCGCCTCGTGCTCGAGGGGCTCGGGATGGACGACGACGAGCTCCGCGAGCTGAGCCGCATCGTGATCCTCTCCGCGGGGACGAGCTACCACGCCGCGGTCGCGGCGCGCTACGCGATCGAGGAGTGGGGCCGCGTCCCGGTCGAGCACGACATCGCGTCCGAGTGGATCTACCGCAACCCGGTGCTCGACCGCGACACGCTCGTGATCGGCATCTCCCAGTCGGGTGAGACGCGCGACACGATCGAGGCGATGAAGCTCGCACGCGGGATGGGCGCGCACACGGTCGCGATCACCAACATGATGGGGTCGCAGATCACGCGCGAGGTCGAGTCCGTGCTGTACACGCGAGCGGGGCTCGAGGTGAGCGTCGCGGCGTCGAAGACGTTCACCGCGCAGCTCAGCCTCCTGTTCCTCGTGGCGCTCAAGCTCGCGCAGGTGCGCGAGACGCTCCCCCCCGGCGAGCTCGAGTACATCGTCAACGCGGTGTACGCGCTTCCCGCGAAGATCCAGGAGTTCCTCGACGGCGACCATCCGATCGACGAGATCGCGCGCCGCTTCCACGACCGGCCGTTCTTCCTGTACCTCGGGCGCAACATCGGGCTCCCGGTCGCGCTCGAAGGCGCGCTGAAGCTCAAGGAGATCTCGTACATCCCCACCGAGGCGTACTCCGCCGGCGAGATGAAGCACGGGCCGATCGCCCTGCTCGACGAGACCACGCCCGTGGTGGTCGTCGCCACGAGGATGGACCGCGTGTACGAGAAGCTCGTCTCGAACATCCAGGAGGTGCGCGCCCGCGGCGCGCACGTCATCGCGATCGCCTCCGACGGGAACGAGGACATCCAGCACCACGCGGACGACGTGATCTACGTGCCGAAAGCGCCGGCCTTCCTCTCGGCCGTGCTCGCGGTCGTCCCGCTCCAGCTCCTCGCGTACCGCATCGCGCGCCTGCGCGGCCTGAACGTCGACCAGCCAAGGAACCTCGCGAAGACGGTCACGGTCGAGTAGCCCGTCGGAGTCCGACTCGAGGTCGGACATCGCGCGACGACCTCCCGTAAGCTCTGCCCTGCCGTTCGTCAGCGACTCTCAGGGGAGACCAGCCATGCGACGTAGCCTCGCCCTTGCCCTCGTCCTGCTCGCGTGCGCGTTGTTCGGCGCATCCAGCGCGTCCGCCGCCTCGTCCGACCTCTTCTTCTCCGAGTACGTCGAGGGGACGTCGAACAACAAGGCGCTCGAGATCTACAACGGGACCGGCGCCGCCGTGAACCTCGCGACGGCGGGCTACAGCGTCCAGATGTTCTTCAACGGCAGCGCGAGCGCGGGCCTCACGATCAACCTGACCGGCACGGTCGCCGACGGCGACGTGTACGTCCTCGCGCAGTCGGCCGCGGACGCCGCGATCCTCGCGGCCGCCGACCAGACGAACGGCTCCGGCTGGTTCAACGGCGACGACGCCGTCGTCCTGCGCAAGGGGACGGCGGTGCTCGACGTGATCGGGCAGGTCGGCGTCGACCCGGGGAGCGAGTGGGGCTCGGGCGACGCGAGCACGGCCGACAACACCCTGCGCCGCAAGGCGACGATCACCGACGGCGACGCGAACGGTGCGGACGCGTTCGACCCGGCCACGGACTGGGACGGGTTCCCGACGAACACGTTCGGCGGGCTCGGAAGCCACAACGGCGTCGTCGTCTCGTGTCCCGCGTCGCTCTCCGTGCTGCAGGGCACCGCCGGCACGGCCGCGATCTCGGCGACGGACCCCGACGGGACGGTCACCTCGCTGACGCTCGGCTCCGTCACGCCCGCGCCGGGCGCCGGCTCGATCGCGCTCACGGGCGTCACGCCGGCCTCGAGCGACGGCGGGACGGCGACGGGGACGCTGAGCGTCGACGCGAACGTCCCTGTGGGCTCCTACGCCGTCGAGTTCGACGCTGCGAACGACGACGCGAGCCCGCAGACCGGGAGCTGCACGACGACGGTGAGCGTCCAGCAGGTGCTCCGCGTCTCGGACGTCCAGGGCTCGGTCTCCGATCTCGCGGACGGGCCGACGTTCCGCTCGACGCTCGCGCCGCCGACCGGCAACGGAAGCTCGAGCACGCTCTACTTCGTCCGCGGCGTGATCACCCAGACGACGCTCGCGCGCACGTCGGCGGGCGCCTCGCAGAACGGGTTCTTCCTCCAGGACACCCTGGCCAGGTCGGACGGCGACGAGACCACCTCGGACGGGATCTTCGTCTTCATGGGCAGCTTCACGTCGTTGATCGGCGGGTACGTTCCGCGCGTCGGCGACGAGGTGATCATCCGCGCGCATGTGTCGGAGTTCTTCTGGATGACGGAGCTGTCGGGCGCGTCGCTCGAGCAGCTCGTCAACCCGATGCTCGACGTGGACGTCGTCGCACCGGCCTTCACGGCCGATCCACCCGACGACCTCACCGACGCGGACCGCTACTGGGAGCGCCGCGAGGGAATGCGCGGGCGCGTCCCGGCCGGCGCGCTCGTGACGGGCGCACGCGACGTGTTCTCCTCGACCGCAGACAGTGAGGTGTGGCTCGTCCGCGGCGACTCGGCGGTCGCGCAGCGGAGCGATCCGTACGCCCGGCGCGCGTTCCGCGACGCGCACCCGCTCGACAACGAGCCGCCGCTCGTGGACGACGGCAACGGCTACCGGATCCTGCTCGGCCCGCTGGGCGTCAAGGCGACGGCCGGGGACAACCTGGCGCTGCTGCCTCCCGCGCGTGCCTTCGACTCCCTCGACGCGGCCGTCGTCGGCGGCGTGGACTTCTCCTTCGACAAGTACCGCATCAACCCGTCCGACCAGCCGGAGTTCTCGCACGGCGTCGACCCGTCGCTGAACGCGCCGCCGACCGCGTTCGACCGGAAGGGCGCATACAGCATCGCTAACTTCAACGTCGAGAACCTCTACGACTACCGCGACGACCCGTTCGACGGCTGCGACTTCACCGGGAACGCCGGCTGCCCGGGGGTCTCGCCGCCGTTCGACTACGTCCCGGAGAGCCTGGCGGCGTACGACGAGCACCTCGGCGCGCTCGCGTCCGAGGTCGCGAACGACCTGCACGGGCCGGACCTCCTGCTCGTCCAGGAGGCCGAGGACCAGGACATCTGCACCGTCTCGGCCGGGACGCTGCAATGCGGCGCGACGAACGACGCGGACGGCAAGCCGGACACGCTCCAGGAGCTCGCGCTGCGGATCGCCGCGGTCGGCGGGCCCGCCTACGACGCGGCGTACGACCGCAACGGCGCGGACGACCGGGGCATCGTCGCCGCGTTCCTGTACCGCACCGACCGCGTGCAGCTCCTGCCGGTCGCCCCGGGCGACCCGGTGCTCGGGTCGACTCCCGGCGTCACCTATCGCGGGGCGGCGCTGCCCTACAACGCGGACGTCTCGAACCCGAAGGCGCTCAACGCCGACCTCCCGGACGACGTCGACACGTCGACGGGCGTGGACGGGTCGAACGTCTTCACGCGGGCGCCGCAGGTCGGGCACTTCCGCGTGTGGCGCAACGGGATCGGCCTCGGCGCCTGGGTCGACCTGTACGCAGTGTCGAACCACTTCTCGTCCGGGCCGGACACGCGGATCGGGCAGCGGGCCGAGCAGGCGACGTATCTCGCCGCGATCGTCGCGGCGCTGCAGGCCGCCGATCCGCAGGCCCGGGTCGACGCAGGGGGCGACCTGAACGTCTTCCCGCGGCCCGACGATCCGCTCGTCCCCGCCAGCGACCAGCTCGCGGCGCTGTACGGCCTGGGGCTCGAGAACCTGTTCGACACGCTCGTCGCGCAGGTTCCGGCGTCGGCGTACACGTACGTCTTCGAGGGGCAGGCGCAGACGCTCGACCACCAGTTCGTCACGCCGCGGCTCGGGGACGAGCTCGAGCGGGCGCGGGTCGCGCACGTGAACGCCGACTGGCCGGCGGCCTTCACGGGCGACGGCCCCCGCGGCGCCTCCGACCACGACCCGCTCGTGGCCCGCTACGACCTGCCGGCGACCATGGCGCAGCTCCAGGCGCTGCTCGACTACTACGTGCAGCAGGGCCTCGTCGACGCGACGACCGCGGACCAGCTCCGCAAGCGCCTCGACCAGGCAACCGCGAAGCTCGCGCAGGGCAACGTCGCCGCTTACCGCTCGCAGCTGCAGGCGTTCGTCGACCAGGTGCGGGACAAGACGCCACAGAGCGTCGCCCCGGACGCGGCGGCGCAGCTGATCGCCGAGGCGCAGCTGCTGCTCGCGGCCTGACCGCCGGAATGCCGGCGTCCGGATCGACCGGGCGCCGGCCCTCCGCCGGCCGACGCACGACGCTGATCACGGCGGTGGGCCCGCCGCCTGCCACGCCGACTACCCTCTCGCCGTGGAGCCGATGCCGGGTGCGACGTCGCGTGTGAACGTCACGCGCCTCCCCGACCGGGCCGTCGAGCGGGACCGCCTCGCCGTGGAGGAGCCGCTCGAGATCCGGGTCGGCGGCGAGCCGGTCGCGGTGACGATGCGGACGCCCGGCGACGACGAGGAGCTCGCGCTCGGCTTCTGCCTGACGGAGGGCCTGCGCCCCGTCGACGCCGGCCTGCCGGACGACCTCGCGGCGAACGTGGTCGAGGTAGAGGCACCGGGCGCGGTGCTCGACCAGGTGCGGCGCTCCTTCTACACCTCGTCCTCGTGCGGCGTCTGCGGCAAAGGCGCACTCGAGGCGGTCGAGGTCGAGGCGCCGCGCATCGAGAGCGCGCTCGAGGTGCCGTTCAACGTCGTCGCGGGGCTCCCGGATCGCATGCGTGCCGCCCAGGCGACGTTCGCGCTGACCGGCAGCCTGCACGCGACCGGCCTCTTCGCCGCCGACGGAGAGCTGCTCTGCCTCCGCGAGGACGTCGGTCGCCACAACGCGATGGACAAGGTGGTCGGCTGGGCGTTCCGCGACGGCCGCCTGCCGCTCGCCGCGTCGCTCCTCTGCGTCAGCGGGCGTCTTTCGTTCGAGCTCGTCCAGAAGGCGGCCGTGGCGGGCTGCCCGGTGCTCGTCGCGGTCGGCGGGCCTTCCTCGCTCGCGGTCGAGCTCGCCGACGACCGCGGGATCACGCTCTGCGGCTTCGTCCGCAGCGGCCGCGGCACCCTCTACACGCACCCGCAGCGCATCGCGCCGTGACCGATGGGGCGCCGGAGGGATCGCACATCACGAGCTGGAGCTTGCCCCTCACGGGCGCCCTGCTGGTCGGGGGCGCGTCGGAGCGGTTCGGGTCGCCGAAGGCGCTCGCGCGGTTCGGCGACGGGACGCTGCTCGAGCGGGGACGGCGCTTGCTCGAGGAGGCGTGCGACGAGGTGCTCGTCGTCGGCAAGGAGGCGGACGGGCTGCCCTTTCCCGTGCTCGACGACGGCGCCGCCTCGCGCGCGCCGATCCACGGCGTGATCGCTGCGCTCCGGGTGGCGCGCCACGAGGTCGTCGTCGCGCTGCCGGTCGACGTCCCGCTCGTCACGGCCGCGGCGCTGCGCGCGCTCGGCGAGGCGCAGGCGGTTCCCTCCGAGCGCATCCCGCTGCCCGGCGCGTACCCCCGCGCGCTGCTCCGCGTGCTCGAGCGGCGGGCGGTGGGCGGAAACCTCTCCCTGCGAGGCGTCAACCCGACGACGCTCCCTGTCGACGACGAGCTGCTCCGCGACGCCGACACGCCCGCGGAGCTCGCCGCGCTCGCCCGTCTGGCGGAGGGCCGACCCGGCGCGCCGTCCAGGGGGCGGGGGTAGATTGGACCGCGCCAGCGTCGGAAGGGAGCCGAGCATGTCCACGCCCAACGGTCGCCTCACCACGCCGCTCGTGCGGGAGGGAGACAAACTCCGTCCCGCCTCGTGGGACGCGGCCCTCGACCTCGTCGCCGAGCGGTTCGCGACCGCGCGCGCCCAGGACGCCACGACGTCGTTCGGACTCTTCTCCTGCTCGAAGGCGACGAACGAGATGAACTTCCTGGCGCAGAAGTTCGCACGTCAGGTGATGGGCACGAACAACGTCGACTCGTGTAACCGCACCTGACACGCTCCCAGCGTCGTCGGTCTGGCGACGGTGTTCGGAGCGGGCGGCGGGACGTCGTCCTACCGCGAGATCGAGGAGACGGACGTGATCCTCCT
>DASSJV010000088.1:0-6203 GCA_035691005.1 Gaiella sp. | reverse complement strand
GCAGCGGCAGCGAGCCGCGTCGTCGTTCTCGGGAGTGGACGTCGTCAGCTCACTCGACGCCGTCCTGGCTGACGGCCGCGTCGAGGCCGTCGTGGTCGACCGACTCCGACGTGTCGTACGCCACGACCTCGACGTCGTATGCACGCAACGCAGCGAGGGCGGCCCGTCCCGAGCGCGCCAACCCGAGAACGAGGACGCGAGCCGGAAGATCGGTCACGCGGCAAGCGTAGTGGGCCGTCGGCCGGTCAAGGACGCGGGGGCTCCCAGGCCGATGCCTGCAGAGAGGACGCCTGGCTTCTCGATGCACACCCTCGGCCGCCGATACGCGCTCGTCGCCGTCGCCGCTCTTGCCGCGGCGGCTGCGGTCGTCGTGGTCCGTGGGGCGGGCGGCGGAGACGGGACGACGGAGGCGTCGTGGGCGCCCGGCGAGCTCACGATCACCGCAGCGGACTACCCGCGCTGGTTCGCCGAGATGGGCCGCCTCGGGATCCGCGCGGTGCGGATCTACACGATCCACCCGCCGGTCGGCGTCGCACCGGGGATGCTGCAGAAGAACTTGCCGTGGACAGCTGGCGCGTCTCGGTCCTTGTCCGTCCTCTGGACGCCGAGCGGGTCCCACTCGACCCCGACGATCCAGCCGGCCGGCCGGGGTCACGTCGGCCCGCCAGTACCGCCGGCGCACCGCGCGCTCGTGCCACGCCTGGGGAACGGGACCCCGTCGCGACGACCCTGCCGGTGCCACGCATCGGCCTTAGGTGGTCTCGCCGATCGACGGCACCGCAAGGGTGGAGCTCGCGTGGGACGGCTGGAACGTCGTCCACCCGACCGAGCGCCTCAAGGCAGGCGTCGAGGCGTACGCCGACACCTTGCGGGACGTCTCGGCGCCGCCGGCGCCGCGCTGACCCCGCTTCTCACCCGCGGCGCGCGACCGCGACGCCGCCGAGCACGAACGCGGCCCCGACCACGAGCGCGAGGCTGAGCCGCTCGCCCAGGATCAGCGCCGCGAGTACGAGGCCCGAGATCGGCTGGAGGAACATCAACGGCGCCATCCGCATCATCCCGCCTCGCGCAAGCGCCCAGTACCAGCCTACGTAGCCGACGATCGAGACCATCACCGCGAGGAACAGCAGCGCTGCCCACGACTCCAGGTCGCCGTGCGGCACCTCGCCGCCGGCCGCGAGCCCGATCCCCAGCGGCGCGAGGACGATCGCCCCGAGGATCACGCCCCAGTAGGTCGTCGTGGCGCTCGGCACGCCGCGCGGGACGAGCAACGCGCCCGCAATGTAGCCGGACGAGACCGCGAGCGCGGCGCCGAGGACGATCAGGTCGCCCGTCAGCGTCGCGGTGTCGTCTCCGCCGCCGGTGTCGCGGACGGCGATGATCACGGCCTCCCCCACGAGTGCGAGCGCGCACCCGGCGAGCCACCACGCGCTGGGCACGCGCCGCATCACCAGGGCCGCCCACAGCCCCGTGAAGACCGGCAGCCCGGCGAGGATCGCCACGCCGTGCATCGCCGAGGTCCGGTCCTGGCCGACCGTGTAGACGACGGGGAAGACGACGAACGCGGAGGCCGCGGACACCGCGAGCAGCAACCGCGAGTGGCGGTTCGCGGGCGGGCGCAACCCGCCGGCCGCGACGAGCGGCACCGCGACGAGCGCGGCGAGCACGGTTCGGAGCACGGCGACCACGAGCGGCTCCATGTCCTCGGTCGCGACCCGCGTCGCGATCGGGCTCGCGCCCCAGATCACCATGCAGAGCACGGACACGACGACGGGCGCGGCGAGCCACGACCCGCCGCGACTCGTCGCGGTGTTCACTTCCGGCGTTTCCACGCGCGGCGCTCGCCCGCCCCGCTCAGAGCTGGAAGCGGAGGTAGTAGCGGTAGTAGAGGGCGAAGCCGATCGCGCAGAGGATCGCGCCGATGATCCAGAAGCGCACCATGATCTTGGTCTCCGACCAGGCCTTCATCTCGAAGTGGTGGTGGATCGGCACGATCAGGAAGACTCGCCGACCGGTCCGTTTGTAGCTCGCGATCTGGATGATCCAGGTGACGGCCTCGATCACGAATACGCCGCCGATGAACACGAGCAGCACCTCCGTCTCGGTGAGGATCGCGAGCGTCGCGATCGCGCCCCCGAGCGCCATCGAGCCCGTGTCGCCCATGAACATCTCCGCGGGGAACGCGTTGAACCAGAGGAAGCCGATCACGCCGCCGATCAGCGCGGCCGCGACGATCGCGAGGTCGAGGTACTCGTGGCTGCGGCCGGCGACGGTGTCGGCCGAGCGGATCCAGTCGATCAGCGCGATCGCGAGCAGCGTGATCAGGGAGATCGCGCACGTCCCCGCGGCAAGGCCGTCGATCCCGTCCGTGAGGTTGACGGCGTTCGAGGTGCCCGCGATGACGAGGAACAGGAACGGGAAGTACAGCCAGTGCAGGTCGATGTTGACGTCGACGAGCGGGAAGTAGATCTCCGTGTCCATGTAGCCGACCTGAGTCGTCGCCCAGCCGACCCCGGCGGTGATCAGCACGAGGCCGAGCATCTTCCAGCGACCCTTCAGCCCGAGTGAGCGGCGCCGACGAACCTTGAGGTAGTCGTCGACGAAGCCGATCAGGCCGCACCCGAGCGTCGCGAGGATGATCGTCACCCCCGGCACTGTGTAGAGGGAGACCGCGAGGGCCGGCACGAGCGCGGCGACGAGGATCAGCAGCCCGCCCATCGTCGGCGTCCCCGCCTTGACGACGTGCCCCGCCGGGCCCTCCTCGCGGATCTGCTGCCCGATCGACTGGCGCTTGAGCCACGCGATGAACTGGGGCCCCACCGCGACGGCGATCACCATCGCGATGAGCCCCGCGATCAGGACTCGTGCCATGCCTGGGAGTGTTTCTCGATCTGGACGGGGATGCCTTCGAGTCCCACCGCCCGCGAGGCCTTCACGAGGATCGCGTCGCCGGGCCGCAGCTCTCCGAGCACCTCGGCGACCCCGGCTGCGTCCGGCACGGCGAGCCCCTTCTCCGTTTCGCCGAGGTAGGCGCGCGCGGGCTCGCCGACGGCGACGACGAGCTCGATCCCGAGCTCACGGACGAGCTCCGCGATCTCGGTGTGGTACCGCGAACTCTCCGCCCCGAGCTCGGCCATCTCACCGAGGATCGCGACGCGCCTCCTCCCCGCCGCCCGCTCGGAAAGGTCGACGAGGGCCGCGCGCATCGACAGCGGGTTGGCGTTGTACGCGTCGTTGACGACCAGCCCCCCGCCCGGGAGGTCGCGCACCTCGCCGCGCCAGCGGCTCAGCCGAATTGCCGCCGCCCCTTCGGCCGCGCGGTCGAGCGGCAGGCCGAGCGCGTCGTAGGCCGTCAGCGCCGCGAGCGCGTTTCCCGCGAGGTGGCGCTGCGCGAACGGGAGAACGAGCCGCACCTCCCGCCCGCCGACGACGAAGCGCCACGCGTCTCCGTCCCGGACGACGGACGCGGGGTCGAACTGCCGCACGTCGACGTCGTCGCGCAGGTACGGCTCGAGCAGCGGATCGTCCGCCGGCACGACGGCCACGCCTCCGGGAGGGAGCGCCTCGATCGCCTCGGCGTTCGCGCGCGCGACGTCCTCGACCGACCCGACGAGCTCGAGGTGCTCGGGCCCGATCGAGGTGACGAGCGCGAGCGTCGGCCGCGCGATCGCGCAGAGCTCCGCGATCTGCCCGAGCCCCCGCATCCCCATCTCCGCGACGAGCACCCGGGTCTCGGGCTCGAGCCCGAGCACGGTGAGCGGCAGTCCGAGCTCGTTGTTGCGACTCGCGTCCGCCGCGACGGTCGGGGTGACGGCGGCGCAGAGCGCCGCGAGGACGTCCTTCGTCGTCGTCTTCCCCACCGAGCCGACCACCGCGACGACCTGCGCGTCGGAGCGGCCGCGGACGAGCGACGCGAGGGCGGCCAGCGCGGCCTCCTGGTCGTCTGGGACGAGCGTCGCCGCCCCGCGCGCCTGCGCCTCCTCCACGAAGCGGACGCCGGTGTTGAGGGCGACGAAGAGGTCGCCGGGCCGTGCGTCGCGCGAGTCGTCGTGGACCCGTCGGACGACGCCGTCCGGGGCGCCGCCCTCGAGCCGGCCGAGCCGGAGCGCCTCGATCTCCTGCCACGCGAGCGGGATCATCCTGCCGCTAGTCCCCGCGGAGCCGCGCGAGCGCCTCTCGCGCGACATCGCGGTCGTCGAAGGGATGGATCTCGGCGGCGATCTCCTGGCCCTGCTCGTGGCCCTTCCCGGCGATCAGCACGACGTCGCCGTCGCCGGCCCCGGCGAGCGCAGCCTCGATCGCGGCGCGGCGGTCGAGATCGATCTCGACGTCGGTTCCCGCCCCCTGCAGGATCTGCTCGACGATCGCGAGGGGATCCTCCGAGCGGGGGTTGTCGTTCGTGACGATCACGCGGTCGGCAAGGTCGCGCGCGGTTCGGCCCATCTCCGCCCGTTTCGTCCGGTCGCGGTCCCCGCCGGCGCCGAAGACGACGGTCAGGCGCCCGTCGCCGAGCTGCCGCGCGGCACGGAGCGCGGCACCGAGCGCACCCGGCTTGTGCGCGTAGTCGACCACCACGGCGAAGCCCTGGCCCTCGTCGACCGCCTCGAACCGGCCGGGCACGCCTCGCACGGCGCGAACGCCTTCGGCGATCGCCTCGTCGTCGACGTCGAGCAGCGTCGCGGCCGCAACGGCTCCGAGGACGTTCTCGACGTTGAAGATCCCGAGCAGGGCGGTCTCGACGGGGATCCCGGCCACCGTGAACGACGACCCGCGCGGGCCGAGCTCGAGCCCGTCGGCGCGAACCTCCGCCTCGGGTCGCAGGCCGAACGTGACGAGCGGCGCCCGGTGCGACCCCGCGAGCTCGTCGGCGAGCCGCCGCCCGTACGGGTCGCCGACGTTCACCGCGGCCGGCGGCGGCGCGAGCCCGGTGAACAGGCGGCGCTTCGCCTGGAAGTACTCCTCCATGTCGCCGTGGAGGTCGAGGTGCTCCTGCCCGAGGTTCGTGAAGGCCAGCGCATCGAAGCGCACCCTGTCGAGCCGCCGGTAGTGCGACCCGTGCGACGACGCCTCGATCGCGGCTGCCTCGTCGCCCGCGTCGAGCATCTCGCGGAAGAGCCGCTGCAGGTCGATCGCCTCGGGCGTCGTGTGCAGGGCGGCGCGTGCCGCGCCGCCTACGACCCACTCCACGGTTCCCACCAGCCCCGTCCGCCGCCCTGCCGCTTCGAGGATGGAACGAAGGAGGAACGTCGTCGTGGTCTTGCCCGACGTCCCCGTGACCCCGGCGACCGTGAGGCGCTCCGTCGGCCGCTCGAAGAACGCGTCCGCCGCGACGGCCATCGAAGCGCGCACCGACTCGACGATGAGCTGCGGCACGGCCACGTCGAGCGGCCGCTCGACGACGAGCGCGACCGCACCGCCAGCCACGGCCTCGGGGGCGAGGTCGTGACCGTCCTTGGTCGCGCCGGGAACGCAGAAGAAGAGCGCGCCCTCGTGCATGTCGCGCGTGTCGTATGCGAGGTCGCGGATCTCGACCGCGCGCCGCCCGACCACGTCGCCCGGCGCGAGCGCGCGGATCAGCGCGTCGAGCTCCATCGGCGCGATTGTAGGGATGAGGCTCCGCCCGCCCGTGCCGGTGGCGGCGGTCGGGAGGCGCCTCACCCCTACGGCGTCACGAACGACGCGAGCAGCGAGGACGAGCGCTTCGTCTCGGGCGCGTCCGGCGGAACCTCGAGGTACTGGAGCGCGAAGCGGGCGATGTCCCGGAAGACCGGGGCCGCGACGACGCCGCCGTAGATCTGGCCGTGCGGCTCGTCGATCATCACGAGGATCGCGAGGCGCGGCTTGCGGGCGGGCACGAGCCCGACGAACGACGCGACGTACTTCGAGACGTAGCGGCCATTCTCGGCCTTGTTCGCGGTGCCCGTCTTCCCCGCGACCGTGTAGCCGGGGATCGCAGCCTCGGTGCCGGTGCCCTCGAGGACGACGTCGCGGAACATCGCGATCATCCGGTCGGCGGTGTGGCGCGAGACGACGCGACGCCCGCCGCCGTGGGCGACGCGCTTGCCGCCGATCTTCTCGATCACGTGCGGGGTCGGCATCACGCCGCCGTTGCCGATCGCGGCGTACGCGCCGATCATCTGGAGCGGTGTGACCGCGATGCCCTGGCCGATCGGCACGGTGCCGATCGTCGAGCCCGACCAGTC
>DASSJV010000087.1:0-5954 GCA_035691005.1 Gaiella sp. | reverse complement strand
CAGGGCGGCGGCAGCTCGCCGGCGCCGCGCTGCCGGAGTCCGATGTCCGTCGGGTTGACGGCCGCGGCCCCGACCGCGATCCGCACCTCGCCCGGGCCCGGCTCGCGGACCTCGCGCTCCACCACGGCGAGGACCTCCGGCCCGCCGGGCCGCGTGATCCCGACCGCGCGCGCCGTGGTCACAGCCGGTCGAGGAGGTCGGCCACGGTGTCGACCGTGACGTGTGGGCGACGGCTCTCGCGCAGGCTGCCCAGGTCGAGCTCGCCGCTGATCCCGCTCCGGACGAGCACCGTCACCGAGCCGCCGAGCTGACCCAGCCTGACGTCGAGCGACAGGTCGTCGCCGATCACGGCGGTCTGCTGCGAGGGGACGCCGAGGCGTGCCTCCAGCTCGTGCACGGCCGCGCGCGACGGCTTGCCGACGACGACAGGTCGTGCGCCCGTCGCCTTCGCGAGCGCTGCGGTCAGCATCGCGCCGCGGCTGAAGATCGGGCCGTCCGCCCCGGCATACGCCGGGACGTAGCTGCCGGTCAGAAGGCGGGCGCCGGCGAGCACCGCACGGGCGGCGCGCTCGAGCTCGTCGAAGTCGACGTCGCGCGGCTGGGCGACGAAGACCGCGTCGACCGACGCGCCGTTCCGCCCGTCCACGAGCCGCACCCCCGCCGCCTCGAGGTAGCGGTGGGCGGCGTCGGTCAGGAACGGCAGCACGCGCGGGCCCTCCGCGAAGCGGGCGAGGTACGTCTGGACGGAGCGGAGCGGCGTGAGCAGTTGCTCGTCGCCGACCGGGAGGCCTGCATCGCGCAGCTCGGCGGCGATCGCCTCCGGCGCCACGTGGCTGCCGTTCGTGAAGAGCACGTAGGGCCGTGCGGACGCGCGGATCCGCTCCAGCACCTCGCGTGCGCCCGGGATGAGGCGCACCTCCGTCGCGGCGCGCTGGACGAGCGTTCCGTCGACGTCGAAGACGAAGCCGCGGACCTCGTCAAGACGCACGGCGCCACACCACGAGGTCGTCGCCCTTCTGGACGCGGACGTACGAGACGTCCCTTCGTTCGAGCTCGCGCAGCAGGCGCACGAGCGGAGCGCCGCCCGCCCTGCGGGCCGGCGCCGGCTGCTCGGCGATGGACGGCGCCGCGCGCATCGCGTCGACCTGCTCCTGCGGCATCGTCAGGCGCAGCAGCAGCTCCTCGTCGGAGATCCCACGGCCGAAGCGGGCGCGGGCTCCGTCGAGGCTGACCGGCTGCGCGTCGCGCAGCGCGTCGACCTTCGCGAGCGCGAGCACCCGGTCGGTCACGTCCGCATCCGGGGGCGCGGCGAACGCCCCGTAGTGCCCGAGGAAGTAGCGAACCGTCTCGTCGGAGACGTTGAGCCAGCGCTCGGGGTCGATCACGTTGCGGGTCGCCTGGAACGCGACGAGCTGCGAGACGGGGGTGACGAGAATCGGGTAGCCCATCTCGGCGCGCACCCGGACGACCTCGTCGAGGACCGCGTCGAACAGCTCGGGCCGGCGGATCTCCTCGAGCATCCGCCGGGTCGTCGTGACCATCCCGCCGGGCAGCTGGTGGTGGTAGTACGCGGCGTCGTACTCGCGCGGCGCGCCGGCCGGCAGGCCCTTGTCGCGCACGAGCGCCTCGAAGTACGCGGATACGGCGGCGAGCTGCTCCGTGTCGAGCGCATGGGCGTAACCCTCGGCCTCGAGGTTGCGGAGCGTCGACTCGGCCGTCGGCTGCGAGGTCCCGTTGCCGGCGGGGCCGACCGCCGTGTGGAGCACGTCGAAGCCGGCGCGCAGGCCCTCCATGTACGCCAGCGCGGCGAGCCCGATCGTGCAGTGGCTGTGGAGCTCCACCGTCCGCCCGGTCGCGGCGAAATGGGGCCCGAGCTCGCGGACCGCATCCGTCGTCAAGAGGCCGCCCGGGTCCTTGAGGTAGAAGCGGTCGATGTCCGAGCAGTCCGCGAGTGCGGCGAGCCGCTCGGCGTAGTAGGCGTGCGTGTGCACCGGGCTGATCGAGTACGTCAGCCCGACGACGACCTCCTCGACGCCCTCCTCGCGGGCGATCCGGGCCGAGCGCCGGAGCGCCCCGGGGTCGTTCGCGGGCTCCGCGAACTGGAACCGGCGGATGCCGTTCCGCACGACGCAGCGGAAGGCGAGCCGCATGACGTCCTCGTCGCACGGCTGCCAGGCGATGAAGCGCATCCCCGTCGTGATGAAGTTCAGGAGGGTGTCCGGCGTGGCGGCGCGCATCAACCGGATCAGCTCCCACGGGTCCTCGCGGTGGAACCGGACCGAGACCGACATGTGCGTGCTCGACGTGAAGTCGAGCGCGTGGAAGCCGACGCGCTCGAGCGTGGGGGCGATCGCGAGCGTCTCGCGCGCCGTGAGGCCCGTCGCGCCCCAGAGGCTCTGGTTCCCGTCGCGGGTGGTCGTGTCGACGATCTCCACCGGACGGCCCGCGCCCCTCGTCATGCCGGATCGACTCGGAAGAGCGGCTGGCCGTACTCGACGGCCTCCGCGTTCTCGACGTGGATCTCCGCGATCGTCCCCGCGACCCCCGCGGGCACGGAGTTCATCATCTTCATCACCTCGATCAGGCACACGATCGTGTCCGGCTCGACGCGCACGCCGACGTCGACGAACGGGGGCGCACCCGGGCTCGGCGCGCGGTAGAAGACGCCGAGCAGCGGCGACTCGATCGTCGCGCCGCCGTCGCCGACCGAGGCCGAGCGCTGCGGCTCGGGCACGGCCGCCGGGGCCGGCCCGTCGCGCACGACGTGGAGCGAGAGGCCCTCGGTCTCGATGCGCAGCTCGCCGAGCTCCGCCTCGTCGATGAGCCGGAGGATCTCGCGGACGTCGTCGTCGCTCAATGCCATCCGCGGGCTATGCCTTCCGGTCTCCAGCGCCGAACATGCTCATCACGAGGCCCAGCGCCGTCGCAGGCTCGGCCGGCGGCGGGCGGCCCGGCAGCCCCGTCACCGGGCGCGCCTGCAGGACGACGAGGCCTTCCTCGAGTCCGCGGTCCCGCCCGATCGCCCACTCGACGTCCTGATGCGAGCCGAACGCGCCCTCGACCTTGCGGCCGACCTCGACGAGCGCCTCGAGTGCCGCCCCGTCGAGGCAGGCGACCGCCCTGCGCTCTTCCGGAACCTCGACGCGCACCGCTCCCCGCCCGGCGGCGTCGGGGACGTACTCGACGTCCTTCACGTGCACCCGCTCGCGGACGACCTCGCCGGTGACCTTGCTGACGAGGAAGTCGTCCGGGGTCACCTCGCCGCCGACCACCGCGAGGCCGAGGCCCCAGCTCGCATTCACGGCGACCATGCTCGGGTCGCCGCTGACGGGGTTGCACGTGAACAGGACGCCCGAGACCTCGGCATCGACCATCTGCTGCACGGCGACGCCCATCGCAGGCTCCTCCTGCCCGACGTGTGCGCGGTACGCGATCGCCGGCGCGCCGAAGAGGCTCACCCAGCAGTCGCGCACGGCATTGGCGACCTGCTCCGCGCCGCGGATCCAGAGGTAGCTCTCGAGCTGGCCGGCGAACGTCGCGTCCTCGCCGTCCTCTCCCAGCGCGCTGGAGCGGACGGCGACCGGCGGCATCGGCGTCCCCGCCTCCTCGCCCAGAGCCTCGTACGCCGCCGCGATCTCGCCTCGCACGGCCTCGGGCATCGGCGCGGAGCGCATCGCCTCGCCGATCGCGTGGGATGCCGCGACGACGGAGTCGACGTCCCCCTGCGAGACGCGCGACAGCTCGGCGGCGATCTTCCCGTCGAGGCCCGCCTCCCGGACGAACGCGCGAAACGCCGTCGTCGAGAGGGCGAAGCCCGGCGCGACGGGGATCTCCGCCGCGATCAGCTCCCCGAGGGTCGAGCTCTTCCCGCCGAACGCCGGGCTGTCGCCACGGCGGAGCGCGGCCAGCGGACGGGTGTTGCCCAGCTCGCTCACTCGAGCAGCGTCACGCTGCCGGCGGAGCCGTCGACGCGGATGCGCTGGCCCGTGCGGATCTGCGACGTCGCGCGGCCGGTGCCGACGACCGCGGGGAGCGCGTACTCGCGGCAGACGATCGCGGCATGCGACATGACGCCGCCGATGTCGGTCACGGCCGCCTGGATCTTCGAGAAGATCGGCGCCCACGCGGGGGACGTGATGCTGCAGACGAGGATCTCGCCGTCCCGCACGTCGGCGATCTCGCTCACGTTCCTGACGACGCGCGCCGGCCCCTCGACGACGCCCGGGGACGCGGGGGTGCCGCTGATCGACGACCCGTCCTGGTCCGCCTGCGCCCACGCGTGGACCCGCTGGGTCGTGACGCCCCAGAGCATGATCAGCGCCGGGTCGAGGATCGCCTCGGGCACGGCGCCCACGGCGGGCGGCGGCGTCCACTCGGCGAGCCGGGCGAGCAGCTCCTTCCGGCGCGCGACGATCGGCGGCCAGTACAGCGGCCCGCGGGGCTGCCCGCCCGTCGCCCAGGTCAGCAGGAGCTCGTCGAGCGCGGAGTACACCTCGAGCCGCGAGAGCTGGAAGACGTCCTCGCGGTCCTCGAGGAACCCGTGTTCGGCGAGGAGGCTGCCGAACTCGCGGATCTTGTTCCACCAGCTCGTGAGGAACCAGTAGTCGCAGAGGAACTTGTGCTCCTCGACGTAGGGGAACACCGTCCGGGAGAGCGCGAGGAGGTCGTCGAACCCCTTCCGCGCCTCGTCGTCGAGCAGGGCGCCGTACTCGCTCGCGAGCCGCTCCCGCTCCGCCGCGATGTGGTCCGAGGGCCGCTCGATGTCCTCGCCCGCCCGCAGCGCGGCGATGTGCCCCGTGAGCGAGGCGAACGGGATCGTCGGGTCGTCGAGCCAGCTGCCGTAGTAGTGGTAGAGCCCGTCGCCGGTCGCCATGTGGAACCACGGGTCCTTGACTGCCTCGAGCTCGGCGAGCCACTCGCGGCCGCGCTCGCTCTGGCCGAGCTCGGCCTGGATCTCGTCCGGCGTCCGACCGTCGACGAACGCCCCGTCCACCTCCGTGTCGATCGCGAGACGCGCCAGGCGGCGGAGCTCGGTATCCGGTCGGAACAGAGTGACGTCGAGCCCCGCGACCATCTGCGCGATGTGCTGGTCGGGGATGTCGGGCAGGTGCGTCTTGCAGAGGTCGGTGAAGGTGACGTACGCCCCGTAGCCGAGGAGCAGGAACTCGAAGTGGTGCTGCCACATCACGTCGGCGAGCCGCAGGGCCCGCCGGTAGGCGTCGAGGACGGCGCAGAAGCTCGTCTCCTGGTCGCCGAACGCGACCTCGTCGGGCTCGAGCTCGCCTAGCGCCGGCACCTCGAGCGCGTCGAGCTCCGCGATGAGCGCCTCCATCTTCGTGCGCCACGCCCCGTACAGCTCGTCCCAGTGCGCGAAATAGTGGCCCGCCCGCTGCTGGAAGTGCTGCGCGCGCTCGGCGATCTTCGCCGGATCGGTGACCGGGTTGCCGGAGATGTAGATGTAGCCGTTGATGCACCGGTAGTCGATCCCCATCGCCGGCGGGACCGCGAAGACCCGGTTCTGCCAGGTGCCGAGCGCCTGGTACGCCGTGTCGATGCAGATCGCGTCGAACGCGGGCATCGGCAGCGGGAAGTGCATCGAGTTCCAGAACCAGAAGCGGTTCTCGTCCGCCTCGCGCCGCTCCTCGTCGAACAGCGCGTAGTACGGGTAGAGCTCCTCCCAGCCCTCGCAACCGGGCGGCGTCGCCACCTCGTAGGGGCTCGGGAACGACCCAACTGGTGATGCCGTCTCCATCTGGTCTCACTCCTCGACACCCTGCGCGGTCGCGGCCCTGTGACCCGCCCGCGCCTGGCTGGTGGGCTCGGCTTGGCGCATTCATACCGCACGGCGCGAGCGTTGCAAGGCTCGGGCGATCGTCCGCGCCGAACGGTTCGGGGTGTTCTACATATCGGAACGGCGTCTTGACAACTCGACCATGCGCCGCATACCGTCGCAC
>DASSJV010000086.1:0-14891 GCA_035691005.1 Gaiella sp. | reverse complement strand
GCCTCGCGGAAGAACTTCTGCCGTCCGAGCGCATCCCTGACTGCGGCGACGTCCACCTCGATCGGCGTCTCGACCTTGTCCGCGACGATCCGCGTGGCGGTCTTGCGCAGGATCGAGCCGAGCTCGCGCTCGAGCTGGCGGACGCCGGCCTCGCGCGTGTACTCGGAGATCACGGTCTCGAGCACGCCGTCCGCGATCGAGACCTCGTCCTCTCGGAGCCCCGCCCGCTCGCGCTGCCGCGGCCAGAGGTAGCCGCGGGCGATGGCGACCTTCTCGTCCGTGGTGTACCCGTCGAAGCGGATCACCTCCATGCGGTCGAGCAGCGGCCCGGGGATCGTCTCGGCGATGTTGGCGGTGGCGATGAAGAAGACCTGCGAGAGGTCGACCTCGACGTCGAGGTAGTGGTCGCGGAACGTCGAGTTCTGCGCCGGGTCGAGCACCTCGAGCAGTGCGGCGGACGGGTCGCCGCGCCAGTCGGCGCCGACCTTGTCGACCTCGTCCAGGAGGATCACGGGGTTCATCGTCTTCGCGTCGCGCAGGGCCCTGACGAGCCGCCCCGGCAGCGCGCCGATGTACGTCCGCCGGTGGCCCCGGATCTCCGCCTCGTCGCGGACGCCGCCGAGCGACATCCGCACGAACTCGCGGTTGAGGGCCTTCGCGATCGACTCGCCGATCGACGTCTTGCCCGTGCCGGGCGGTCCGATCAGCGTGAGGATCGCGCCCGCGCGCTTGTCGGGCTCGATGCCGCGCTCCTTGCGGAGCTTCGCGACCGCGATGTACTCGACGATCCGCTTCTTCACGTCGTCGAGGCCCGCGTGGTCGGAGTCGAGGACCTCGCGCGTGTGCTCGGGGTCGAGCACCTCGTCGGAGCGGACGCCCCACGGGACCGCGAGCAGCCAGTCGAGGTAGCTGCGGATCATCTGCGACTCGGGCGAGCTCTCGCCCATGCGCTCGAACCGCGCGAGCTCCTTGTCGGCCTGCTCGCGCACGGCCTCGGGCATGCCCGCCTCGGCGATCTTCGTCCGGTACTCCTCGACGACGGACGCGTCGTCCTCGCCCAGCTCCTTGCGGATCGAGTCCATCTGGCGCCGGAGCAGGAACTCGCGCTGCTGCTTCTCCATGCCCGCGTTGACGTCCTCGCGGATCCGCTGCCGGATCTGCATCGTCGACAGCCGCTCGCGCTGGAACGCGAGCGCCAACTCGAGCCGCTCGGTGACGTCGATCGTCTCCAGGAGCTGGAGCTTCTGCTCGAAGCTCAAATCGGGCGAGTAGCCCGAGGTGTCCGCGAGCGCACCCGGATCGGCGATCGAGCGGACGAAGGCCTGGACCCGGCCGTCGTCGCCGCGCAGCTCGAGGATCTCCTCGACGACGGCGCGATACTCGGTCTCGAGCTCGCGGGTGCGCGCGTCGGGGCGCACGCCGTCCCGGTGGTCCTCCACCTCGACGAACAGGCGGCCCTGGGGGTCGGTCTCTGCGGCGCCCGCGACCCCGCGGAACAGGCCCTCGACCGCAACGGCGGTCGCGCCGCCCGGCAGCTTCACGCGGTCGGTGACACGCGCGACCGTGCCGACGGCCGCGTACTCGCCGTCGTGCTTCGGCACGAGCAGCACGCGCTCCTCGTCGCCGACGTCGACGGTCAGCGTCACGTTCATGTTCGGGAAGACGACGATGTCGTCGAGTGGGACGAGCAAGAGCTTGCTCACGATCAGCCTCACGCTCCTCGGGAATCTCCGTAGTAAGTACAGAAATGATAGCTACTGCCCCGTGGTGCACGTCGGGCGCGGCGCGATCTTGACTGCACCCGAACCGAAAGCTCACAAAGCCTTCGCAGAGCGCAGGTCGAATGACGCGCAGAGGCCCTGCGATCCCGACCGCCTCCCTGGGATCGGCCGGATGGGCCCGACAGCGCACTCCGAGGGCGCTCGTCGGGCCCGCAGCGAGGGCGTCGGCTCAGGCCGCGCCCTCGCGCCTCATGTCCCGTCAGCCGCGGAAGCGCCGGAGCGCCGCCGAGGCGACGCGGCCCGCGAGCACGTCTGCGCGGGTCCCCGCGCCCGCAGGGCGGTACGTCATCGCCGCGGCGACGAGGATGCCCCCGCGCCACGCGATCAGGCCCGCATCGTGGCGCGCCGCGTCGATCCAGCCCGCCTTGTGCATCACGATCACGCCTGGCCTCGCGCCCGCCGTGCGCGCGAGTTTGCCGCGGTCGCCGACCCGGGCGAGCACGTAGAGGAGGTAGCGGGTCTCCGCCGGCGTGACGCCCGAGCCCGTCCGCGTCAGAGGGCCGAGCCCGCCGCTCGAGAGCCACAGCGCGCGGTAGAGCTGCGCGAGGTCGAGGGCCGTCGTCGACTTCCCGACTCCCCACGACGGCTGCGAGACGACGTTCAGAGGCACCCCCTCGCCGGCGACCACGCGCCACTCGCCGAGCGCCGTGCCGAGGATGTACCCGCCGTACATCTCCGTGCGCTCGAGGCCGATCAGGCGCATCTCCTCGTTCACGAGCGCCCCGCCGCCGCTCGTCGAGCCGCCGAGCCGAACGAGGAGCGCGTTTGCGGCCGCGTTGTCGGAGGGGATCAGCATCCGGCGGAGGAGGCCGTCGAGTTCGCTGCCGGGCGCCGGCGGGCCGTCGAGCCGGGCGAGGACGGCCACCGCGATCGCGAGCTTGAGGGTCGAGGCGGCCGGGAACGTCGCGCGCGCGTTCCACGCAGCGCCTGCGCCGGTGGCGAGATCCTCGACGTAGACGCCGGAGATGCCGGGAAACCCGTCGACGAGGCTGCGCACGTCGCGCTCCAGCCGAGGATCGAGCCGAAGCGGGCGCTCGACGGGTCGTGCGGCCCGTGGCAGCCCGAGCACGTGCCGCACGGTGCTGCCCGCGTGGCGGCCGTCCGCATCGATCGTCTCGACCCGCACGCGAACCTCACGGATCGGCAGCGGCACGTCGAGCCGGAACGAGCGGCCGCGAAGCGCAACCTTGCGCACGATCCGGCCGTCGATCCGGACGACGACACGGCGCGTCCCCCGGGCCGCCACCCCCTGCACGATCCCGTAGGACACCTCGTAGGGGGCGGGCCGCTCGATGCGAGGGGGGCTCGGAGGCGGAGGCGCGTCGATCACGGCGGAACCGTAGCCTTGGTCGCGCCGTGCCGATCCTCGCGCACCTCGACCTCGACGCGTTCTTCGCCGCGGTCGAGGAGCTCGAGGACCCCTCGCTCCGAACCCGCCCCCTCGTCGTCGGCGGCGACCCCCACGGCCGCGGCGTCGTCGCGACCGCGAACTACGTCGCGCGCCAGTTCGGCATCCGCTCCGCGATGAGCGCCGCGGAGGCGCTGCGCCGGTGCCCCGAGGCCGTGTTCGTCCGCCCGCGACACGCGCTCTACCGCCAGTACTCGCAGGCCGTCTGGTCGGCGATCGGAGACGTCGTGCCGCGCCTCGAGCGCACCGGGCTCGACGAGGGGTACCTCGACCTCGGCTCGGTGACCGACCGCTTCGCGGCGGCGCGAGGCCTCGCGGAGGCGGTGCAGGCGGCGGTGCGGGGGGCGACGTCGCTGTCGTGCTCGCTCGGGGTCTCGACGTCGAAGGTCGTCTGCAAGGTCGCGTCCGACCGGCGCAAGCCCGGCGGGATCACGGTCGTCCCGCCCGGGCGCGAGGCGCGGTTCCTCGCGCCCCTCCCGACGCGGCTGCTGCCCGGCGTAGGGCCACGCGCCGAGGAGCGGCTCGCGCGAGCGGGCGTCGCGCGGATCGGCGAGCTCGCGGGCCTCTCCGACGCTGCCCTGGGGACGGTCCTCCCGGGCCAGGTGGGCAGGCTGCTGCGCGACCGCGCGCGTGGGATCGACCCGCGCGACCTCGAGCTCGACCCGGAACGGATCTCGATCTCGACCGAGGAGACCTTCGAGCGCGACCTCACCGACCGGTCGGCGATCCACGCCGAGCTCCGCCGTATGGCCGGCGACGTCGCGGGGTACCTCCGGCGCGACGGGCTGTCCGCCCGCACCGTGACGACGAAGCTCCGGTATGCGGACTTTTCGCTCCGGTCGCGCTCCACGACCCTGCCGACCCCGATCGACGAGGCGGAGCGGCTCGGCGACCTCGCCTGCCGTCTGCTCGACCGCGGCCTGCAGGACCGCCCCGGTGCGCTTCGCCTCGTCGGCGTCGGCGTCTCGGGCCTGACGAGCGTGCGGCAGCTGACCTTCGACGAGCTCTAGCTAGACGCGCAGCAGCGGACGCGTCAGACACGTGGGGCCGCCGTCCCCCTTGCGCGAGATCTCGTCGCCGCGATAGGTCGACACGTCGACGCCCCTTCGCTCCATGCGACGCCTCGTCTCGTCGTTCCCCTCGAGCGCGAGCGCACGGCGCGGGCCGAGCGCGAGGACGTTCGGCCCCATCGTCCCGAACTCGTCGTCCGGCACCTCGACGACCTCCATGCCGCGCTCGGCGAGAAGGCGCATGAGCCGCGTCGGCGCGATCCGCGGATAGACGAGCGCGAGATCGCGGTCGAGCGGCGAGAGGAAGCTCATCAGGTGCATCACCTCGCCCGCGCCGTTCCAGTGGGGCAGGTCGAACGCCACGACGTCCGTGTCGGGGAGCACGGCGCGCAGCGCGTCGGGCGCGGCCTCGTTCGTGCGGTAGCCGATTCCGACGAGGAGCGTCTTCTCGTCGAGCCACACCGTGTCGCCGCCCTCGACGGTCGCGGGGCCGTCGATCCACCCGGAGACGGGGACGCCGGCGCCCTCGAGCGGCACGACCGTCGCCTCCGGCTCGCCACGCCGTCCTTCCTTCCCCGGCCGCAGGAGCACCGCGCCGTCCCGTCCGACGAGCGTCGGGTCGTACGTGTAGATCGCGTCGGGGTTGCCGGGGTCGTGCTCGGAGACGACCACCTCGGCGCCCGCCTCCTCCAGCAGCGCGCACAGCGACTCGTGCTCGGCCTGTGCGGCCGCGACGACGGGCCGAGCCCGCCAGCCGTACTCGTCCCAGGCCGCCGCATCCTCGGGAAGGGGCCGCCGGACGAGCACGCGGCGCAGGTCGCCCCACATCGACGCGCTCCCGAACCCGGCCACGGCGCCGGACGCTACCCGACGGCGTTCGCGGGGATACGGCCCTCGAGCAGCACCGCCCGCAGCGCCTCGACGCAGAGCATTCCCATCGCGACACGGGTGTCGCGCGTCGCGCTGCCGAGGTGCGGGGTGAGGACGACGTTCTCGAACTCGAGCAGGCCGGCCTCGACCTCCGGCTCGCGCTCGTAGACGTCGAGCGCCGCGCCCGCGATCGCCCCCGCGCGGAGCGCCTCGACGAGCGCGCGCTCGTCGACGACAGGCCCGCGTGCGGTGTTCACGAGGATCGCGGAGCTGCGCATCGCGGCGAGCGCGTCGGCGTCGATCAGGTGCCGCGTGTCGGAGGCGAGGGGCACGTGGAGGCTCACGACATCCGCCTCGGCGAGCAGCGCGTGCAGGTCGTCGTCGCGGCCGGCGAGCGCCGCGCGCGCGCCGAACGCCTCCGCGAGCCGCGCGGTCTCGCGGCCGATCCGCCCGGGCCCGACGACCAGGAGGGCGGCGCCGTCGAGGCTCGAGCCGAGCATGAACTCGAGCGAGAACACCCACTCGTCGCGGCGCCGGACGAACCGGTCGCCCTCCGCGATCCGGCGGAGCAGGGCGAGCATCAGCCCGACCGCGAGCTCGGCAGTGGCGCGCGTGAGGACGTCGGGGGTGTTCGCGACGAGGACGTTCCTCTCGGCGGCGGCCGTGAGATCGACGTTGTTCACCCCGACCGCGTAGTTCGCGACGACCTCGAGCTGCGGCCCGGCGCGGTCGAGATACGGGCCGTCGACCCGCGTCGTCAGCATCGAGACGATCCCACGTGCGCCCTCGGGCGAGGCGCTCAGCTCGAAATCGCGGGCGAGCGCCTCCTCCACCTCGACCGGGACCGGCGCGGTGACGTGGATCCGCGGTCGCGCCACGGGCTCCGCGCGCTAGGCGTCGACGGTGCGCGCGCGATGGGACGCGGAGTAGACGTCCTTGCGGACGATCCGGCCCTCGGCGCACGGGAAGACGTCCACCCCGTCCCACGTGAGGCGCCTGCCGTCGGGCGCCGTCGCGGTCGCGGTCCACTCGCTGACGACGAGCCCGTCGCGCGCGTAGAGGCGCCGTCCTGCGAACGAGAGATCGGGCCAGCTCGCGAAGATCGACGCGAGGTGGTCCCGCACCTCGTCACCCTCGGCCCGCTCGCCGGCGGTGTGGTTCTCGAAGACCATCCCCGGCGCGTGGAGCGAGAGGATCGTCTCCAGGTCGTGGGCGTTCCACGCCTCGTTGTAGCGCTCGATCATGCGCTCGAGCTCGGCGGCGGAGTCGCGGTCGTCCACGGCCGGAGTATCTCAGCCGAGCTGCGCCGGGAACCAGTCGACCACCGTCTGCCAGCCGGGATGGTCGAGCTCGAGGATGTCGAAGTGGTCGGCCCCCTCCACCTCGACGAGCTCGGCGAGAGGGTCGCGCTCGGCGTAGGCGCGGCTCTGCGAGATCGGGACGACGTCGTCCTGGGTGCCGTGTACGAGGAGCTGTGGCACGCCGAGCGGGGCGAGCGCCGCCGGCGAGGCGGCGGCGAAGAGCTCGGAGCCCTCGGAGAGCGGCCCGAGGAGCCCCTCGACGGCGCCGTCACCGAGGTTCTCCCGCCATCCGCGCTCGAGGTCGGCGACGCCGGCCTGGGAGACCGCCGCGACGGGACGGACGCGCGGCTCGGCGCCGACGCCTCCTGCGAGGCGGTGGCGCGCCGCAAGCCAGAGGGCGAGATGACCGCCGGCGGAGTGCCCACAGGTGACGACCCGTGACGCGTCGACCTGCTCGACGTCGGCGAGGTGGTCGATCGCGGCGGAGACGTCCTCGAACATGCCGGGCCACCCGCCGCTCGGCTGGCCGACGCGGCGGTACTCGATGTTCCAGGCGGCGAATCCGCGCAGCGCGAGATCGATGCCGAGCGGCGTCATCAGCGTTCGGTCCCAGCCGCTTCGCCAGTAGCCGCCGTGGACGAGCACGACGCACGGCCACGGCCCGCCCTCGCGGGACGGCAGGTGGAGGTTCGCAACGTGGTGCGGGTGGTCCCCGTAGGGAACGGACGGCGCCGGAGGGAGACGGGACACGGCCTCAGGCGAGCAGCGCGCGGTTCCGGGCGAGTGCGGCGAGGAGCGTGTCGACGTCCTCCTCGACGTTGTAGAAGTGCAGCGCGACGCGCAGCTTGTCCTCGCGCGAGGAGACGACGATGCGCTCGCCTGCGAGCGCCCCCACGAGGGCGCCGACATCCGTCGAGCGGACGCAGACGAGCGGCCCGCGGCGCGCCGGGTCGCGGGGCGTGACGACCGTCGCGCCGAGCTCCTCCAGCCCGTCGACCAGCCGGTCGCCCAGCGCGTGGATATGCGCCTCGACCGCGGGCACCCCGGTCTCGGCGACGAGCGAGATGCCCGCGACGCCCGCGTAGAGCGACGGCACCGGCGGGGTGCCCGAGTCGAACCGCCGAGCGCTCGCGTGCGGCGAGTAGTCGGCGATCGACATCGCGAAGATGTCCTCGTCGGCGAACCAACCGGTCTGCGTCGGGACGAGCGCCTCGTGCACCTCGGGCCGCACCCACATGAAGCCCAGGCCCGCCGTGCCGAGGAGGTACTTGACCGTGCCGCCCGTGACCGCGTCCGCGCCGAGCGAGCGCACGTCGAGCTCGACCGCACCGCAGGCCTGATAGCTGTCGGCGAGGACGAGCGCGCCGGCCCCGTGCGCGATCTCCGCGATCGCCGCGACGTCGTGCCGGTGGCCCGAGCGGTACGAGAGGGTCGTGCAGCAGACGAGCGCCGTGCGCTCGTCGATCGCCTCGGCGAACCGCTCGGCGTCGATCGAGCCGTCCTCGCCCGGTGTGACGTGGACGACCTCTGCCCCGCGCAGCTCCTGCGCATGCGCGATCTGGCCGACCGTCGGGAACTCGTACTCCGAGATCACGATCCGGTTGCGCTCACCGTCGAGCGGCAGGCCCGACACGAGCGCGCTGACCCCCTGCGAGACCGAGGTCGTCACCGCGACGTCGTCCGCCCGCGCGTGGAGCAGCGCGGCGATGCTCGAGCGGAACGCCTCGTTGCGCTCGACCCAGAACTCCCATTCCGCCCCGTTCGCGTCCCAGCCTGCGAGCCAGCCCTCGACCGCCTCGCGCACGCGGTGGGAGAGCGCGCCCTGCGAGCACGAGTTGAGGTACGTCGCCGTCTCGAAGATCGGGAACTCGCCGCGGACGGCGGCGCCGACCTTCGCGAAGGACTCGATGGGGTGCGCGCTCGTCATGGGTCGTGCTCCTTCGGCGGACTACAGGTTCGGTGGGGTCGTGACGCCGAGGAAGCGGGCGACGCCGCGGCCGGCGTTCCGGAACGAGTGCGGCACGTCCGAGCGGTAGTAGGCACTGTCGCCCGGGCCGAGCAGGATCGGCTCGCCGTTCCCGACCGTCAGCTCGACCTCGCCCTCGAAGACGTGGACGAACTCCTCGCCCTCGTGGGTCGTCGGATCGGCCATCCCGCCGCCCTCGTCGTAGGCGTTGATCACCGGCATCATCGCGTGGGTCCCGTCGGCGCTCAGCATCTGGATCGAGAGTCGCTCGTCGGCGAGCCTCACCGAGCGCCGCTCGTCCGCACGGACGACCTGGACCGGCGACCGGTTCGGCTCCTGCACGAGGTCGGCGATGCTGACGCCGAACCAGCGCACGAGCCGCATCAGGCGGCTCACGGTGATGTCGCTCTTGCCCTTCTCGACCGTCGAGAGGAACGAGGCCGAGATCCCGGTGCCCTCGGCCACCTCCGCGAGCGAGACTCCCCGCGAGCGCCGCAGCTGGCGAAGCCGTGTGCCGAGGTCGCTGCCGGCCTCCACGTTTCCGTCCGTCGCGGCCGCCGGGACCGGCTCGGCGGTGGCGCTCCTCGCGACCTTCGTCATGCCGCCGAGCGCTCCAGCCGGTGGCGGAGGATGAGGATCTCCGCCTCGTGGGCGACGACGAGGCGGTGCCACCGGGCGTCGTCCATCGAGCGCTCGCGCCAGGCGGTGAGCACGACGAGGCTCGACCCCGGCGCGCCGCCGACGTCCTCGCCCGGCACTACGCGCGTGCTGATCCGCCGGACGAGCCGCTCGGGATCGCCGCCCACCTCGTAGTCGACGACGGACTGCTCGGGCAGCGGGATCACGCGGACGTAGGCCTCCGTCCCGTCGAACAGCGACGTCCCACGTGCCGACTCGCCGATGGCCTGCGCCCCCCAGCAGCCGAGCGACCACTCGCCGAGGCGCACGGGGTCGGAGAGGTAGGCGAGGACATGGTCGGGCGGCGCGGAGCAGAGCGTCGACACGCTGTGGACGAGTTCCGAGGTCTCCATGAACAATAGTCGGGGGACGCCCGTGGACGTCCCCCGACGGCTCTATTTGCGGATGACCAGCTGCCGGACGACGGCCTGCTTGCCGTCCTTGTACGAGTAGACGTTGTAGCGCGCGGCGGTGAGATCGCCGTTCGCGTCGAAGTCGACCGGGCCGCCGACGCCCTCGTAGTTGATGTCCTTCCCCGCCTTCAGCGCGGTGATCGCCGCGGCGAGGTTGAGGTACGTGTACGTCCGGCCGGGCACCGAGGCGACCCGGCGGATCTGCTTCACGATGTCTGAGCCCTTCGACGAGTCGGCCGCGACCGACGCGAGGATGCAGATCATCGCGCCGTCGAAGTTGTTCGAGTCGAGGGTCTGCCGCTGCTTCGTCCCGGGCTTCGAGGCGAACAGCTGGTCGAACGCATCCGCGGCCTTCGTACCCGTCAGCGAGCCGGCGACCGTGCCGCGTGCGCCCTCGAGCGAGGCGGCCGGGATGAAGTCCGGGATCGTCGACGGCCAGCCGCCCGCGACGAACAGCTTGCGCCCGTTGAACTTGCCCGTGCGCAAGAGGGCGGAGCCGATCTTCGCGTAGTTCGCCGGGAAGTCGAGGATGACGTACGCGTCGGGGTTGCCCTTGACGATCTCGTCGGCCTCCGAGTTGTAGCTCGCGGCCGTCGGGTCGTAGAGGAGCGGCCCTTCGGTCTTCATCCCGACCTTCTCGAGCGCCTTCTTGAGCGGCGGGAGGAGACCCGTTCCGAACGCATCGTTCCGCCCTGCGAGGGAGATCGTCTTGCCGGCGCCGAGCTCCTGACGGATCAGGCGCGCGAGGATCGGCGCCTGGAGCGTGTCGGACGGCATCGTGCGGAAGAAGTAGCCGTTGTCCTTGAGGTCCGTGAGCGCCGGCGACGAGTTGTTCGGCCCGATCTGCGGGACCTGGGCGGGCACGGTGGCCGCCTGCGCGATCGCGATCGAGCTGCCGGAGGTGAGGGCGCCGAGAACGCAGTCTGCGCCCTTCGAGATGAGCTTGCGCGCCGCGTTCACGCCGCCTTCCGGCGTGGTGCCGTCGTCGGCGTACTCGATCTGCAGCGTGACCTCGACGCCCGCCTTCTTCAGCGCCGTCTTCGCCTGCTGCACCGCGAGGCCGGCCGCCTTGGCGTAGGCCGGACCGAACACGGCGGATGCGCCGGTGAACGGCACGACGACGCCGATCCGGAGCGTGTAGCCGTCCTGCGACGCGCCGCTCGCGGTCGACCCGCCGGCGACCGCGGCGAGGACCGCGACGACCGACACGACGGCACCCCAACGCACTGCCCGCTTGCCGTTCATGAATCCTCCTGTCTCCGCGTGCGCGGTTGACCCAACCCAGCGAACGTACAGCATGTCGAAGAGGGTTTCAATATCTCGGACGGGCTCTGGTACGCTCGTGCGCCCCATGGAGTACGCCGAGCCCGACTTCGACCCGCCGTACCGCGTCCTCGTCCTCGTCGCCGCGACCGACGGGTGGTACGGGGCGAGCCGCGAGGAGCGCGAGGCGGCGACGGACGAGCTCGGCGCGATCCTCCGCGAGGCGGAGGACGGGGGAGCACGGATGCTCGCGTCGTTCGACGACGACCTCTTCCTCACCGGGCAGCCCGCGCCGCTCCCGTACACGATCTTCGTGCTCTACGACGTCGACGACCTCGCGGTCGTCGTGCGGCTCGTCCACCGCCTGCGGACGTCCGAGGTCGCGCGGTACCTGCGTCTCGAGGCCCGGGTCGGGCGCCCGCTCTTCGTGCTCGGCGGCTAGCCCGTCGCCGACCCGGCCCCCCCGAGGTACAGGTCGACGACCTTCGGGTCGTGGAGGAGGTCGCGGCCCGATCCCTCGAAGCGGTTCTGGCCGCCGTCGAGCACGTAGCCGCGGTGCGACATGGCGAGCGCGCGACGGGCGTTCTGCTCGACCATCAGGATCGCGACACCGCCCGCGTTGACCTCCGCGATCTTCCCGAAGATCAGGTCGACCGCGGCCGGGGACAGCCCGGCCGACGGCTCGTCGAGGATCAGGAGCCTCGGACCGGCCATCAGCGCCCGCGCGAGCGCGAGCATCTGGCGCTCTCCCCCGGAGAGCGTCCCCGCAGGCTGGCTCCGGCGCTCGGCGAGGCGCGGGAAGAGTTCCAGCATCGCGGCGCTCCGCTCGCCCTGCTCACCGCCGCGCAGCGCGAGCGCGCCGAGCTCGAGGTTCTCCCAGACGGTCATCGTCGCGAACACGTTGTCACGCTGGGCGACGTAGCCGACGCCGTGACGAATGACGACGTGCGGCTTGCTGCCCGTCAGGTCCTCGCCCTCGACGCGCACCGTCCCGGCCCAGGGCTCCAGGAGGCCGATCACGACCCGCACGAGCGTCGACTTGCCCGCGCCGTTCGGCCCGACGATCGTGACCATCTCACCCGGCCCGACCCGCAGGCTCGCGCCGTTGAGGATCGGCACGTCGCGAAAGTAGCCCGCCTCGACCGAGTCGACGACGAGCGGGTCGGCGGGCGCCTCAGCCATCCGAGCCCACCTGGTCGACCGCTTCCGCCCCCAGGTACGCCTCGATCACGCGCGGGTCGGCGCGCACCTCCTCGGGGCGGCCCGACGTGATGACCCGGCCCTCCCCCATCACGACGACGGCGTCGGAGTAGCGCATCACGACGTCCATGTCGTGCTCGACGAGCAGGATCGTCATGCCGCGCTCGTCCCGAAGCCGCACGATGTGCTGGAGGAGCGTCGCGCCGAGCGTGCGGTTCACGCCCGCCAGCGGCTCGTCGAGGAGCAGCATCCGCGGCTCGAGCATGAGCGCCCGCGCGAGCTCGAGCAGCTTCCTCTGCCCGCCGGAGAGCGTGCCCGCGTAGTCGGTCGCCTTGGCCGCGAGCCCGAAGGTCTCGAGCAGCGCGAGCGCCCGGTCGCGCGCGTCGCGCTCGTGGTGCCGCCAGGCCGGCCGCACCGCCGCGAGCGCGAGCCGCTCGCCCGGGTTCCGCGTCGCGAGGAGCATGTTGTCGAGGACCGACATAACTGCCAGCGCCTTCGTCAGCTGGAACGTGCGCACCATCCCCGCGCGGACGAGCCGGTGTGGCCGGCGGCCGTAGACCGACTGCCCCGCGAACCGCACGTCGCCCCCGTCCCCGCGCTCGAACCCCGTGACGACGTTGAAGAGCGTGGACTTGCCGGCGCCGTTCGGCCCGATCAGCGCGGTGATCGTCCGCGGCGCGACGTCGAACGTCGCGCGGTCGACCGCGCGGACGCCGGCGAACCGCTTCGAGAGGCCGCGGACCTCGAGCAGGGGCGCGTCACCTGCGGGCACGTAGCGTCAGCTCCTCCCGCTTGCCGAAGAGGCCCTGCGGCCTGAAGATCACGAGCGCCATCAGGACGAGCCCGACGATCACGAATCGCAGCGAGGCGACGCGCGCGTCCGACAGGGGCAGCTCGAGGTACCGCGTCGACTCGAGCAGGAAGATCAGGAAGAACGAGCCGACCACGACCCCGAGGTAGCTGCCGAGCCCGCCGAGGATCACGATCACGTACCCGTAGGCGGTGATCACCGGGTCGAAGTTCGCCGGCGAGAGAATCGAGATGTTGATCGCGAGCATGTAACCCGCGATCGCGGCGAGCGCGGCTGCGATCGAGAGCGACTGGAGCTTGTACGCGAACGTGTTCTTGCCGAGCGCGCGGGCGGCATCCTCGTCCTCGCGGATCGCGTTGAGCACGCGCCCCCACGGCGACCGGACGAGCACCGCGACGAACGCGGCGAGCACGAGGAACACGGCGAGGTTGACGACGAGCAGCGGCAGGAGGAAGTGCGGCGCGATGCCCAGGTGCCCGAGCCAGCCGTCGATCTTCGTCGACAGGTCGTTCCACGTTTCGCTGTAGCCGAACAGGCCGAGGTTGCCGCCCGTGAGGCCGTCCCAGTTGTCGGCGACGTAGCGCACGATCTCGCTGAACGCGAGAGTCGAGATCGCGAAGTAGTCGGCGCGCAGACGTAGCGACGGGAGGCCGACGAGGATCGCCGCGGCGGCGGCCGTCCCGAGGCCCGCGAGGAGGGCGAGCCAGAACGACACGCCCGACTTCACGACGAGGATGCCCATCGTGTACGACCCGACCGCCATGAACCCGGCCTGGCCGAAGTTGAAGATCCCGGTCGTGCCGATGTTCAGCTGGACTCCAAGCGCGAACACGCCGTAGGTGGTCGCGAGCACACCGACGTTGATCCAGAAGTCCTGGTTCTCGAGGAACTCGAACGTGACGGCGAGGACGGCGGCAGTCACCGCTCGACGCCCCTCGCCCGGCCGAACAGCCCCTGCGGTCGCACGAGCAGCACGAGGATCAGCACCGCGAACCCGACCGCGACCTTCATCGACGGGTTGATCACGAGGGTCGACCATTCCTGCGCGACGCCGATCAGCATCCCGCCCGCGAGCGCGCCGTACGCGTTGCCGATGCCCCCGACGACGACCGCGGCGAAGATGCTGAGGATCAGCGTGAAGCCGAGCTGCGGGTTCACGGTCCCCGCCGGGAGCGCGTAGATGATCCCCGCGAGGCCCGCCAGGCCGCCGCTGATCGCCCACGTGACGAGCACGATCCGGTCAGTGTCGATCCCCGTCGTCTCGGACAGCTCGATGCTGTCCGCGAGCGCGCGCATCTGGCGCCCGAGCGACGTGTAGCGCAGCCCGATCGCCACCAGCACGATCGCCGCCAGCCCGACGAGCGTCACGATCAACTCGGTCCGCCCGATGCGAAGCCCGAGAATCGTCACGCCCGCGGTGACGTCGGCCCCGCTGGCGCGATCCTCGGGCCCCGCGACGAACGAGATCGTGTAGCGCATCACGTACGCGAGGCCGAGTGCGAGCAGCAGGAGCTGGAGCTCGCCGACACGCTTGCGCCGCACCGGTCGCCACAGCGCGACCTCGAGCGAGAGCGCGAGCCCTGCGGTCGCGACGACGCCGAACGCGGCAGAGACGACGAGCGGCAGGTCGAGCGCGTTCGCCGCGACCATCATGTACGCGCCGAAGGTGAGGAACTCGCCGTGCGCGAAGTTCACGAGGCGGAGGACGCCGAAGATCAGCGTCAGGCCGACGGCGCCGAGCGCGAAGTAGTTGCCCGCGACGATCCCGTTGAGCGTCGACTGGGCTAGCTCGTGCCAGCCCTCCTGGATCCCGAGCCACAGCGCGACCAGCGCGATGACCACGCCGAGCGCGGCGAGCGGGTGACGGCGCACGACGGAGAGGCCGGCGGCGAGCGGGCCGGGGCGCGGGTCGCCGTCGAGCGCGAAGGAGGTTCCTGACATGACAGCGCCTGATTCAACGCGGGCGCCCCCGCGGCGTCAAGCAGGGAGCCGTCGGCTAGCGCCCGAGGTAGGCCTTGCGGAGATCGTCGTTCTCCAGGAGCTCGGACGCCGGCCCCTCGAGCACGATGCGGCCGGTCGAGAGGACGTAGCCGCGGTGCGCGATCGAGAGCGAGACGTTCGCGTTCTGCTCGACGACGAGCATCGCGACGCCCGCCTGGTTGACCTGCTGGATGATCTCGAAGCTCCGCT
>DASSJV010000085.1:0-32150 GCA_035691005.1 Gaiella sp. | reverse complement strand
CGGGCTGACCGCGCTGCACGGCCTGGCTCTGCTGGGGCTCGTCGAGGGCCAGACGCTCCTCGTCACGGGCGGCGCAGGTCTGCTCGCGTCCTACGTGATCCCGATCGCGAAGCGGCGGGGCCTCCGGGTGCTCGCAGACGCCGCTCCGAAGGACGAGGCGCTCGTCAGAAGCTTCGGCGCCGACGTCCTGCTGCCGCGGGGCGACGCGCTCGTTGCCGCCGTCCGCGCCGAGGTTCCCGAAGGCGTCGACGCGGTCTTCGACACCGCGCTGCTCCGCCGCGAGGCATTCCCTGTGATCCGTGAGGGCGGCGCGCTCGCGGTCGTCAGGACGTGGGACGGCGACGACGTCGAGCACGGAATCCGGATCGAGAAAGTCCAGGTCTGGACCGTGCTCGAGCGGACGGACTGGCTCCAGGAGGTGCGGGAGTTGGCAGGAGAGGGCGTGCTCGCGCCGCGCGTCGCCGGGACCTATCCACCCGAGGCGGCGGGCGACGCGCACCGGCGGCTGGAGGCAGGCGGCCTGCGCGGACGCGATGTGATCGTCTTCGGCGACGGCTGACGACGCACGCCGGCCCGGCTACGGCACGAAGTGGGAGTCGGGCACCACGGCGACCTCGAGGAAGAGCGGCTCCTTGCGAGTGGCGAGGCCGGGGACGATCTCGTCGAACGCCGCCTCGAGCTCCTCGTACGTGCTCACGCGGCGGGCCGGGCAGCCGAGCGAGCGCGCGAGCCCCGTGAGGTCGATCTCGGGGAAGCGTGGCCACACGGACGCACCGCCCTGCAGCTCCGCGAGGCGGTCCATCACCGTGTAGCCCCCGTTGGCGAGGATCACGAACACCGCCCCCACCCCGTACTGCGCCGCACTCCAGAGCGCCTGGATCGCGTAGAGCGACGAGCCGTCGCCCACGATCGCGATCACGGGTCGCTCCGGGAGGGCCATCCGCACGCCGATCGAGGCCGGGATCGCGAACCCGAGTCCGCCCATCGCGGGGCTCAGGAACCCGAGCGGCGCGCGCGCCGGGATCCGCGCGTGGAGCTCCGGCTTGCTGGACGGCGCCTCTTCGAACACGACCGTGTCGGGCGGCAGGCGCCGCGCGAGCGCCGAGAAGACGTGGGCCGACGTGAGCGGGCCGTCGGTCGGGCCCGGGTCGGGCGGCCGCTCGAACGCGACGGCCGGCGCATCATGTTCGCGCTCGGCGACGCGCTCGAGCAGGGCTTCGCACGTCGCGCCGACGGGCGCGAGCACCACGAGCTCCGCGGCGCTGCGCTGGGCCTCGTCGGGGTCGTCGGTGATCACGGCGACGCGCGTGCCCGACTCGTAGAACGGCCCCGGCACGAAGGCGTACTGGCGGAACGCCGGGGCCCCGACCACGAGGACGGCGTCGAAGGGCTCGAGGAGCGCGCGGAGCTTCGTCCGGTCGGACGGCAGGTGCCCGGCGAAGCGCGGGTGGTCCTGCGGGAATCCCGCCCGGGCGCCGAAGGACTCCTGCCACACCGGCGCCCCGAGGCGCTCGGAGAGAGCGGCGAGTGCGTCCCAGGCCCGCGGCTCGTCCGCGCCGGCGCCGACGACGAGGGCGGGGCGCTCGGCCGCGTCGAGCAGCGTCGCGAGGGCCTCCACGGCTGCGGGATCGACCGCAGCGGCGCGGAGGAGGGTCCCGGCAGCGGCAGGCTGGTCGTCCTGGTCGGCCGGCTCGAGCCAGTCGTCCATCGGGACGACCACGAGCGCGGGGCCGCGCCGCGCGGTGGCCGCGTGCCACGCACGGCCGATCGCACCCGGAAGCTCCTGCGCCCTGATCGGCTGCTCGACCGAAACCGGGTACGTTCCCGCGAGCCCCTCGAGGCGGCCCGCGAGGAAGGGCTCGTGCGCGAGGTGGCGCCGGTCCTGCTGGCCGACGAGCACGACGAGCGGCGCGCGGTTGACCCTCGCCGTCGCGAGGGCGCCGACGGCGTTCCCGAGCCCGGCCGTCGTGTGGAGCAGGACGAGCGCGGGCTCGCCGCGGGCGATCGCGAAGCCGGTCGCCATTCCGACGACGGTCCCCTCGTGCAACCCCAGGACGAACTCGAAGTCCGGCGGCAGGTCGATCAGGAACGGCACCTCGGTCGAGCCGGGGTTCGCGAACATCCGCGTGAGCCCTCGCGCGCGGAAGGTCCCGATCGCCGCGTCCCGCACCGTGGGCTGCGCCATCGGGCGACCCTAACCGCTCAGCCCGAGTAGGTCGCGTCCGGCCGCTGGTCCGCGCCCGGCGCGCCGGAGAAGATCTCCGTGACGAAGCCGAGGTCGCCCACCGTGTCGAGGTAGGCGAACCGGATCCCCTTGTACTCGCCGCCGAGGAGCACGCCGTTCCCCCTCCCTGCCTGCTCGGCGAGCGTCTCGTCGAAGTCCGGCACCGCGACCCCGACGTGGTGGAGCCCGCTGCCGGTCTCGGCGAGAAAGCGCGCGTAGACGCTCTCCTCGTCGAGCGGCTCGATCAGCTCCCACTGCACACCGCCGACGTAGGCGATCGCGAGGCGCCACGCGCGCTCGACGCGCTCCCCGTCCTCGCGTAGGTCCGCGACGTTCCCCGGGTCGAATCCGTAGATCTCCCACGGGCCGATTCCGTAGTCGTGCACGTACGTCCGCATCGCCGCGTCGAGGTCGCGCACGACGACCGCGATCTGGATCGTCTCCGTGAAGACGGGGGCAGGCACGCGCTACGACGCCTCTGCTCCGAGACCGAGCAGCAGGGCGGCGTTCTCCTTCAGGACGAGCGGGCGCACCTCGTCCTTGAAGGGCGCTTCCGCGAAATCGGCCAGCCAGCGGTCCGGGGTGATCAGCGGGAAGTCGGAGCCGAACAGCACCTTCGTCCTGAGCTGGGTGTTCGCGTACTGGACGAGCTGCGGCGGGAAGTACCGGGGCGACCAGCCCGAGAGGTCGATCCAGACGTTCTGCTTGTGCAGGCACACAGAGATCGCCTCGTCCTGCCACGGAAACGACGGGTGCGCCAGCACGATCTGGAGCTCGGGGAAGTCGGCGGCGACGTCGTCGAGGCACATCGGGTTGGAGTACTTCAGGCGGAACCCGCCGCCGCCCGGGACGCCCGTCCCGATGCCGCTGTGCCCCGAGTGGAAGAGCGCCGGCAGGCCCGCCTCCGCGATCGCCTCGTAGAGCGGATAGGCGCTCCGGTCGTTCGGGAAGAACGCCTGGAGGTTCGGGTGGAACTTGAACCCCTTCACCCCGTGCTCCACGATCAGGCGGCGCGCACGCGCGACCGCGTCCGGCCGCGCAGGGTCGACGCTCGCGAACGGGATCAGCACGTCGTCGTTCGCGGCGGCGCCCTCCGCGATCTCCTCGTTCGGGATCGGCGGGATGCCGCTGCGCAACTCCCAGTCGACGGTGAAGACGACCGCCGCGAGGCCGCGCTCGCGGTAGTAGTCCGCGACGTCGTCGATCGTCGGGAGTGGATGATCGGTGCCGAAGTAGCGCGCGGCCGCCTCGCGCAGCTCCGCCGGCATGGGGTCGTGCCCCGCCCGCGTGCGCTCCGTGTGGACGTGCACGTCGATCGCGGCGACGGTCGCGACGTCGATCACGGCGAGACCGTCCCCAGCTCTTCCTGCAGCGCCCCTCCCCACGCGAGCAGGTCCCACTCGGCCCCCGGCGCGCCGACGAGCGAGACGCTCGTCGGCAACCCGCTGCGGGAGCCGACGCCGGACGGCAGCGACACGACGGGGAACCCCGTCCAGTCCCAGTAGTACGTCAGGGAGAGGTCGTCGAGGTCGCCGAAGGGCTCCTCGTAGCCCGTCCCCCGCACGGGGGCGACGATCGGGATCGTGGGCTCGACGACTGCGTCGATTCGGTGCTCCGCCAGCCAGTCGCGCCAGGCGGCGGTGTCCTCCGACCGGCCGAGCTGACCCGCGACGTACTCCTCGGCCGTCATCGCCCGCTGCTCGGCGTGCTCGAGCCGCGCCCGGTTCGAGTAGCGGTAGGCGTGGCGCCGGTCGTCGAAGCGTCGATGCCAGGCGAGCATCTCGGTGAGCACGAGGTCGAAGAACTCGCCCACGACGTCGAGCCGGGCCGAGGGAGGCGGGGGCTCGACGCGCTCGCCCGGGAGCGCGGCGAGCGCCCGGTCGAAGCCGTCGGCGACGTCGGGGTCGAGGTCGGCGATGCGCGGAGAGACCGCGTACCGGCGGAGGGACGGTCGCTCACCGGGAGGCTCGACGCCCGCGAGGGCGGCGAGGAGCAGCTCGCAGTCGGGCAGCGAGCGGGCCATCGGCCCGACGTGGTCGAACGTCGGCGCGAGCGGCACGATCCCGCGTAGGGAGAGCGCCCCGCGCGTCGGCTTGACGGTCGAGGTCCCGCACTCGGCCGACGGGATGCGGAGGGAGCCGGCCGTGTCCGTCCCGGTCGCCGCCGGCACCTGCTTCGACGCGAGCGCTGCGCCCGAGCCCCCGCTCGAGCCGCCCGCAGAACGCTCCAGCGCCCACGGGTTCCCGACCTGGTCGGTCGTCCCGCCGCACGCGAACTCGTGGGTGTGCAGGTGGCCGAGCAGGACCATCCCCGCGGCCGAGAGGCTCGCCCACGCGTCGCAGTCCCGCTCGGGGACCTCGTCGAGCACCCGGCTCGACGCGGTGAGCGGCTTCCCCGCGACGCCGTAGAGGTCCTTGAGCCCGATCGGGACCCCGCACAGCGGCGGCGCGTCTCCCCGCGCGCGCCGCTCGTCGGCTGCCGCCGCCGCGACCCGCGCGTCCTCGTCGTACACGCGGACCCAGGCGTTCACCGAGCCCGGGTCGCCGTCATGGCTGTGGTCGCCGTCCCGCTCGGCGATGCGTGCGAGGCAGGCATCGGTCAACTCGACCGCCGACAGAGAGCGCCCCGCCAGGAGCCGTGACACCTCGAGCACCCCGAGATCGGCGGCCTCGTCCACCGCACGATCCTCTCATGTCCGCTCGCGCCGGGAACGCGGGCAGCGGTGGCAGGCGGCACGCGGGGTCGAACGCCGGCCTTGAAATCGGCATCCCCAGGCACTAAAGATTCCTGGTCGGGTATGCGGAGTGACGTCCCACATACTCGAACGCAAATCGGGAGGCCCCACTCCAACGGCTCCACGGAGGGCCACAGAACAGGAGGATGCGGATGACGTTTCGGAGGGCACTCACCGTGGGCGGGGTCGCTGCGCTGCTGGCGTCCGCCATCGCGGTCGCGGGCGCCGGCGCGGGCCCGGACGCGACACCCCCCGGGAAGGGGAAGGCGGGCGCGCTCGGCGTCTGCGGCCTCGGGAACGGCAAGAAGGCCACGGGGGCGCCGATCAAGCTCGGCGGCCTCGCCATGCTGATCCCGGGCGTCGACTTCACGACGATCGGCAAGGTCGCCGAGGCGTATTTCAAGTGCGTCAACGACAACGGCGGCATCCGCGGCCGTCCGATCAGCTACAAGCTCTACACCGAGGCGCTCGACCCGAACCAGGAGAAGGCGCTCGCGCGGAAGCTGATCGAGAGCGACAAGGTCGTCGGCGTCGTGGGCAACACGAGCTTCGCCGAGTGCGGCACGAACTGGAGGTACTACAAGAGCAAGGGCTTCGTCGTGATCGGCGCCGGCGTCCAGGCGGAGTGCTACAGCACCCCGTCGTACGCGGAGGTGAACTCGGGCCCGCGCTACAGCAACGTGGGCGCGGCGCAGGCACTGATCGCGGCGGGCGCGAAGAAGCTCGCGATCGCGTCGCCGGACACGCTCTCCGCCTACGCGGACGGCGGGCCCGCGCTCGTCGCGAAGAAGGCCGGGATCCCGGTGAAGATCTACCCGACGCACCTGCCGGTCACCGACGCAACCTCGCAGCTGCTCCAGATGTACCAGTTCGCAGGGGACGGGGGCGGGATCCTGCTCGACTTCACTCCGGACACCGCCCCGGCGTTCATGAAGGCCGCCGAGCAGCAAGGCCTCGTCAAGAAGGTGCTGTGGGGCTCGTCGACCCCGATCGCGAACACGCTGATGTCGAGCCAGTTCTCCCCGTCGTTCGACGGACGCCTGTACATCGACAACGAGTTCTCGAACGTCGACCCGAAGGTCGGGCCGGACTCGGCACTGATGTTCGCGATCCTCAAGCAGTACGCACCGAGCATCGCCCCGCAGGCGTTCGCCCAGATGGGCTTCCTGGTCGGGAAGTTCGCGACGAACGCGCTTCTCAGCATCAAGGGCCCGATCACCGCGAAGTCCTACAACGCCGCGGTGGTGAAGCTCAGAAACCAGAAGTCCGACATGCTCTGCAAGCCCTACTACGTGGGCGCCCTGCCGTTCCACATCCCGAACAACACGAACATCATCGTCGACTACAAGAACGGCGCCGTGGTCGTGAAGAAGGGCTGCACGGACTTCCAGGCCGTCGACAAGGCGATTGCCCAGACGCGGGCCTTCGAGAAGAAGTTCAAGCTCAACACGGGCAAGTAGACAAGGGCAACGACAACCGAAAGATGACGACTACGAAAGGCCTCGATGGCTGACCTCCTGGCGCTGAGCGTGTTCGGCGTCGACTGGCAGCTGCTCAAGCCCTTCATCGTGATCGGCCTGGCGTTCGGGGGCGTGTACGCGCTCTCGGGCGTCGGGCTGGTCGTGCTGTACCGGGCGACGGGCGTCCTGAACCTCGCGTTCGGGGCGATCGGGGCCGCGGGCGCCCTGATCGCGTACTACCTGATCAACCACACGAGCTGCCCCGAGTGGCTCGCGTTCACCGTCTGCGTGCTCTTCGGCGGCGTTCTCAACCTCGCCTACGGGGTGATCTTCGGCCCGGCGTTCGCGCGCCGGGACCCGCTCGTGAAGATGATGGGGACGCTCGCCCTCGCGCTGATCCTGCTCGGACTGATGGGGTGGCGCGCACCGGCCGGCGGCGCCTTCGCCCGGTTCCTCCCCCTGCCGAGCTCCGAGCACCACTACTTCATCGCCGGCACGAGCGTGAACCTCACGCAGATCATCTCGGTCGCGCTCGCGCTGACGATCACCATCGCCGTCACGGTGTTCCTGCGCTTCACGCGCCTGGGGACGGCGATGCGGGCGCTCGCGAACGACCGCGAGATCACGGCGACGCTCGGCGTGCCGGTGCGGCGCGTCGAGGCGGTCGCCTGGTTCGGCTCGGGCCTCGCGTGCGGTGCGGCCGGCCTCCTCCTTCCCGACCTGCTCACCTCGCTCGACTACGCGGCGCTCACGTTCCTCGTGATCTCGGCGCTCGCGGCCGCGCTGATCGGCCGGCTGCAGTCGCTCTGGGCGACGTTCCTCGGCGGCATGGCCGTGGGGCTCGCGCAGGCGGTGGTCACGCCGTACGCGTCGTTCACCGCGTACCGCGCGGCCGCGCCCTTCGTGCTCGCGATCGTCGCGTTGCTCGTGCTCTCCCGCCATCGGGTCGTCACCATCTCGCGTGCGAACTGATGGCGTGAGCACGGCGCCCGCAGCGAGTTCCGACGCCCCCGCCCGCGCGCCCTTCGGCGTCGAGTGGCGGCTCGCCATCCGGGCCGTCGTGACCGTCGCGCTGCTTCTCTTCGTGCTCCTCCCCCTGCCCTCGCTCGTCGGCGCCGACTGGCTCACGACGTTCGCGAGCACGGCGATCTACGCGATCGTGGCGCTCGGGTTCGGGATCCTCTACGGCCGCGTCGGGATGATCTCGCTCGGCCAGGTCGCGCTGCTCTCGATCGGCGTGTGGATCGGGGCGAGGCTCGCGTACGGGACCGGCATGCCGTACCCGCTCCTCCTGCTCGCCACGGGCGCGCTCACGTGCGTGGTCGGCACTCTCGTCGGGCTGCCGTCGCTGCGGCTCTCGGGCCTCTACCTCGCGCTGATCACGCTCATGTTCGCGGGCGCGACCACGATCGTCCTGTCGGTCACCGACTTTCCGAACGGCGGCGGCGGCTTCAAGGGCCGGGCCGCCACGGGCGCGCTGACCACGGAGACGCCCCCGGTGCGGCGTCCGTCGATCGCAGAGGGGGACGTCGCCTTCTACCGCTACATCGTGATCGTCGCAGCGCTCATGTTCCTGCTCGCGCTCCTCCACGTCGCGTCGAAGCCGGGGCGAGCGTGGGCCTCGATCCGCGAGAGCGAGCCGGCGGCGCTGGCGGCCGGCGTGAACATCACGTTCTACAAGATGTGGGCGTTCGCGCTCGCCTCGTTCATGACCGGAGTTGCGGGCTGCCTGTTCGCCTCGCAGGTGGGTGTTCCACGCGTGATCACGTTCAGGACACAGGACTCGCTCACGCTCGCCGCGACCGCGCTGATCGGAGGGGTGTTCAGCCTCTGGGGCGCGATCGTCGCCGCGGTCTTCAACCAGGTGCTCCCGTTCCTGTTCCAGGCGCAGTGGGGGATCGACACGAACTTCCTCCTGATCATCTTCGGGATCGGCCTCCTGCAGGTGCTGCTGACCGCGCCGGGCGGGCTGGCGCAGCAGTTCCCCCGCGACATGGCGAATCTCGGTCGCCTCGTGCTGCGCGGCGTCCGCTCGCTCCGCGGACCGAGAGGAGAGAGCCCGTGATCGACGTCTCCGGCCTGACCGTCCGCTTCTCGGGCATCACCCCGATCGACGACATGAGCCTCGTGTTCCCGGTCGGCACCTGCGGTCTGATCGGGCCGAACGGGGCCGGGAAGACGACGTTCTTCAACGTGCTCAGCGGCTTCGTCAAGCCGGTTGCGGGGACGATCACGGCCTTCGACCAGGACCTCCTGAAAATGGCCGACTTCCGTCGCGCGCGCTGGGGCCTGCGCCGCACGTTCCAGACCGAGATGGCGATCGAGCAGCTCTCGATCTACGACAACGTGGCGATGATCCACGAGCACTCCGGCGCGAAGCGCTCCTCGCGGCGCGCGGACGTGCTCACCGCGCTCGACTTCGTGGGGCTGACGGTGCCGCCGAAGACGAAGGTCGGCCGGCTGAACGCACGTGAGCGGCGGCTCGTCGAACTCGCCCGGGCTGTCGTCGGCCAACCGAAGCTCGTCCTGCTCGACGAGCCCGCAGCCGGCCTGCCCGAGGAGGAGACCGGGCACCTCTCCCAGGTGATCAGGAAGATCCCGGACGCGTTCGGCGCGCTCACGATCCTCGTCGACCACGACATGAGCCTCGTCTCGAACTGCTGCGCGACGACGGCGGTGCTCGACTTCGGCAAGTTGATCGCGCTGGGCCCGACCGCCGACGTGCTTCGGGACGAGCAGGTGATGAAGGCGTACCTCGGCACCGAGGAGGACATTGCCCCGATCGACGCGACGGAGGACGAATGAGCGCCGCCGCCGAGGCGCCGCGCGCGGGCGATGGGCTCGCGCTCAGGCTCGACGGGCTGTGCGTCTCGCGCGGCCGACCGGTCGTCCACGACGTGTCGCTCGAGATCCCGGCGAACGCGATCACCGCGCTCCTCGGCCCCAACGGCGCCGGCAAGTCGTCGCTCGTGCTCGCCGTCGGCGGCGTGCTCCGCCCGACGGCCGGCCGCGTGTTCGTCGGCGACCGGGAGATCACCCGCCGACGCCCCGAGGCGATCCGGGCGGCCGGCGTCGCGATCGTGCCCGAGGGACGACGCCTCCTGGGCGAGCTCTCCGTGGAGGACAACCTCCGCGTGGCCACGTACGCGCTCGGCCGGTCGCAGGCGCGTGAGGGGATCGACTACGCGCTCGAGCTGTTCCCACCGCTCGAGCGTCGCTGGAAGGCGTCGGCGCGCACGCTCTCCGGCGGGGAGCAGCAGATGGTCGTGCTCGCCCAGGCCCTCGTGTCCCGCCCCAAGGTCATGCTCGTCGACGAGCTGTCGCTCGGCCTCGCACCCCTGATCGTCCAGCGCCTCGTCCCGATCCTCGCCTCGGTGGCGCAGAGCGGGGTCGGCGTCCTCCTGATCGAGCAGTTCGCCCACGTCGCGCTCGGGCTCGCGCGGACTGCGTACGTGATCGAGGGAGGTCGGATCCGCTACCACGGGACCGCGGCCGAGCTCAAGAGCCGTCCCGAGATCCTGCACAGCGCCTACCTCCGGCGCGAGTCGGACGTCGTCGGCGGCGAATCGGGATGAAGGCAGCGGTCACCGAGGCACCCCGGACGATGCGGATCACAGACGTCCCGGACGCGGGCGAGCCGGGCAGCGGCGAGGTGCTCGTCCGGCCGGAGGCGGTCGGCCTCTGCGGCTCCGACTTCCACTACTTCCTCGGCCATCTGGGGGACGCGGTCGGCAACGACCTCTACCCGCGGGTGCAGGGGCACGAGTTCGCGGGCGTCGTCGAGGCGCTCGGCCCCGGCTCCCCGGCGCATCTCCACCGCGGCGCGCGCGTCGCCGTGTGGCCGGTGACGGCGTGCGGCCGCTGCTACCCGTGCCGCATCGGCCGGCGCAACGCGTGCTCGAACATCCGGCTCGTCGGCATCCACCGTGACGGCGCGCTGCAGGAGCGCGTCCTGGTGCCCGCCGACCAGGTGTTCCCCGTCGGCGAGCTCGACCCCGCGCTGTCCGCCCTGATCGAGCCCGTCTCGATCGCGATCCGCGCGGTCGTCCGCGCGCGGCTCGAGGCGGGCGAGAAGGCGGTCGTCCTCGGCGCCGGCCCGATCGGCCAGGCGATCGCGGCGGCCGCGATCGACCACGGCGCCTCGGCGCTGCTCGTCGACCGCGTCGCGAGCCGGGTGGAGCGCGGCCGGGCGGTCGGCGCCGACCTGCTCGCCCTCGCCCCGGAGGACGACCTCGTCGGCGCGGCGCGCGAGTGGGCCGGTGACGAGGGCCCGGAGGTCGTGTTCGAGGCGACGGGCGTGCCGGAGCTCGTGCAGACGGCGGTCCGGCTCGTGGCACAGGCGGGCCGCGTGGTCGTGGTCGGCCTGTCGGCCCAGGACGCCCCTCTCCGCGTGGGCGACCTTGCCTTCCGGGAGATCGACGTGCTCGGCGTCAGCTGTTGCAGCGGCGAGGAGTTCGCGGAGGCGGCCGCGCTCGTCGCACGGCGCGGGGACGCGCTCGCGGGCCTCGTCACCCATGAGTTCGCGCTCGAAGAGGCGCCTGCCGCGATCGACTACGCGATCCGGCATCCTGCCGAGGTCATGAAGGCGATGATCCGCCTGGAGGACCCGTGACGGGGCTCCGCGCGCTCGACGAGCAGCGCGCCTCGGCGGTCGAGACGCTCTGCGAGCTGATCGTCCCCGGCTCTCGCCGGGTGGGGTCGGTCGTCTACGTCGACGCGCTCGTCGCCGGGATGCCGCCGCCCGTGCGCGACGTCGCCCTCGCCTCGATCGACGCGCTCGCGCCCGCGGCCGCACGGGGCGCCGACGCGCTGGCCGAGAAGGCCGGGACGCCGGAGTTCGGCTTCGTCCGGGCGCTCGCGATCGAGGCCTACTACTCCGACTTCGTTGCCCCGGGCAACGAGGGGCCGGGCGCGTGGACGGAGATCGACTTCAACTCGCCGCTGGCGAGGCGCCTCGCGAAGGACTGGGCTTGGCTGGGGATCGCATGAAGGCCGCCTACGACGTCGTCGTGGTCGGGTCGGGCGCGGGAGGCGGCGTCGTCGCGGGCGAGCTCGCGCAGCGGGGCCGCGACGTCCTGCTCGTCGAATGCGGTCCGCACCTCCGGGCGCATGACTTCACGCGCTTCGAGGCGAAGGCGGCCCACGACCTCTTCTGGCCGCTCCGCTTTGCGCCGCTTCCCAGCGGCGAGCTCGTCACCTTCCTCGCGGGCCGCTGCGTCGGGGGCACGACGACGATCAACACGAAGGTCGCCTTCCGCGCGCACGAGCGCGACGTCGCGAAATGGCATCCGGCGAGCGGGCTGACGAGCGACGGCACCACCCCGTTCGACGTGTCCGACCTGGAGCCCTACTACGACCGCGTCGAGCAGGTGCTCGGCGTCCGCGAGCGCGCCGACTGGGAGAAGAGCGTGCACACGGTGGCACCCGGCTTCCGGGCGCTCGATGCCGAGCTCGAGGCGGTCAACGCGTACACCGACGCGAACTGCACGAGCTGCGGCTCCTGCATCCAGGGCTGCGCGTCGAACGCCGGCAAGTCGACGATGAACACGTACATCGCCGACGCGCTGGCGCACGGGATCCTCGAGCTGCGCGCGAGCACGACCGTCGAGCGCGTGCTCGTCGAAGACGGCGAGGCGACGGGCGTCGAGCTCGTCGACGACGGCGGAGAGCGGCAGACGGTGCGCGCCGGAGCGGTCGTCGTCGCCGCAGGAGCCGTCAACACCCCGCAGGTGCTGCTCCGCTCCGGGCTCGAGAGCCCCGTGATCGGGCGGAACCTCGGCCTCCACCCCGTGCGGCTCGTGTACGGGCTCTTCGACGAGCCGCAGGACGCGCACATGGTCTACCCGATCTCCGCGCACTGCCTGAAGCACCAGCACGACGAGGACGGCGGCTTCGTGATCGAGGCGACCACGATCCAGGACCCCGTTGCGTTCGCGACGACCATCGGCGACGAGGACGGCCCGTTCTGGGGCCCGCGCCTCGTCGAGGCGGTGCGGCAGTTCCGGCACTGGGTCGGCTTCCTCGCGATGGCGAACGACGACAACAACTCGTCGGTGTCGCTCGGCGAGGACGGCGCGGAGCAGATCGCGGTCGACCTCCAGCCGGTGGAGCGCGAGCGTGTCGACGCGGGGCTGCGCTTCAGCCGCGAGGTGCTCGAGGCGGCGGGCGCGACGCAGGTCTGCTGGACCGGGCTCACGTCGACGCACGCCCAGGGCTCGTGCCGGATGGGCGACGACCCGGCGCGGTCGGTCGTCGACCGGAACGGCGAGTCGCACGAGGTCCGACGCCTATTCGTCGGCGACGGATCGCTCGTGCCGCGCACGCTCTCCGTCAACCCGTCGCTGACGATCATGGCGCTCGCGACGAGGCTCGCCGAGCACCTCGATGCCGACGCAAACGGCTACCTCGGCGCCAAGGCGGCCCGCGCCGCATGAGGGCCGCGCTCCTCCACGAGTACCACCGGCCGCTCGAGCTCGTCGAGCGCCCCGAGCCCGAGCCGACCGAGCCGCGGAGCGTCGTCGTCCGGGTCGGCGGGGCGGGCGTCTGCGCGACCGACCTCCACGCGATCGACGGCCTGATGGAGCCGGTGGGTCTCACGGTGCCGGTCGTCCTCGGGCACGAGAACGCGGGCTGGGTGCACGCCGTCGGGCACGACGTCACCACCGTCTCGACCGGCGACGCGGTTCTCCTCTACCCCGCCTGGAGCTGTGGGCTCTGCATCCCCTGCAGGCGAGGCCAGGACGTCTTCTGCGTGCGCCACCAGTTCACCGGGCTGACGCGCGACGGCGGCTTCGCGGACTTCGTCCTCGCCGACGAGCGCTCGATCGTCCGGCTGCCGGACGGCGTCGAGCCTGCGGCCGTCGCACCCCACTCCGACGCGGGCATCACGGCCTACCACGCCGTGAAGAAGCTCGTCCCCCGTCTCGAGCCGGGAAGCACGACGGCGGTGATCGGCGTCGGCGGCGTCGGCCACGTCGGGCTGCAGCTCGTCCGGGTCCTCGGCGCCTCCCGGGTGGTCGCGATCGACACAGACGAGCGTCGCCGCCGGCTCGCACGGGAGCTCGGGGCCGACGAGGTGCTCGGCCAGGAGCCGGACGTCGCCGGCGCCGCGCGCGAGCTGACGGACGGCGCCGGCGTCGACGTCGTCGTCGACTTCGTCGGCACGGACGAGACCCACGCCGCCGCGCTCGGGATGCTCGCGCGGCAGGGCGTCTACTCCGTGGTCGGCTACGGCGGCACGATCTCCCATCCGTCGGTGGGGTTCATCGCCGACGAGACCTCGGTCGTCGGCAACCTCGTGGGCAACTGGATCGACCTCTGGGAGCTCCTCCAGCTCCACGCGCGCGGCGACGTGACGCTGCGGAGCGAGATGCACCCGCTCGAGGAGGTGAACGACGTGCTCGACAAGCTGCGCGAGGGCGAGGTAACCGGCCGCGCCGTCCTCGTCCCATGAGACGTCCGGTGTCAAGCTCCACCGCCCGCGCGTTCCTGGGGCGTCGCTCGCGGTGCGGGGCCGGAGGGCACAGTACGCGAGGTACGGGCCCGGAAGGCACCGTGCCGCGAGCGGCGTCAGGCGGCGGCGGAGCCGGGCTCCGCCCGGCGGGAGCCGACGCCGGCCAGGAGCGCGCATGAGTGTCCAGGGGCGGATCTTCGACGTGACGGGGTCGCGCGTCGTCGTCACCGGCGCGGCGAGCGGGCTCGGCTATGCGATGGCCGAGGTGCTCGCGGAGTGCGGCGCGCGGGTCACGCTCGCCGACGTCGCCGCGGAGCGGCTCGCAGCGAGCACCGAGGCGCTCGCCGCGCGGGACCTCGACGCCCGCGCGGCGGTCGTCGACGTCCGCGACGAGGATGCCGTGCAGGCGCTCTTCGACGAGGTCGTCGCCGAGCAGGGCGGCGTCGACGTCGTCTTCGCGAACGCGGGCCTGGCGGCGGTGCCCGGCTTTCGGTTCGAGGACGGGCAGACGCTCGACACGATCGAGCGGGCCGACTGGGACCACGTCCTGGGCGTGAACCTCACCGGGGTCATGCACACGATGCGGAGTGCCGCCCGCGCGATGAAGCGGCAGGGCGCGGGGCGCATCGTCGTCACCGCGTCGAACGCCGGGCTCCGGATCGAGCCGATGGCGTGCTACGGCTACCACGCGAGCAAGGCGGCGGTGATCCAGCTCGTCCGCGCCGCGGCGCTCGAGCTGGCGCCGCAGGGGATCCTCGTCAACGCGATCTGCCCGGGGCCGTTCTACGGGACGCTGATCGGCGGCGGGGTGACGGAGCACCCGACCGAGGAGCTGAAGCAGCAGTGGGAGACGCTGATCCCGCTCGGCCGCATGGCGCACCCGGACGAGCTCAAGGGCGTCGTCCTGCTCCTCGCCTCGCCCGCGTCGAGCTTCATCACCGCCGCCGCGCTCGTCGTCGACGGCGGCTCCCTGGTGCAGGCCTGACGATGAGCGCCCCGACCGGACGATCGATCGCACAGGGGGACGTCCTCTGGACGCCGCCGCCGGACGCGCGGGAGCGCTACGTGGTCGGCCGCTACCTCGGCTGGCTCGAGCGGGAACGTGGCCTCTCGTTCGCCGGCTACGACGACCTCTGGCGCTGGTCCGTCTCCGACCTCGAGGGGTTCTGGTCGTCCGTGTGGGAGTTCTTCGAGGTCCGCTCGCACGCGCCGTACGAACGGGTGCTCGGCTCGCGCCAGATGCCGGGCGCCGAGTGGTTCCCGGGCGCGCGACTGAACTTCGCCGAGCACATGGTCGGCCGCGACGAGGACGTGGACGCGAGCGCGGTCGTCGCCTACTCGCAGACGCGCGCGAAGCAGGAGCTGACGTTCGGCGACCTCCGCGACCGGGTCGCCCGCGCCCGCGCCGGGCTGCAGCGCCTCGGCGTCGGCCCCGGCGACCGCGTGGTCGCCTATCTCCCGAACATCCCGGAGACGCTCGTCGGCTTTCTCGCGAGCGCGAGCCTCGGGGCGGTCTGGGCGACATGCCCGCCCGAGTTCGGCGTGCGCAGCGTGCTCGACCGCCTCGGGCAGCTCGAGCCGAAGGTCGTCCTGGCCGTCACCGGGTACCGCTACGGCGAGAAGCACGTCGACCGCCGCGGCCAGATCGCCGAGGTGCGCAGCCGGCTCCCGAGCGTCGAGGCGCTCGTGCACGTCCCGTACGCCGGCGGGGACGACGACGCCCTTCCCGACGCCGTCTCGTGGGACGACCTCCTCGCCGAGCCCGGGGAGCTCGCGTTCGACCCGCTCCCGTTCGACCACCCCCTCTACGTGCTCTTCTCGTCGGGGACGACCGGGCTCCCGAAGGCGATCGTCCACTGCCACGGCGGCATCCTCCTCGAGCACCTGAAGAACCACGGCTTCAGCTGGGATCTCAAGCCGGGCGACCGCCTCCAGTGGTTCACGACGACGGCCTGGATGATGTGGAACGCCCTCGTCTCAGTCCTCCTCCACCGCGCGTCGATCGTGATGATCGACGGGAACCCCGCGTACCCGGACATCTCGTTCCAGTGGCGGGTGCTCGAGGAGACGCGGCCGACGTTCTTCGGGCTGAGCCCCGCGTTCACGATGGCGTGCCGCAAGGAGGGTCTCGCTCCGGGCAGCCGGTTCGACCTGTCCTCGGTGCGGATGGTCTGCGAGGCGGGCTCGCCGCTCCCGCTCGAGGGGTACGAGTGGCTCTACGAGCAGTTCGGCCCCGAGGTCGTCGTCAACGTCGGCAGCGGCGGCACCGACGTCTGCACGGGGATCGTCCAGGGGACGCCGCTGCTCCCCGTCTACGCCGGCGAGATGTCGGCGCGGATGCCCGGCGTCGACGTCGATGCGTTCGGGCCGGACGGCACGCCGGTCGTGGGTGAGCTCGGGGAGCTCGTGATCAAGCAGCCGATGCCCTCGATGCCCGTGGGCTTCTGGAACGACCCGGATGGCTCCCGTTATCGACAGGCGTACTTCGAGCACTACCCGGGCGTGTGGCGGTTCGGAGACTGGGTCCTGTTCACCGAGCGCGGGAGCGCGATCATCACCGGCCGCTCCGACGCGACCCTGAACCGCGGCGGCGTGCGTCTGGGCTCGAGCGAGATCTACTCGGTCGTCGAGGAGATCGACGAGGTGCTCGACAGCCTCGTCGTCCACCTCGAGCAGGACGACGAGCTCCTGCTCTTCGTCGTGCTCCGCCCCGGCCTCGAGCTCGACGCCGCGCTCCGCACGCGGATCGCGGACGCCCTGCGGAACGCGCTCTCGCCGCGCCACGCCCCCGACACGATCGTCGCGGTGCCCGCGATCCCCCGCACGCTGACCGGCAAGAAGCTCGAGGTGCCGGTCAAGCGCATCCTGGCGGGGGCGAAGGTGTCGGACGTGGCGGCGCGCGACGCCCTGGTCGAGCCGGCGTCGCTGGAGGCATTCGCGGCCTACGCCCGGAACCGGGCGCCCGCTGTTCAATCGTGATGGAGGCAGAGATGGCTCACGAAGACGTTCCCGTTCTGATCGTCGGCGGCAGCCTGGTCGGCCTCTCGACCGCGGTGTTCCTCGGCCACCACGGCGTGCCGTCCCTCGTCCTCGAGCGTCACCGCGGCACCGCGATCCACCCCCGGGCGGCGCTCGTCAACCAGCGCACCATGGAGACCTATCGCGCGGTCGGGCTCGAGGACCAGATCGAGCAGGCAGCCGCACGCGAGTTCGTGCAGAACGGCGCGATCGTGTCCGTCGACAGCCTCGGCGGCAACGAGCTCGACTGGTACTTCCGGTTCATCAACGAAGGCGTCGAGGACCTGAGCCCGTCGCGGCGGGTGTTCATCACGCAGATCGGGCTGGAGCCGATCCTCCTGGACGCGGCCAAGGGCCTCGGCGCGCGGATCGAGTACGCGTCGGAAGCGGTCTCGCTCGAGCAGGACGCGGACGGGGTGACGGCCGTCGTGCGCCCACGCGACGGCGGCCCGGAGCGGATCGTCCGCGCGCGCTACCTCGTCGCGGCCGACGGCGCGCACAGCCCGATCCGGGAGCGCCTCGGCATCCGCCGGCTCGGCCATGGAAGCTTCTCCGACAGCATCACGATCTACTTCAAGGCCGACGTCCGCCGCCTGATGGGCGACCGCAACCTCAGCGTGATCTACGTGTTCGGACCGCGGCTCCAGGGGTTCTTCCGGTTCTCGATCGACCTGCAGGCGGGCTTCCTCGTGGTCAACTCGACCTCCGACGCCGACGGGACGCGGTCGGTTCGGATCGGCGAGGACATGACCACGCCGACGTGCGTCGCCTACGTCCGCGAGGCGCTCGGCGATCCGGAGATCCCGGTCGAGATCGAGAACGTGCAGCGCTGGTCGGCCTCCGCGGAGTACGCCGAGCGGCTGCGCGACGGCCGGGTGTTCCTCGCGGGCGACTCGGCGCACGTGATGCCCCCGACCGGCGGGTTCGGCGGCAACAACGGCGTCCAGGACGGCTACGACCTCGCGTGGAAGCTCGCGTACGTCCTGGACGGCCGCGCCGACGAGTCGCTGCTCGACACGTACGACGCGGAGCGCCAGCCGGTCGGGGCGTTCACGACCGAGCAGGCGTACACGCGCTACGTCCTCCGCCTCGACCCGTCCCTCGGCAAGGACGACCTCCAGCCGATCGTCCCCGAGGCGCCGGTCGAGCTCGGCTACCGTCATCTCTCCGGTGCCGTCCTCACGGACGCGGGCGACGACGAGACGTGGGAGGACCCGGCCACCCCCTCCGGTCGTCCCGGCTTCCGCGCCCCGCACGTGCCGGTCACGGTGGACGGCGACGCGCGGTCGACCCTCGATCTCTTCGGGCAGGGGTTCGTGCTGCTCGCCGGCCCCCACGGCGAGGGCTGGTGCGACGCAGCCGACGCGGCGGCGGCGCCGTTCGGCGTCGAGATCCGCGCGTACCGGGCCGGTGTCGACGTGAACGGCGCGAGCGGCGCGCTCGAGGCGGCCCACGGCATCGGCCCGGCGGGCGCCGTGCTCGTCCGGCCGGACGGGTTCGTCTGCTGGCGGGCGTCCGCCTCGCACGCCGAGCCAGAGCAGGAGCTGGCCCGCGCGCTCGGCGCGGCGCTCGGCCGCGGCGCGGCGGTCGTCGCGGGCTGACGCCCCGAGGCCGGGTCAGGTCACCGCGGCGGCGGTCGCGGGCGCGAGCGGCGCCTTCCCGAGGATCAGGTCGGACGCCTTCTCGGCGATCATGATCGTCGCCGCGTGCGTGTTCGCGCGCGTGATCGTCGGCATGACCGACGCGTCCACCACGCGCAGTCCCTCGACGCCGAGGACTCGGAGCTCGGCGTCCACGACCGACCCCATCGCGCAGGTCGAGGTCGGGTGGTAGACGGTCTGGCTCGCCCGCTCGACCCACGCGAGGATGTCCTGCTCCGAATCCGAGTCCGGGACGCTCAGCGGCTCGCGCTGGATCGCTCTGAGCGAGGGCTGCGAGGCGATCTCGAGCGCGATCCGGACACCCTCGAGAGCGCTCGCCCGATCCTCCTCGGTGGTCAGGAAGTTACAGAGCACCGTCGGCTTCGAGTCGGGCATCGCAGTTCGCAGGCCGACCTTCCCCCGAGACGTCGGCTTGACGATCACCGGGCCGAACGCGAAGCCGTTGTCCGGCGGCGGCGTCAGGCCCTCGTCGAAGAACGGCGCGGCGGCGAAGTGGAACTCGACGTCGGGCGCGTCGAGGCCCGACCGCGTGCGGAAGAGGCCCCCCGCCTCCGGGTAGTTCGACGTCAGCGGGCCGCGGCCCTCGCGCTCGAGGAGCGCGAAGTTCTCGGGCGTGAAGATGCCGAACAGGCCGGGCTCGTCCGTGAGGTAGTTCACGTTCACCATGCAGTGGTCCTGCAGGTTGTGCCCGACCGGGAGGTTCTCCCGCACCGGGATGCCGAAGAACCCGAGGTCGCCCGCGGGCCCGATCCCCGAGAGCATCAGCAGGACCGGCGACTGGTACGCGCCGGCGGACACGACCACCTCGCGCTCGGCCCGGACGGTCTCGCGAACGCCGCCGGAGACGAGCTCGACGCCCACGGCGCGATCGCCCTCGAAGACGATGCGCTCGACGAGGACGCCGGTGCGCACGTCGAGGTTCGGCCGCCCCTCGGCGGGCCGCAGGAACGCGTCGGCGGGGCTGCAGCGCATGCCGTTCCGCTGCGTGAGCTGGAAGCGGGAGACCCCCTCCGGGCGATCGACGTTCAGGTCCTCGATGTGCGCGTACCCGGCCGCCACCGCGGCCTCGAGCTGCGCCTCGATCAAGGGGCACAGCGAGCGGCTGTCGGAGACCGCCAGCGGCCCGCCGACGCCGTGGAACTCGTTCGCGCCGCGCTCGTTGTCCTCCGAGCGCTTGAAGTAGGGCAGCACCTCGTCGTACGACCAGCCCGTGCAGCCCTCGGCCGCCCAGCCGTCGAAGTCGGCGCGATTGCCGCGGAGGTAGATCATCGCGTTGATCGAGCCGGAGCCGCCGATCACGCGACCGCGCGGCAGGTACAGGCGCCGCCCGCCGAGCCCTGGCTCGCGCTCGCCGAACAGGTCCCAGTCGAAGCCGGACTTGAAGACGAGCGGGAACATCGCCGGGACGTGGAGCTCGGCCGCCGTGTCCTGGCCGCCGGCCTCGAGCAGCAGCACCCTTACGTCGGGGTCCTCGCTCAGCCGCCCGGCGAGCACGCAGCCGGCCGAGCCCGCTCCGACGATCACGTAGTCAACGGCCATCGAGCACTCCTCCGGTCTCGCAGGTCGGCAAGGAGCTTAGTGCCGCGGGATTCCGTTACCAAAATTGTTGCCCGAATGGGTCGCCGCGCGTTAGGTTCTCCCGGATGGGCGCCACCCCCGAGCTCATCGGGCTCTACTGGACCACCTCTGGTCCGGTCGAGGTGCATTTCGGCCGGGAGTGGAGCCTGTTCGACCTGCGTGACCGCTGCGAGCAGGCGGCGCGCGTCGGGTTCGCCGGCCTCGGGCTCTGGCACGCCGACCTCGAGCACATGCTCGAGACCCGCACCCTGCGCGAGATCCGGCAGCTGTTCGACGACAACGGGCTCCGCTACGTCGAGCTCGAGTTCCTCGGCGACTGGTTCCTCGACCCGGGCGACGAGCGCCGCAAGGCGTCCGACGAGCGCCGAGCGCTTCTGTTCGAGGCCGCCGCCGCCCTCCCCACCCACCACATCAAGGTGGGCAACATCATGGGCACGGACTGCGAGCTCGCGCAGATCGTCGAGCGCTACGGCGAGCTCTGCGCCGACGCGGCCCGCTACACGGACGCGACGATCGCCTACGAGTTCATGCCCTACGACGTCAACGTCCACGACGTCGAGAAGGCGCTCGCGGTGGTCGAGGGCGCGGACGCGCCGAACGGCGGGCTCGCGCTCGACACGTGGCACCTCGGGAAGCTGCGCCTCGAGCCGGACGACCTCCGTCGGATCCCGTCCCGGTTCCTCTCGTGGGTCGAGCTCTGCGACGGGCCGTACGAGTACGCAGAGGACCGGCTCGACGAGGTGATCAACCGGCGCAAGCTGCCGGGCGAGGGCGAGTTCCCGCTCCAGGAGTACGTCGCCGTCTGCCGCGAGCTCGGCTACGACGGCCCCTGGGGCATCGAGGTGCTGTCCGAGGAGCTGCGCAGCCTGCCGATCGAGCAGATCTTCGACCGGGCGTTCGAGTCGACCATGACCCAGCTCACGGCCGCGAGCGAAAGGAGCGTCAATGTCCGATAACGGCCTCTCGCCCGAGCGCCTCCGGTGGATGTACACGCAGATGGCGCGGATCCGCGAGTTCGAGGAGCGCGTCAAGCGGACGTTCGAGGACCACCCGGGCGTGATCCGCGGCCACACGCACCTCGCGGACGGTGCGGAGGCGTCGATCGTCGGCGCGCTCGCCGCCCTGCGGCCGGACGACCAGCTGACGTCGACCTACCGGGGTCACGGCTACCCGATCGCGCTCGGCACCGACACGAAGGCGCTGATGGCCGAGATCTACGGCAAGGAGACGGGGATCTGCAAGGGCTACGGAGGCTCGATGCACTTCGTCGACGTCGACCGCGGATTCCTCGGCACCTCCGGGATCGTCGGCCAGGGCATCCCCCACGCCGCCGGCGCCGCCTGGGTCGCGCAGATCCGCGGGAAGGGCCAGGTGGTGCTCTCGTTCTTCGGCGACGGGGCGTCGAAGCAGGGCGCCTTCCACGAGACGCTCAACATCGCCTCCCTCTGGAAGCTGCCGGTCGTCTTCGTGATGGAGAACAACAACTACCAGGCGTACACTCGGGTCGAGCAGGAGGACGCGAACGCCGCCGCGGGCGAGCCGCTCGCGGTGAAGGCGAAGGCGTACAGCATGCCGGGCGTCACCGTCGACGGCGGTGACCCGGTCGCCGTGCACGAAGTCGTGCGCGCGGCGGTCGAGCGCGCGCGCTCGGGCGAGGGGCCGACGCTCGTGGAGTCGCTCGTCTACCGCCTGAGCGCACACGGGAACATCATCGCCCCGCCCGGCGTGCCCCTGCACTACCCCGAGCACGAGGCGATCCACGTCTTCGGCAACGTCGAGGAGTACGAGGCGGCGAAGCGCGGCGACCCCGTGCCCCGGTTCCGCGCCCGGCTCGTGACGGACGGCGTGCTCACCGCGGAGGAGGCGGACGCGATCGGCGAGGCCGCGCAGCAGGAGATGCAGGAGGCGGTCGAGTTCGGGCTCGAGAGCCCGTTCCCGGCGCCGGAGAAGGCCGTCGAGCACGTCTACGCCTGAGGAGGGCCCATGGCACGCGAGATTCCCTACATCCAGGCGCTCGGCGAGGCGGTCCACCAGGAGATGGCGCGGGACGACTCGGTCATCTACTTCGGGCAGAACCTCGGGCTGACCGACGAGGACCCCTTCGTCCAGGCCTTCGGCAACGACCGCGTCCGGGTCACGCCGATCTCGGAGACGGCGGAGATCGGGATGGCGGTCGGCGCCGCGTTCGCGGGCTACCGGCCCGTCGTCCAGCTCTACATGTCCGAGTTCATGCTCGTCGCGATGGACCAGGTCGTGAACGAGGCGCCGCGCTTCTACGGGATGAGCGGCGGCGAGGTCAGGGTGCCGCTCGTGCTGCAGGCCGGCTACGGCTTCACGGCAGGTTGGGCGGGGCAGCACACCGGGACGATCTACGGGATGTTCATGGGCGTGCCCGGGCTCAAGGTCGCGGTGCCCTCGACCCCCTCCGACGCGAAGGGCCTTATGACGGCCTCGATCCGCGACGACAACCCGGTCGTCCTGTTCCACAGCTACCTGCTGACGCTCGAGCACGGCGACGTCCCGGAGGGCGAGCACGTCGTCCCACTCGGCGAGGCCGTGACCAGGCGCGAAGGCGGGGACGTCACGATCGTCGGGATCGGCTGGACGGTCGGGATGGCGCTCGCGGCCGCGGACCGGCTGGCAGCGGAGGGGGTCGAGGTGGAGGTGATCGACCCGCGGACGCTCGCGCCGCTCGACAGCGGGGCGATCCTCCGGTCGGTCGAGAAGACCGGCCGGCTCGTGATCGTCGACCAGGCGACGCGGCATGCGTCGGCGGCCGCGGTGATCGCGGCCGAGGTCGCGTCGGAGGGCTTCTCCGCGCTCAAGGCGCCCATCGGGCTCGTCACCGCGCTCGACGCGACGATCCCATACAGCCAGCCGATGGAGGAGTACCTGATGCCGAGCGAGGAGCGGATCGTCGCCGCGGTGCAGCAGGCGGTCGGCTCCCCCACCGTCGCCGCCTGAGGCCGGTTGGGGTGACGGAGGTCGCGCCCGCGGACCCCCTCGATGCTGCGCTCGGCGCCGCGCTCCTCCGCGCCATGTGGCGGATCCGGGCCTTCGAGGAGCGGGTCGGGCAGCTCACGCGCGCGGGCGAGGTGCACGGCCTCGTGCACCTGAGCATCGGCCAGGAGGCGGTCGCGGTCGGCGTATGCAGCCAGCTCACGGACGACGACGCGGTCTACGGCAACCATCGCGCGCACGGGCACGCGATCGCGAAGGGCGCGCCGCTCGAGGGCGTCATGGCCGAGCTCATGGGTCGCGACGGCGGTCTCTGCCGCGGCCTCGGGGGCTCGATGCACCTCGTCGACGTCGACCACGGGTTCCTCGGCGCGACCGGCGTCGTCGGCGGCAACGTCCCGCTCGCGCTCGGGAGCGCGCTCGCGAGCAGGCTCCGCGGACAGGAGTCGGTCGCGGTCGTGTTCTTCGGCGACGGCGCGGCGCAGGGAGGCATCTTCGTCGAGTCGGTCAACCTCGCCTCGCTGTGGGCGCTCCCGGTGATCCTCGTGTGCGAGAACAACGGCTTCGCCGAGTTCACGCCTCGCTCCGCGCACTCGACGGTCGAGCGCGTCGCCGACGTCGTCGCGCCGTACGGCTTCGAGCGCGCGACCGTCGACGGGAACGACGTCGACGCGGTGCGGCGCGCCTTCGCCGGCTTCCTCGACGCGGGGCGTCGGGGCGAGGGCCCGTTCCTGCTCGAGTGCCTGACGCACCGGCTCCGCGGCCACTACGAGGGCGATCCGCAGCGCTATCGCGAGGCGCTCGCCAAGGAGGAGTGGCAGCAGCGCGACCCGATCCGCCGCCTCGAGCGGCGCGGCCTCGCCGAGGGCTGGCTCGACGACGGCGCTCCCGGGCGCCTCGAGCAGGAGGCGCGCGACGAGGTCGAGGAGGCGGTCCGGGTCGCGCGGGAGAGCCCCCACCCCCCGCCCGCCCTGACGTCGGAGCTCGTGTACGCATGAGCCAGACCACGATGTTGGAGGCGATCAGGACGTCGCTCGCGGAGGCGATGCGCGCCGACGAGCGCGTGGTCGTGCTCGGGGAGGACGTGGCCGAGGGCGGGCCGTGGGGCGCGACGACCGGTCTCGCGGAGGAGTTCGGCGCCGAGCGGGTGCGCAACACGCCGATCAGCGAGGCGGCGATCTGCGGCGTCGCGATCGGGCTGGCGCAGTCGGGCCTGCGCCCGGTCGTCGAGGTGATGTTCGTCGACTTCGTGACGCTCGCGCTCGACCAGCTCGTCAACCAGGCGGCGAAGGCGCACTTCATGTCGGGCGGCCGGCTGTCGGTGCCGCTCGTGCTCCGCACGCAGGGCGGCGCGGGCCAGCGCGGCGGCGCGCAGCACTCGCAGAGCCTCGAGGCCTGGCTGACGCACGTGCCCGGGCTGAAGGTGGCCATCCCGAGCACCGCGGCGGACGCGGCGGGTCTGCTGCGCTCGGCGATCGCCGATCCGAACCCGGTCGTCTTCGTCGAGAACAAGACGCTCTACTTCCGCCGCGAGCAGACGGCGAACGGCCCACAGACGATTCCGCTCGGACGCGCGCGGGTCGCGAGGCCCGGCCGGGACGTGACGGTCGTCGCATGGTCACGGCTCGTTCCGGAGGCGCTCGCCGCCGCCGAGGAGCTCGCCGCAGAGGACATCGAGGTCGAGGTCGTCGACCCGCGGACGCTCGTCCCGCTCGACCTCGAGACGATCGTGGAGTCGGTCTCCCGGACGCACCGCGTCGTCGTCGCGCACGAGGCCGTCGTCCACGGCGGCTTCGGTGCAGAGGTCGCGGCGCAGGTGCAGGCGGCCGCGTTCGACGAGCTCGACGCGCCGATCGAGCGGGTCGGCGCGCCGTTCGCGCCGGTCCCGTTCTGCCCGCCGCTCGAGGATGCGTACCTGCCGGGCCGAGCCGACGTCGCGGCGGCGGTCCGCGCGCTGCTCGGCGCCGGTGACGTGTCGTTGTCTCCCCTGTCCAGCGGGTTTAAGGTCGCTTCGACGTGAGCATCCTGGGCAACCGCGTCGTGCGGCTAGAGGATCCCCGGTTCCTCCGCGGGAACGGCCTCTACGTCGAGAACCTCGAGCTCGAAGGCGCGCTCTCGGTGACGTTCGTCCGCTCGCCGCTCGCGCACGCCCGCGTCACCTCCGTCGACGCGTCGGCCGCGCTCGAGCGGCCCGACGTCCAGGTCTTCACCGGCGCCGACGTCGACGCCCATCCCTTCGGGCCCCCGCCGCACTGGCACATCACGGCCGGGATGGAACGGCCGCTCGTGGCGCGCGACGTCGCCCGGTTCGCGGGCGACATCGTCGCCGTCGTCGTCGCCGGGGACCGCGCCTCCGCGGTCGACGCGGCGGAGCTCGTGCTGGTCGACTACGACCCGCTGCCGGCGGTGCTCTCGATCGAGGAGGCGGCGAAGGACGAGATCCTGCTCTTCCCCGAGCTCGGGTCGAACGTCGCAAACCACGGCGGCGTCGAGGAGCTCGACGACGCGCTCTTCGACGGCTGCGAGGTGGTCGTCTCGGACGTGCTCGTCAGCCAGCGGCTCGTTGCCGCCCCGCTCGAGCCCCGCTCCGCGGCGGCCGTAATGGGCGAGGACGGCCGGCTGACGCTCTGGGCGACCTCGCAGACACCCCACATGGGCAAGATGGTCACCGCCGGCCTGCTCGGCCTCGAGCCCTCGGACGTCCGTGTGGTCAGCCCCGACGTCGGCGGGGGCTTCGGCGCGAAGATGGTCGAGCCGGAGGCGGTGCTCGTCGCGTGGGTCGCGCGCCGGCTCGGGCGCCCGGCCCGCTGGACGGAGACGCGCTCCGAGAACATGCTCGGCCTCCCGCACGGACGGGGTCAGCGGCTCTCGCTCACGCTCGGCGGGACCGGCGACGGGAAGTTGCTGGCGTATCGGCTCGAGGTGCTCGGCGACGGCGGTGCGTACCCGGCGCTCGGCGCGTACCTCCCGAACATGACCGCGCTGATGGCGAACGGCGTCTACGCGATCCCGAAGGTCGAGACGAAGACCCTTTCGGTCGTGACGAACACGACGCCGACGACCTCCATCCGCGGCGCCGGCCGTCCGGAGGCGACGCAGGCGCTCGAGCGAGCGATCGACCTCTTTGCCGCGGAGGCCGGGCTCGACCCGGCCGAGGTCCGCCGCAAGAACTTCATCGGGAAGGACGCTTTCCCGTACAAGACGCCGACCGGCGCGACCTACGACTCGGGCGACTACGAGGCGGCGCTCGACCTGCTGCTCCGCTCGGCGGGCTACGAGGAGCTCCGCGAGGAACAGCGACGCCGCCGCGCCGACGGCTCGGCGGTCGAGCTCGGGATCGGGCTCGCCGCGTACGTCGAGATCTCCAACCCCGTCGGTGAGCAGGAATTCGGCGAGATCGAGATCACCGAGGACGGGGGCGCGATCCTCCGGACGGGCTCCCACTCGCACGGCCAGGGTCACGAGACGACCTTCGCGATGATCGCCGCCGAACGGCTGGGGCTCCCCGTCGAACGGGTCGTCGTCCACCGCGGGGACACCGACGACGTGCCGAAGGGGACCGGCACTTTCGGCTCCAAGTCGACGCAGATCGGCGGCGTCGCGGGGCGGCTCGCCGCCGACGCGGTCGTCGAGCGCGCGACCGAGCTCGCGGCCGACTACCTCGAGGCGAACGCCGCGGACGTGGTGCTCGACCTCGGGATCGGCAGCTTCCACGTCGCCGACGTCGCGCAGCCGTCCCTCTCGTGGGCCGAGCTGGCGGCGAAGGCGTCCGCCGACGGCAGGCTCGGGGAGCTTCGGATCGCGCATGAGTTCCAGGGCGCGCCGACATTTCCGTTCGGATGCCACCTCGCGGTCGTGGAGGTCGACACGGACACCGGGAAGGTCGAGCTCGTCCGCTACGTCGCCGTCGACGACGCGGGGACCCTCGTCAATCCGCTCGTCGCCGACGGCCAGGTGCACGGCGGCATCGCCTTCGGCGTCGGCCAGGCGCTCTACGAGGAGGTCGTGTACCAGGAGGACGGGTATCCGCTGACCGGTACGTTCGTCGGCTACGGCTTCCCGTCGGCGGCGGAACTGCCCTCGTACGAGCGGGTCGAGATGGTGACGCCGACGCCGAACAACCCGATCGGCGTCAAGGGGATCGGCGAGTCCGGGACGGTCGGCTCGACGCCGGCCGTGCACAACGCGGTGCTCGACGCGCTCGCGCCGTACGGCGTGCGCCACGTCGCGCTGCCGTGCAACGGCGAGAACGTGTGGAAGGCGCTCCGGGAGGCGAAGGCATGACGCAGGTGTCGTTGACCGTCAACGGCGAGCGCCGGGAGGCGGACGTCGAGCCGCGGCAGCTGCTCGTGTACTTCCTGCGGGACCAGCTCGCCCTCAAGGGGACGAACGTCGGCTGCGACACGTCGTCGTGCGGAGCCTGCACGGTGCTCCTCGACGGCGAGTCGGTGAAGTCCTGCACGCTCCTGGCGGTGCAGGCGGACGGCGCCGACCTGACGACGATCGAGGGGCTCGCGACCGGCGACGAGCTCCATCCCGTCCAGCAGGCGTTCCACGAGCAGCACGGCCTCCAGTGCGGGTTCTGCACACCCGGGTTCGTGATGGCCACGGTCTCGCTCCTGCAGGAGAACCCGAGCCCGACCGAGACGGAGATCAGGCACGCGCTCGAGGGGAATCTCTGCCGCTGCACCGGGTACCACAACATCGTCCGTGCGGTCGAGGCCGCCGCGAGGGCGGGCACATGATCCCTGCGGCGTTCGAGTACCACCGTGCACAGTCGGTCGACGACGCGGTCGACGCGCTGGGGCGCGACGAGGACGCGAGGCTGCTGGCCGGGGGCCACTCTCTGATCCCGGCGATGAAGCTCCGCATCGCGCGGCCGTCGATCCTCGTCGACGTCGGCCGGCTCGACGAGCTCCGCTACGTGCGCGACGACGGCGACCGGATCGCGATCGGCGCGCTGACCCGGCACGCGCAGCTGGCCGCCGACCCCGTGCTCGAGAGCGCGTGCCCCGTCGTGGCGCGAACGGCCGAGCTCGTCGGCGACCCGCAGGTCCGCCACCGCGGCACGATCGGCGGATCCGTCGCCCACGCCGACCCTGCGTCGGACCTCCCCACGGTGCTGCTCGCCCTCGATGCCGAGCTCGTCGCGCGCGGTCCGGACGGCGAGCGGACGATCCTTTCCTCGTCGTTCTTCATGGGTCCGTTCGAGACCGCGCTCACGCCGCGGGAGGTGCTGACGGAGATCCGCGTCCCGAGGGTCGAGCGCGGCGTCTACCTCAAGCACACCCGCCGCGCGCAGGACTGGGCGACGGTCGGCGTGGCGGCGGCGGTCGTCGACGGCGTCACGCAGCTTGCCTTCGCCGGCATGGGCGGGACGGCGCTCCGTGCCCGCGGCGTCGAGGAGGCGCTGGCGAGCGGGGCCGACGCCGGCCAGGCGGCGGCACGCTCCGGCGAGGGCACCGAGCCGCCGAGCGACGTCGCCGGCGGCAGCGAGTACCGCGCGCACCTCGCGCAGGTCTACGTCCAGCGGGCCCTGGATCAGCTCTAGTCTCGGGAACGTCCCGCGAACAGCTCGGTGTGCTCCCCGAAGTAGCTCGAGACGAGCAGCTCGTTGTTGCTGCGGAGCTGCTCGGCCGGGCCCTCGAGCACGAGCTCCCCGTGCGAGAGGACGGAGCCGCGGTCGGCGATCGTCAGGGCGAGCTCGATGTGCTGCTCGACGAGCACGACGCCGCAGCCGCTCTCCTCGGCGTACGCGCGGACGACGGGAAGCAGGCTCTCGACGATCACCGGCGCGAGACCGAGGCTCAGCTCGTCGAGAAGCAGCAGCGTGGGCCGCCGTGCGAGCGCCCGGCCCACGGCCAGCATCTGCTGCTCGCCGCCGGACAGGAGCCCGCAGCGGCGGTCGCGGAGCGGCTCGAGGGCCGGGAAGTACCGGTACGCGACGGACGCGTCGAGGCGCTCGCCGCGGTAGCCGAGCCGCAGGTGCTCCCCTACCGTCAGACCGAAGAACAGGCCGCGGGAGTCCGGAACGTGCGCGATCCCGAGGCGCGCGCGAGCGCTCGCGGACACCTTGCGGAGATCGCGCCCGCCGAAGCGGACGGCCCCCTCGAGCGGGTGCACGAGACCCGAGACCGCGCGCAGGGTCGTCGTCTTCCCCGCGCCGTTCGGGCCGAGCAACGCGACGACCTCGCCGGGATCCACCTTCAGGTCGAGCCTGCGGATCACCGCAGCGCCGTCGTAGCCGGCGGTCAGCCCGTCGAGCTCGAGCACCGGAGCACTCATGCCGACACCTCCCCGGCGTCGCGCTCCTCGAGCGCGGCGGGGGCAGCGGCGCCCCCGAGGTACGCCTTGACGACGCGCGGGTCGCGACGCACCTCGTCCGGCGACCCGGCCGCGATCACCTTCCCGAACTCGAGCACGACGATCCGGTCGCAGATCGTCAGCACGAGCCCCATGTCGTGGTCGATCAGGAGCGTCGAGGTGCCTGAATCGGCGATCTGGCGCAGGCGCCGCCCGAGCTCCTCGCTCTCGTGCGTGTCGAGCCCGGCCGCGGGCTCGTCGAGGCACAGCAGGCGCGGCCGCATGGCGATCGCGCGCGCGACGCCGACGAGCTTGCGCTGGCCCTGCGTCAGCTCGCTCGGCATCGCGTCGGCAAGCGCCCCGAGCTCGAGCAGGTCGAGCGCCTCGTTGGTCGCGGTGTCGTCCCCGGCGGGGCGGCCCACGAGCTCCGCGGCCAGCGCCAGCCAGGACGGTCGCTCGGCGGCGACCATCAGGTTCTCGCGCACCGACAGGTCGTCGAACAGCTCCGTGCTCTGCCACGTCCGCGCGAGCCCGCGGCGCGCGCGTGTGTGCGGCGGCATCCCGGTGAGATCGCGCCCGTCGAGCACGGCCCGGCCCGTGTACCGGACGAAGCCCGTGATCGCGTCGACGAACGTCGTCTTGCCGGCGCCGTTCGGCCCGATCAGCCCGACGAGCTGTCCCTCCTCGACGGCGACGTCGACCGCGTCCACGGCGCGGACGCCGCCGAACCGGACGGACAGGCCGGTCGTCTCCAGGACGGCGGTCACAACCCCCCCGCCGGAGTCGAGGCGGGGAGCTCGGCCTTGCGCTTGGCCCGTAACTGCGCCGTGCGGTAGAAGGAGCCGGCGACACCCTCCGGGTTCTGGATCAGCGTGAAGATCAGCACGACGCCGCCGAAGAGCAGGAACCAGTTCCCCGAGAGGCCGAACCACTTGTCGAGGGCGTACGGGAGGAGCCCCTGCGCCGCGATCAGCCCGGCGAAGACGGCGCCCGAGACGAGCGTGATGCCGCCCGCGTAGGCGAACGCGATGAGGCTCAGCGCGAGCGGGACGCTGAAGCGGTCGGCGCTCACCGAGCCGAAGTTGTACGCGTACAGGGTTCCGGCCACCCCGGCGATCAGCGCGCTGATCCCGAAGGCGATCAGCTTGACGTTGCGGACGTCGATCGCCGCCCCCGCCGCGGCGCGCTCGTTCGACCGGACGGCGAGCATCCGCTGGCCCAGGATGCCGCGGCGCACCGAGATCACCAGCAGCGAGAGGAGCACGGTGGCCGCGAGCGCCACCCAGCCGAACACGGGGCTCGGCAGGTTGCCGTCCAGGCCCCGGTACGACGCGCTCGGCCCGAGATTGGCCCCGAAGAGCTCCGGGTCCGGGACGGGCGAGCCGGTCGCGCCGCCGCCCCACGTCGGGTTGACGAAGCCGAAGTTGAAGACCGCCACCGCGGCCGCGACCGTCACGACCGCGAGCGCCACGCCGCGCACGCGCAGCGCGGAGACGGCCGTGACGAGACCGAGCAGGACGGCGGCGGCGATCCCCGCGAGCGGCGCGAGCGGGAACCCGATCCCCGCGTCGACCGCCAAGTGCGAGACCGTGAAGCCCGCGACCCCCGCCAGCGCGAGCTGGACGACGGAGATCTGACCGACGAAGCCCGTGATGACGACGAGCGAGAGCGCCATCACGATGCCGATCAGCGAGTTCGTGAGCGCCTGGCGGAAGTCGAACGGGAGCACGACGAGGGCGATCGCGCACAGGAGCGTCGACGGGATCGCGAGCGCGTACGCATGCCTCGGGCGCGGCACGTCCGGGAGGCGCTGCTCGACGAGCTCCCCGCGCGTCGGCAGCGACGCCCCGCGGAGGAACATCGCCGCGACGATCAGCACGAACACGAGCAGCTCCTTGACGCCCGGCCACGCCACGCTCTCGCTCGTCGGGAACCACGACTTGGTCGAGGCGTACTCGATCAGGGACTCGGCCATCCCGATGCCGAGGCCGCAGGCGCACGCGATCGTGAAGGACGTCAGCCGGGCGAAGAGCGCGGCGGCGAGGGCCGGCACCACGAGGAACGGCAGGGTCGTCGTGTCGAGCGCCGCGACCGAGCCGGCGAGGATCCCGAGCGTCCCGAGCACCAGGTTCGCGAGCAGCGAGTTCACGAGCGACAGCTCGTCCGGGGAGAGGCCGGCGAGGCGCGCGGCGACGTCGTTCTCCGACGCGGCGCGCGTCGCGAGCCCGAAGCGCGTCCACCGGTAGAGCGCCCAGAGGAGGATCGTGATCCCGACGACCATGCCGCTCAGCACGAAGGCGGAGAGGGGCACCGCCCCGTCGAGCAGGCGGACTACGCGGATCGGGATGATCGTCGGCTGCGGGTGCTGGGAGGTGCCGAAGGCGAGCAGCATCGTCGCCTGGAGCGTGAGCAGGACGCCGAGCGAGGCGACGAGCTTCGCGAGCGGCGCGGCGGTGCGCAGCGGCCTCGAGACCGCGAGCTCGATCGCGGCGGTGAGGAGGACGACGACGACGTACGAGAGCGCGACGGCGAGCGGTGTCCCGACCGTGAATCCGAGCTCGCCCGTGCGCAGCGCCCAGAACGAGAACCCCGCGACCATGGCGATCGCGCCCGCGGCGAGGTTGATGAAGCCGGAGCCCCGGTACGTGACCACGACGCCGAGCGCGATGGCGGCGATCGTCGCACCGGTTCCGAGGCCCAGCAGGAGGACGAGGAGGGTCTCTTTCACGTCGTCACGTGCTCGTCAGCGAACGGGGCCGGA
>DASSJV010000084.1:0-2995 GCA_035691005.1 Gaiella sp. | reverse complement strand
GCCGGGGACCGTCGTGAACGGGAGGACGCCGGCCCACACCGGCAGCTCGAGGTCCTCGTCCTCGTCCTTCGGCGGCCCCGTGCGCACCTTCGCCGACGCCTCGTGCATCGGGATCGCGAGGATCGTCGTCTGGTTGAGCTCGCGCTCGTTCGGCAGGCGCGCGTCCGCCGAGCGCCCCCGGACGACGTGCTCCACGAGCGCGCGTTGCGCCTCGAACTTCTCCGTCGGATCGGTGACCTCGCGCGCGCGTCCGTAGACCACGACCGAGCGGTAGTTCATCGAGTGGTGGAACGCGCTCCTCGCCAGGACGAGCCCGTCGAGCAGCGTCACCTCCGCGGCGACCGGCGCGCCGCCCTTCGTCGACCGGAGCGTCCGGCTCGCGTTCGAGCCGTGGACGTAGAGGGTGTCGCCGACCCGGGCGTGGATCGTCGGGATCACCCGCGGCTCGCCGTCCTGCACGTAGGCGAGGTGGCAGATCAGGGCCTCGTCCAGGATCGCGTCGATCGCGTCGCGCTCGTACACGCCCCGCTCGGGCAGCCGGCGGACCCGGGTGCGCTCGGAGGGGGGCGCCGCGCGCGCGTTCGCGACGGTCGCGCTCGGTGCGGGCTCGGGTACCGGTTCGATCTGTGGGGTCCGCTCCGCCATGGCCCGGATGGTAGCGGCCGCATCGACCGGCGTCCGCGCCGACGGTGGTTACGACATCGGTCCGCTCGAGCCCCCGTCGCCGCGTTGCTGCAGGAAGCGCTCGATCTCGCCCACGAGCTCGTCGCCGGTCGGAAGCTCCTGGTTGTCCACGACCGACTCCAGGCGCTCGACGTAGGTCCGCGAGTCGTCGTCGGCCTGGACGATCTGGTCCAGCCGCTCTCGCTGCGCCATCGCCTCGTCGGGGAGCCCGTCGAGCGGTGGCTCGACGCCGAGGTGCCGCCCGAGGTGTTCGAGGATCGCGATCGCCGCGGCCGCGTAGGGGCCGCCCACGTAGTGCGGCACCTGCGCGTAGAAGCCGACGGTCGGCAGGCCGTCGTCCGCGACGGCCTTCTCGATCGCCGACAACGCGGCGGAGGGCACCCGGAGCAGGCCGGCCGGCCCGACCTGCTCGTCGTCCTGCAGCAGCCCCTCGTCCGACGCGGTGGCGAGCACGGGAACCGGGCGCGTGTGGGGCACCGCCGTCGGGATCGCGCCGAGGCTCACCCACTGCGTCACCCCGAGTCGCCGCGCGATCGAGAGCACGTCGCGCCCGAGCTCCTGCCACCGGAAGTCGGGCTCGGCGCCGGTGAGCACGAGGATGTCCCGGCTCCCGAGCCGCCGGTGACGCAGGGTCAGCTCCGGCCACGTGAGCTCGCTCAACCTCCCGTCGACCACGTCGAGGACCGGCCTGCGCGAGCGGAAATCGAACAGCAGGTCGGTGTCGAACGTCGCGAGCGGCGCCGCACCGTCGGCGAGCCGCTCGGCCGCCGCCGTCGAGGCGCCCGCCGCGTCGATCCAGCCGTCGAGGGCCGCGACGATCGCGGGGGCGACGAGCGGCTCGGTGGGTTCGCTCAGCAGGTACAGCGGCACGGATCGAGGATAGCCCCCGGCCGCTTCAGGGACGGACGACCAGCCCCTGGAGGCCGCGGATCACGTAGTTCGGCTTCCAGCGGGGGTCCTCGACGAGCTCCAGGTTCGGGAATCGGTCCATCAGCGTCGCGAACGAGACCTGGAGCTCCTGTCGGCCGAGCGGGGCGCCGAGGCAGAAGTGGATGCCGGCCCCGAACGAGAGGTGCGGATTCGGCTCGCGGGTCAGGTCGAGCTCGTCGGGACGGTCGAAGACCGAGGGGTCGCGGTTCGCCGACCCGAACAGCAGGCCGAGCTCCGCGCCGCGCGGGATCTCCACGCCGTGGATCTCGAAGGGTTCGAGCACCCACCGCTCGAACATCTGTAACGGCGTGTCGAACCGCAGGAGCTCCTCGATCGCGTTCGGCAGCAGCGATCGGTCGTCGCGGAGCTCGTGCAGGCGATCGGGGTTGCGGAACAGCGACCACCAGCCGAGCAGCGTGGAGTTGACGGTCGCCTCGTGCCCCGCGTTCAGCAGGAGCACGCACGTACCCACCAGCTCCTCCTCGCTCAGCCGCTCGCCCTCGTCGACCGCGAGCGCGAGCTGCGAGATCAGGTCTTCGCCCGGGTCCCGCTTCCGTTCGCGCGCGAGCTCGCGCAGGTAGGCCGAGAACTCGTTGCTCGCGCGGACCGCATCGTGCTGCATCTCGGTTGAGGGGTTCAGCTCGTACATCTTGCAGATGTCGGCGGACCACGGCCGCAGGTGATGTCGGTCGGTCTCGGGGACCCCGAGCATCTCGGCGATCACCGTCACCGGGAGCGGCTCGGCGACCCGGAGCAGGTCGAACTCGCTCGCGCCGTCGAGCCCGTCGACGAGGCCGTCCATGATCGCCTGCACGCGCGGTCGCAGCCCTTCGACGAACCGCGGGGTGAACGCCTTCGAGACGAGCCGCCGCACCCTGGTGTGGTTCGGCGGCTCCATGTCCAGGATCCCCGCGTTGATCAGGTCCCAGAACGGCGCGTGCCACTCCGGCGGATCCGCGTGGCCCATCTCGGCGTGCGAGGCCAGATGCCGGTAGGTGCGCCCGAACCGCCGATCGCGAAGCAAGGCGTTCACGTCTTCGTAGCGCGAGATCAGCCAGTGATCGGTTGCCTCGTCGTAGCGGACCGGTTCCCGCTCGCGGAGATGGGCGTAGGCCGGGTACGGGTCGGCGATGAAGTCGAGCTCGGTGGGGGCAAAGTCCATCGTTCCGACTGTAGCGCCGAGCGCCGCAGCCGTGACACGGGCGAACGATGGAGGGAGCCTAGGTCAGGCCGTCGCGCTGGAACCCGTGTCCCAGGTCGTCTCCTCGTCGCGCATCCGGCGGATGAGCGCGTAGACGCCGCCGCCGAGCGCGAGCAGGAAGAGCATCCATCGACCCTTGTGCGAGTGCTCCTTCTCGTCGTCGTGCTCCATGCGCTCCTC
>DASSJV010000083.1:0-5380 GCA_035691005.1 Gaiella sp. | reverse complement strand
GAACTCGATCGCCTCGATCCGCTTGAAGTACGTCTGGTCGAGCGGCGCCCGTGCGCCGGGCTCCATCCGCGCCGCGACGCCGGCAACCCGCGAGATCGAGTCGATGGGGTGGCCGAGGAGGTCGCAGTAGTGGACGCGGGCCCGCCGGCAGAGCTGGCGCATCGAGTCGCGATACCCTCGCTCGACGAGGGTGTAGACCATCACCGCCGGTCGTCCCCGTGCCCGCTGCACGGCAAGGGCGAGATCCTCGACGGATTCGACACGCGGATGGCGGATCTCTTCGAAGGCGAGGTCGGGAAACTGCGCCTCGAGGGCGAGCACGAGCCGAGCCGCCGTCTCTCCCGTCGAGTCCGAGACGATGTGGAGCTCGACGGGGACCTGGTCGGCCACGGCAGGAGGCTAGCTACCGGGTAGCGTTGTCGCCCCATGGCTGCCGAGCTCACGATGGACAAGATCGTCTCGCTCGCCCGGCGCCGGGGCTTCGTGTTCCCGTCGTCGGAGATCTACGGCGGACTCGGCTCGGCGTACGACTACGGCCACTACGGCGTCCTGCTCAAGGACAACGTCAAGGCGCGCTGGCTCGAGGCGATGGTGCGCGAGCGCGACGACATCGTGGCGCTCGACTCGTCGATCATCCTCAACCCGAAGGTCTGGGAGGCGTCGGGCCACGTCGGCGGGTTCACGGATCCTCTCATCGACTGCCGCACGTGCAAGCGGCGCTTCCGGGCCGATCAGCTCGCGGAGGCGGAGTGCGGCCGCAAGCCGAGCAAGCACCCGGGCGAGATCCCCGACTGCGACCTCACCGAGCCGCGCCAGTTCAACCTGATGTTCCGCACGCGGGTCGGCGCGGTGGAGGAGTCGGGCGTCGACGTGTACCTCCGTCCCGAGACCGCACAGGGCATCTTCGTGAACTTCAAGAACGTCGCCCAGCTTGCGCGGCGCAAGCCGCCGTTCGGCATCGCGCAGGTCGGCAAGGCGTTCCGCAACGAGATCACCCCGGGGAACTTCATCTTCCGCACGCTCGAGTTCGAGCAGATGGAGATGGAGTTCTTCGTCCCGCCCGCAGATGCGGACGAGTGGTTCCGCTACTGGGTCGACGAGCGGCTCGGCTGGTACGTCCGCTACGGGATCCGACCCGAGAACCTCCGCATCCGCGCGCACGACGCGGACGAGCTCTCGCACTACTCGAGCGCCACGAGCGACGTGGAGTACCTGTACCCGATCGGCTGGTCGGAGCTGGAGGGCGTGGCGAACCGCGGCACGTTCGACCTCACGGCCCACTCCGAGGCCTCGGGGACGACACTCGAGTGGGTCGACGCGGGGACGGGAGAGCGCTTCGTCCCGGCGGTCATCGAGCCCGCGGCGGGGGTCAACCGCGCGATGCTCGCGTTCCTCTGCGACGCGTACCACGAGGAGGTCGTCGCCGAGCGGCAGCGGACGGTGCTGCGGCTCCATCCACGCCTCGCGCCGGTCACGGCGGCCGTGCTCCCGCTGATCACGAAGGACGCGGCGATGGTCGAGAAGGCACAGGCGCTCCGCGACGAGCTCCGGCGGCAGCTGAGCGTCGAGTACGACGACAGCGGCCAGATCGGCCGCCGCTACCGCCGACAGGACGAGATCGGCACGCCGTGGGCGTTGACGATCGACGAGCAGACGCTCGACGACGACACAGTGACGCTGCGCGACCGCGACACGCTCGCGCAGGAGCGGATCCCGCTCGCCGGCGCGCTCCCGACGCTCCTCGAGCGCCTGGCCGCGCCCTGGAGCCCGCCGGTCCGCCGGTAAGAACTCCGCGCCCGCGCGCACTCATCAAACGATGGCCATCGCCGCCGAGCCGATCCCGCTGCCGTCGCTCGCGGGCCTGATCCCCCGTGACGGCATCCTCGCCCCCGACGAGCTAGAGCAGCTCGCCCGCGACATCGTCGCGCGGCCGGAGCTCTGGGAGCCGCTCGTCCGCGTCGACCCCGAGCAGCGGCGCTACGAGCTGATCCACGAGGACGAGAGCCTCGACGCCTGGGTCCTGTCCTGGTTGCCCGGGCAGGGCACCGGGTTCCACGACCACTACATCTCCTCGGTCGGCCTGTGCTGCGCGCACGGCCGGGTCCGCGAGGACCTCATGGTCTACGGCCACGACCACGGCGAGCTCAACCTCCGTCCGGGCGACTCCCGCCAGGGCGGCCCGGGCTACATCCACCGCGTGCGGCACGCGCTCGGTGAGCCGGCGGTGACGATCCACGTCTACTCCCCACGCCTCGACTGGGTCGGCCAGTACCGGCTGGAGGACTCCACCGGCATCGTGCGCCGCGAGGTGCGGCCCGGTCGCAACGAGCTGACCGACCAGCTCATCGCCGAGGGCGCGCTCCACCACGTGCTGGAACGCTTCTGAAGCTTCTTCGCCAACCGCATCCCGCGGAAGCGGAATCCGGTACTCGGATCCCCGCCCTTCGGGCGGGCAAGTCCCTAAAGGCGTCGGCTGCGCCGCCGCTGGACCGTTGAGACATCGTGCGTCGCGCTTACGCGAGCGTCCGCAGGCGGAAGCCGCCGTGGTGCTCGTACGACGACGTGACGACCGCGAGCGCCTCGCGGGCCGCGCGGTCGCCGAGCCCGAGCGAAGGAGCGTCTCCGATCGGAGCGCCGAGCAGACCGGCGAGGCCGCGCAGGCCCTCTGGCGAGAGCGCGATCCCGCCTCGGTCACAGCCGGCGCACACCGCGCCGCCTGCCGCTGCGTCGAACGCGACGAGCCCCTCCTCGGCCCCGCATTCGACGCAGCTCCCCAGGTGCGGGAGGAAGCCCGAAAGCCAGAGGAGCTTGAGCTGGAAGGAGAGGACGAGCGGGTCGAGCGCGGGCCGCGCCCCACGCGGCGGCTCGTGGACGTCGAGCGCGTCGAGGAAGCGTGTGAGCGCGAGGAACGCACGGTCGTTCCGCTCCTCCTCGGTGAAGAGCCGGAGCATCGCCTCGAGGCCGACGAGCCCGATCTGCAGACGCCGCGAATCCGAGCGGATCCGGTCGTGCGAGCGGACGAGCGACGCGCCCGTCACGGTCGCGAGCTCGCCGCGACCCCGGTGGAGGGAGAGCTCGACGTGCGAGAAGGGCTCGAGGCGCCCGCCGAAGCGGCTCTTCGTGCGCCGTACGCCCTTCGCGATCGCGCCGAGGCGGCCGCTCGCGGCCGTGTAGACGTGGAGCACCCGGTCCGCCTCCCCGAACGGGAACGACCGGAGCACGACCGCCTCGCCGATCGACGGTGCCGCCATGGATCGAGTGTACGAGTCGCTTGGGACGCGACTAGCGCCGCTGGCAGTGCGGACAGAACCAGGTTCCGCGCCCTCCGACCACGATCCGCTCGATCGGGCGCCCGCAGCGGTCGCACGGCTCGCCGAAACGGCCGTACACGTGGAACTCGTGCTGCATCGCCCCGCCGTCCCCGTCCGGGGTGACGTAGTCCCGCAGCGTCGAGCCCTGGCGCTCGATGCCCTTGCGGAGCACGGCCCGAAGCGCGCGGTGGAGTCGTCCGAGCTCGTCCGCCGAGAGCTCGCCCGCCGGCCGGAGCGGATGGATCTGCGCCCGCCAGAGCGCCTCGTCCGCGTAGATGTTCCCGACGCCGGCGATCCGGCGCTGGTCGAGCAGGAACGCCTTCACGGGCGTCGTACGACCGGCGGCGAGCGCGGCGAGCCGTGACGCGGTGAACGAGCCGGCGAGCGGCTCGGGGCCGAGGCGGGCATCGAGGTAGGGGCGCAGGTGACCCTCGTCGAGGAGCTCCCATGTCCCGAAGCGCCGCACGTCGCGGTACCCGACTGCGGCGCCGGTGTCGAGCGCGAGCGTCGCCCGGCGATACGCGTCCTCCGGCAGCTCGCCGTCCGACGCGTGGCGGAGCGAGCCCGTCATGCGCAGGTGGACGACGAGCGTGCGTCCGCTCGAGAGGCGCCAGAGGAGGTACTTCCCGCGGCGGTCGAGCGCCTCGATGCGCTCCCCCCTGAGCGCGTCCGCGACGAGCGCCGGGTCGACCGGCCGCGTGAGCCGTGGGTCGGCGATCTCCGCTCGTTCGATCGTCGCGCCCTCGAGCACGGGAGCGAGGCGGCGGCGAATCGTCTCGACCTCGGGGAGCTCCGGCATCCCGCCATCGTAGGGCGCGCCGAGGGCAGTAGATTCGGGCCGTGGCGGTTCCGGAGACGACCATGCGAGTTGCGACGCCCGCGGACGGGTCGGCGATCGAGGCCCTCATGCGCGTCGCGGGAGAGGTCCTGTTTCGCCGCTTCTACGACGAGCGGCAGGCGACGAGCGCCGTCCGCTACGTCTCGCAGGTCGACCCGATGCTGCTCGCGGACGGCACGTACTTCGTGATCGAGGCGGGGGAGGAGCTCCTCGCCTGCGGCGGCTGGAGCAGGCGCGACCGCCTCTACACGGGCAGCGGCGACAGCGACGGCGACGCGCGCCTGCTCGATCCGGCCACGGAGCCCGCAAGGGTCAGGGCGATGTTCACGCGCGCCGACTGGACGAGGCGCGGGCTCGGCAGGCGGATCCTGGTCGCGTGCGAGGAAGCGGCGGCCGCCGAGGGATTCACCCGTCTGTCGCTGATGGCGACGTTGCCCGGCGTGCCGCTGTATCGCGCATACGGCTTCGAGCCGGTCGAGGAGGTCCTCGTCACATTGCCGGACGGCGTGACGCTCGAGTCGATGACCATGGAGAAGCCGGTCGAGCCGCGCCGCTAGGCTCGGCGCGTGGACCGCTGGGCGACGTTCGACTGCTACGGGACGCTCGTCGACTGGAACGCGGGACTCGCCGCCACGCTCGGGAGCCCGGCGCTGCTCGAGCGCTACCACGAGGTCGAGCCCGTCGTGCAGGCCGAGAGCCCCGGGCTCAGCTATCGCGAGGTGCTCCGCGAGACGGCGCGGCGACTCGGCGTCGACGCCGACCCCGCCGAGGCGCTTCCCGGCTGGCCGGTCTTTCCCGACGTTCCTCCGGAGCTCGAGACCGCACGCTCGCGGGGCTGGCGGCTTGCGGTCCTCTCGAACTCCGACCGTGACCTGATCGAGGCCTCGATCGCGTCGATCGGCGTGCAGTTCGACCTCGCGATCGTCGCCTCGGAGATCGGCTCGTACAAGCCGGCGCACCGGCACTGGGAGGCGTTCGCCGATGAGACCGGCCGCCTGCCGGACGTCCATGTCGCACAGAGCCACTTCCACGACGTCGTGCCGGCGACGGCGCTCGGGATCCCGACCGTGTGGGTCAACCGGCTCGGGGAGCGCGCGGAGCCCGCGCCGACGCGCGAGCTCCCGGGCCTCACGGGGCTCGCAGATACCCTCGAGGAGCTCGTCCCGTGACCGACCGGCTGCCGCGGATGCTCCTCCACCTCGAGGGGATCGTGGTCGCCGCCGCCGCGATC
>DASSJV010000082.1:0-8609 GCA_035691005.1 Gaiella sp. | reverse complement strand
TCTCCCTCTTCAGCGAGAACGCCGAGCGGGTCGAGCTCTGCCTGTTCGACGACGAGGACCGCGAGGAGCGGATCGCGGTGGGGCAGCAGACGGCCCACGTCTGGCACGCCTACCTCCCCGGCGTCGGGCCCGGGCAGCGGTACGGCTACCGGGTGCACGGGCCCTGGGAGCCGGCCTCGGGCCACCGGTTCAACCCGGCGAAGCTCCTGATCGATCCGTACGCGAAGGCGATCGACGGCCCGATCGCCTACGACCGGGCGCGCACCTTCGCGTACGCCCCCGGCAAGGAGGACGAGCCCGATCAGCTCGACTCCGCCTCCGCGATCCCGCGCGCCGTGGTCGTCGACGAGGGCTTCGACTGGGAGGGCGACGTCCGCCTGGGCAGGCCGTGGGCCGAGACCGTGATCTACGAGCTCCACGTCAAGGGGTTCACGGAGCAGCTCGAGGGCGTGCGCGAGGACCTGCGCGGCACGTACGCCGGCCTCGCCTCCGAGCCGGCGATCGCGTACCTCCGGGAGCTTGGGATCACGGCGGTCGAGCTCCTCCCGGTGCACCACATCGCGGACGAGCACGCGCTCGTCGAGCGCGGCCTGACGAACTACTGGGGCTACTCGACGATCGGGTATCTCGCGCCGCACGCGGGCTACGCCGCGACAGGCTCGCGCGGCGAGCAGGTGCGCGAGTTCAAGGGGATGGTCAAGGCGCTCCACCGCGCGGGGATCGAGGTGATCCTCGACGTCGTCTACAACCACACGGCCGAGGGCAACCACCTCGGGCCGACGCTTTCCTTCAAGGGCGTCGACAACGCGTCGTACTACCGGCTCGTGCCCGACGACCCACGGCACTACATGGACTTCACGGGGACGGGCAACTCGCTCAACCCGGTCAACCCCTCCGTGCTGCGGCTGATCATGGACTCGCTGCGGTACTTCGTCACGGAGTGCCACGTCGACGGCTTCCGCTTCGACCTCGCCTCCGCCCTTGCGCGCGAGCTCTACGACGTCGACAAGCTGTCCGCATTCTTCGACGTGATCCACCAGGACCCGGTCCTCTCGCAGGTGAAGCTCATCGCCGAGCCGTGGGACGTCGGGCCCGGCGGCTACCAGGTCGGGAACTTCCCCGTGCTCTGGTCGGAGTGGAACGGGCTCTACCGGGACTCGGTGCGCGACTTCTGGCGCGGGCACGCCGCGGTCGCCGAGTTCGCGCGGCGCTTCACGGGCTCGAGCGACCTGTACCAGAACGACGGCCGCCACCCGTCCGCGTCCATCAACTTCGTCACCGCGCACGACGGGTTCACGCTGCGCGACCTCGTCTCCTACGACCACAAGCACAACGAGGCGAACGGCGAGGGGAACCGGGACGGCACCGACGACAACCGTTCGTGGAACTGCGGGGTGGAGGGCGAGACCGACGACCCCGAGATCAATGCGCTGCGCGACCGCCAGAGCCGCAACGTCCTCGCGACCCTCCTCCTCTCGCAGGGGACGCCGATGCTCCTCGCCGGCGACGAGCTCCGCCACACGCAGGGCGGGAACAACAACGCGTACTGCCAGGACAACGAGATCTCGTGGCTCGAGTGGGAGCTCGAGGAGCGCGCGGAGACCCTCCTCGCCTTCGCGAAGCGGGTGCTCCGCCTGCGCGCGGAGCACCCCGTCTTCCGGCGCGCGGCGTTCCTCACGGGCGAGGAGCGTCAGGGCTCCGGCGCTCCCGACGTGTGGTGGTTCCGGCCGGACGGGCGGAAGATGACGCAGGCGGACTGGGCGCGCGGAGACGCATTCGCGCTCGGCGCGTTCCTGAACGGCGACGAGATCCCCTCGCTGACACCCGAGGGCGAGCCGGTCGGCGACGAGTCGTTTCTCGTGCTCTTCAACGCCTGGCGCGAGCCGGTCACGTTCGTGCTCCCGCCCGCGCGGTTCGGCAGGCGCTGGGCGCACGAGCTCGCGACGGCGGAGCCGGAGCTCCAGCCGAACGGTGCGGCCTATCGCGCCCGCGCGTCCGTCCCGGTCGAAGCCCGCTCCCTGCGCGTGCTCCGCCGCGTCGGCTGAGGTGCTGGGCGCTAGTCGACGGGCGGCGGCTGGCGCAGGACGCGTAGGCAGATCTCGACGACCGCCGGGTCGAACTGCGTCCCCGCCGCCTCCTCGAGGCGCCGGAAGGCTTCCTCGACGGAGAGCGCCTCGCGGTACGGCCGGTCGGTCGTCATCGCGTGGAACGCGTCGCAGGCGAAGATGATCCGCGCCTCGAGGGGGATCTCCGCCCCGTCGAGGCCGTCGGGATAGCCGCGCCCGTCGTAGCGCTCGTGGCAGGCGCGGACGATCGGGCGCACCTCGGCGAGCTGCTCGATCGGCGCGAGGATCCGCTCGCCGAGCTCCGGATGCTGCTCGATCACCGAGCGCTCCTCCTGCGTCAGCGGGCCCGCCTTCATGAGGATCGAGGCGGGGATCCCGATCTTCCCGATGTCGTGGAACAGGGCGCCGAGCTCGAGGCGTTTCAGTCCCTTCGGGTCGAGGCCGAGCTCCCGGCCGACCTCGATCGCCATGTCGCAGATCCAGCGGGCGTGGGAGCTCGTGTACGCGTCCTTCGCCTCGAGTGCGTTCGCGAGCGCCTCGACGGTGGAGAGGAACGTGCGCTCGAGCGTCGCGAAGCTCCCCGCGTTCGTGATCGCGAGGCGCGCCTGGCTCGCGATCCCCGCAAGCAGCTCGAGCTCGCGCGCCCCGACGTCGGACTCGACCGCGACGGCGAGCGCCGCAAGTCCGTTGTCGAGGGGCACGAGCGCGATCGCATGGGCGGGCGCATCCGCGCGGACGCCGAGCACGCGTCCAACGCGCGTCGCCTCCTGCGCGGTCATGAGGAACGGCTCGGGGTGGCCGACGTAGGGCGCCACGAGCGCGGGTGGCATGACACAGCCCTGCAGCTCCGCATACGAGGGCCCGCCTGCGGTCGCGCGGCACTCGAGCCCGCCTTCGGATGTCGGCAGCCAGACCGAGCAGCGCTCGGAGCCCATGATCCGGGCGGCGCCGAGCGCGACCTGCTCGAGCACCCCGTCGAGGTTCGTGACCGCCGACAGCTCGCGCGTCAGCTCGAGCAGAGCCTTCGCGCTCTCCGCCTCGCGCCGCTGCGCCTCGTACAGGCGCGCGTTGACGAGGGCGACGGACGCGTGTCCGGCGAGCACCTCGAGCAGGCGCAGGTCGTCCGAGTCGAACTGGTCGACGCCGAGCTTCGAGACGACGATCACGCCGACGACGGTCGGTCCGTAGCGGAGCGGCACGGCGAGGAGCGATTCCTCGATCTCCTCCGTCCCCGGGATCCGGCGCGCGATCTCGCAGTGCGCCGCGTCGCCCGTGATGAACGGCTGACCCGTGGCCGCCACGTGGCCGGTGATCCCGTCGCCGACCCGTGTCGCAAGGGCCTCGCTTGCCGATCCGGCGGCGGTGAGGTCGCCGCGGAAGGCGATCAGGCGAAGATCTTCGCCCTCGCGGACGAACACGCGGCAGTTGTGGTAGTCGATCAGGAGGCGGAGCTCGTCGGCGATCGTCGAGCCGATGTCGGCGACGTCGTTGAGCCGGCTGAGCTTCGCCGAGACGCCGTGGAGCATCTTGAGATGCGCGATCGAGCGGAACTCGGCGGCGCGCGCCGGGACGTCCTCTGACGGCCGCGCCGGCCCGTCCTCGTGGAAGACGACGATCTGGCCCTTGCCACGCGCCTTCGCGGTCATCATCGCGACCTCGGCGCACGCGACGAGCTCGCGCGGGTTCGCGGCGTGCTCGGGGCCGGCGGCGATCCCGATCGAGAGCGTCACCGAGCCGACCAGCCCGAACTCCGTCTCCGAGACGTGCTCCTGCACCCGCTCGGCGAGTCGGAACGCATCGGCGAGCGCCTTCGTCGGTGCGATGATCGCGAACTCCTCGCCGCCGATCCGGCACACGCTGTCGCTGCCCCGCACCGAGCCGAGGAGGATCGAGGCCACCTCGGAGAGCACGTGGTCGCCCGTCGCGTGGCTGTAGACGTCGTTGACGCGCTTGAAGTCGTCGAGGTCGAGCATGATCAGCGCGACCGACGTCTGTTCCGACGAGGCCGCGACGAGCTCCTGGCGGAGCCGCTCGTGGAAGGTGCGGTGGTTCCAGAGGCCGGTGAGCGGGTCCGTCTGCGCCTGGCGCTCGAGCGACGCGCGGATGTGCGCGTTGTCGATCGCGAGCGCTGCGGCGTCGCCGAAGCGCACGACGAGCAGGAACTCGTCCTCCGTGAACTCCTGGAAGCCCGCGCGGTAGATGTTGAGCGTCCCCTTGAGACGGCCGCGCGCGACGAGCGGGACGACGATCAGGGACTCGGGGTCGGGCGTCGTGTTCGCGACGAAGCGGACGCGCGGGTCGAGCTCGGCGCGGTTCGCCAGCACCGGCTCGCGATGCTCGACGGCCCAGCCCGTGATCCCGACGCCGTAGGGGAACGGCTCGTCTGCGAGCACCTTCTCGGCGTCCTCGCCGGACGCGTAGACCGCGCGCAGCTCCTGCGCCGCGTCGTTCGCCTCGTAGAAGGTGATGTCGTCGTACGGGATCAGCTCGCCGACGGTGTCCGCGATCCGCTGGAGCAGGTCGTCGAGCGACTGCTCCGAGAGCACGTCGTGGAAGACGTCCGCCAGCTTGCGATACGACTCGACGACCGGGTCGAGAGACTCGTCCGCAGGATCTGAGACGTCGGCCGACGCAGGGATGTCGGACGGAGGAATCACTGCCGCCTCCCGTTCATCGGCTGTTGCCGCCTCGGGCTTGAGCACTGGTTCTTGGCGGGAGTGCCGGATCCGCAACAATGGGGTCCGTGGCCGGGAAAATCGTGGTCGGGATCGACGGGTCGGCGCACTCGGCCGCCGCGCTCCGCTGGGCGGCCGAGGAGGCGGCGCTCCGCTCGGCGCCGCTCGAGATCGTCCACGCCTGGAGCTTCGTGCCGGTCGCGACGCCGGCCGACTCGGGGCTCGTGCCGATGGCGTGGACGGACAACGTCGAGCTTCTCGACGTCACGCGCCAGGCCGCCGAGGACGCCGCAGCGGCGCAGGTCGAGGACGTTCTCGGCACGGATCACGGCGCCACCGTCTCGGTCGTCGAGGGCGGGCCGGCGGAGGCGCTGCTCGACGCAGCGAAGGACGCCGACCTACTCGTGGTCGGGAACCGGGGCCGCGGGAACCTCGCCGCGGCGCTCCTCGGCTCGACGTCCGCGAAGATCGCCGACTCGGCCCCGTGCCCGGTCGTCGTCGTCCGCGCGAACCCCGAGTCGTAGCCCGCCGCGCAGGAGTCGGGCGCACGAGCGGGAATTGTCCGCTCCGTGAGGCGCGTCAGGCTGGCGATTCCTGCGGCGGTCGGCGCGAGCGTGCTCGCACTCGCGGCGCCCGCGCTCGGCGCGTCCGAGGTGCGCCGCGGCGAGGTCTGGTTCCTGCGCGACGGCCATCCGGCCGCCGTCACGCGTGTCGCGCCGGCGATCCCGGGCCTCGTGCGCGCGCTTCTCGAGGGGCCGACGCGCGCCGAGCGGGCGAAGGGGCTCCGCAGCGCGATCCCGGCCGGATCGGCGATCCGCGAGCTGACGATCTCGCGACGGGTCGTCACCGTCGACCTGGACGCCCGTTTCGCCGCCGGTCGCGACGAGGAGTCACTGACCGCGCGCGTCGGCCAGCTCGTGCGGACGCTCCGCTCGGCTCCGGGGGTCGTCGGGGTGCGCGTCCGGGTCGAGGGCGGCGTCCCCGTCGGGCTGTTCCCGGGCTATGACCTGCGCCGCACGGTGCGCGCCCCGCTCGCCGACCGCACGGCGCCCAGCCTGCGCGAGACGCAGCAGCTCCTCGTCGACCTCGGCTTCATGGCGGAGAGCGGCGTCACGGGCCGACCCGGCGACGAGACCACCGTCGCGGTGCTCGCCTTCGAGAAGTGGAGCGGCCTGCCGCGCGACGCCGTCCTCGACGAGGACGTCGCGAAGGCGCTCGCGGGGGCGACGCGACCCGAGCCCGTCCGCCACGAGCCGGGGCGGCGCGTCGAGCTCCTGCTCGACCGGCAGGTCGCGCTCGCGATCCAGGACGGCAAGGTCGTCCGCGTCTTCCACGTCTCGTCCGGCTCGGGCGGCCGTACGCCGGTCGGCTCGTTCCGCGTCTACCGCAAGGAGCGCCTCTCGTGGTCCGTGCCCTTCAAGGTCTGGATGCCGTGGGCGAGCTACTTCACGGGTGGGATCGCGTTCCACGAGTACGGCTACGTGCCCGCGTACCCGGCCTCCCACGGCTGCGTGCGGATGATGGCCCGTGACGCGCCGGTCATGTACGCGTTCGCGACGTCGGGCACGCCGGTCGACGTGATCTCGAGGTCCGCATGAGACGGCGACGCATGCGTCGACTGCGGAACCGGCGGGCGTTCGTCGTCATCGCCGTGTGCGCGCTCGCGGCGGCGCCGCTCGCGGCGCAGGCCGCCGACTCCGCGACGCCCCCGAGCCCGGTTCCGGCGGGCCCGCCGACGAGCCTCGTCGTCGCGCTCGGGCTCCGCGACCCCGCGATGGGGGCCGGCGTCGTCCGCGGCGACACGGTCGTGCTCGCCCGGGGATTCGAGGTGGAGCTGGCGAAGCTCCTCGCGCGCCGGCTCGGCGTGCCTCTCGGCCGCTTCGTCGAGCTGCGCCCTGCCCGGCGGCTCCCTGCGGGCGCCGCCACGGGCTGGCAGCTCGCGCTCGCGGGGATCGAGCCGTCGCGTGCCGCGCGTGCAGCCGGGGACCTCAGCGATCCGTACCTGACGTCGGATGCGGCGGCCGTGCTGCGCCGGCATCTTCCGCGCCCTCGCGGACTCGCCGATCTGCGCGGTCGCACCCTGTGCGCCCTCCGGGGCAGCGATGCCGCGCAGACGATCGCGAGGGTCGTCCGGCCCGGGCCCAGGCCGCTGCTCGCCACCCGGCCCGATCGGCTCCGCGAGCTCCTCCGGACGGGCGCCTGTGACGTGGCGCTCGTCCCCTCGCTCGAGGCTGGCCGCTTCGTGGGCGGGCATGCGCGCGAGCTCGGGCCCGTCGCGGGCCGGGTCGCGAGCGGCGACGGGCTCGTCGTGGCCGTCGCGCGCGGCTCGGGGGTCGACGTCGCCGCAGTCGACCGGGCGCTCGCGCAGCTCCGGCGCGACGGCACGCTCGGGCGTCTCGCCCGGAGCTGGCTCGGGCTCGATCCCGCCCGCCTGCGCACGCTGCGCTGAGCGCTCGGCGGGTTGGTTCCCGCGCAGGCGAGCAAGAATGAGGGCGTGCCGTCGTCCAGCGCCCGCCTGCTCGCCGCCGTCGCGCTAGGGGTGTTCCTCGTCGCCCTCGGCGTCGCGATCGTCACCGGCCTCGGTGACGACGAAGGCGGCGCCGTGCGGCAGGTCGTGCCCACGACCGGGAAGACGACGCCCGACCGCGACAAGCCCGCCCGCCCGAAGCCCGCGCCGTTCGTCCGGCTGACGGCGGTGGGCGCGTTCGACCCGGAGGGCGACGGGCACGAGCGCGACGAGGAGGCGCCGCTCGCGGTCGACGGCCGGGCCGACACGCTCTGGCGGACGGAGCACTACTCGAGCTTCTTCAAGTCGGGCGTCGGGCTCGTCCTCGACATGGGCCGCCGCGCTCGCGTCGAGCGCGTGCTGGTCGATTCGCCGGCCCCGGGCTCGACCGCGGAGATCCAGCTCGGGGACTCCCCGCAGGGCCCGTTCCGGCCGGTGAGCACGAAGAAGCCGCTGACGACCCGCACGTCCTTCGCCGTGGCCAGGCGGGCGGGCCGCTACGTCGTCGTCTGGGTCGTGGGGATGCCGCAGGACAGCGCCGCCGAGATTGCCGAGGTGCGTGTCCGCGCACGCACGTAGAGCGCGTCTCTACGATCGAGGAATGGAGTCGACGCGCCTCGGGCGCTCGGAGCTCGAGGTCTCGCGCGTCGGGCTCGGGTGCAACAACTTCGGCCGGCGGCTCGACCGCGAGGGAACGCAGCGCGTCGTCGAGGCCGCCCTCGACGCCGGCATCACGTTCTTCGACACGGCGGAGTCGTACGGCGACGGCGCCAGCGAGCGGTTCCTCGGGTCGGCGCTGGGCGCGCGACGCGGGGAGGTGGTCGTCGCGACGAAGTTCGGTTGGGGTCCGGCCGACCTCCCGGGCGGCGACCCCGTGCGTGTCCGGACGGCGCTCGAGGCCTCGCTCGAGCGGCTCGGCACGGACGTCGTCGATCTCCTCTACTACCACCGTCCCGACGGGGTGACGCCGCTCGCGGAGACACTCGGCGCAATGCAGTCGCTCGTCGAGGAGGGCAGGGTGCGGGCGCTCGGGGTCTCGAACGTCGACGTCGGCCTGCTCGAGGAGGCCGAGGCGACCGGGGTGGAGCTCGCCGCCGTGCAGAACCGCTACAGCCTCGTCCGGCGCGAGGACGACGAGGGCGTGCTGCCCTTCTGCCGCGAGCACGGGATCGGATATGTCCCGTATTTCCCGCGCGCGAGCGGGCTGCTCACGGGCAAGTACCGGCGCGGCGAGGCGCCGCCCGTCGGCACGCGCCTCGCGGGCGGCATCCCCGACGAGGACTTCGACGACGTCGAGCGCCTCGAGGCGGTCGCCGGTCGGCTCGGCCGGAGCCTGCTCGAGCTCGCCGTCGGCGGCCTCGC
>DASSJV010000081.1:0-8656 GCA_035691005.1 Gaiella sp. | reverse complement strand
CTTCGCGGCGTGCTTGTTCCTCGGCTGCGAGCCGGGCCGCGTCCTCGGCTTCGCGGCGTGCTTGTTCCTCGGCTGCGAGTCGGGCCGCTTCGTCGGCTTCGCGGCGTGCTTGTTCCTCGGCTGCGAGTCGGGCCGCTTCTTCGGCTTCGCGCCGGGCTTGTTCCTCGGCTGCGACTCGGGCGGCCTCGTCCGCTTCGCGGCGGGCTTGTTCCTCCGCGGCGAGCCGCTCCGCCTCCTCCACCTCGAAGCGCGCCGCCTCCTCGGCCTCGCGGCGGGCGGCTTCGACCGCGTCCTGGCGCGCGGCCTCCGCCGCGGCGCGGCGCGCGGCCTCGTCCTGGATGCGCGCGGCCTCGTCGGCGTCTCGCTGGGCCGCGGCGATCGCCGCTCGCTGCGCCGCGGCGGCGGCCTCGCGCCGCGCCGCGTCGCGCGCTGCCTGCCGCGCCTCCTCGGCTGCCTCGCTCTCGGACCGGGCACGCTCGGCCTCGTCGACCGGCAACAGGATCACGAGCGGGCGTGGCTCCGGATAGCCCGTCTCGGGCTGCCGGCGGAGCTCCGACCGCCTGATCTTCCCGCTCGCGGTCTTCGGCAGCTCGTCGACGAACGCGATGTCGCGCGGGTACTTGTACGGCGCCGTCACGGCCTTCACGTGCTCCTGCAGGGCGGCGATGAGGTCGGCGGTCGGGTCGAAGCCGGAGCGGAGGACGACGAAGGCCTTGACGATCTCGCCGCGGTCCGCGTCAGGTGCCCCTACGACCGCGCTCTCGGCGACAGCCGGGTGCTCGAGCAGCGCGCTCTCCACCTCGAACGGGCCGATCCGGTACGCGGAGGAGAGGATGACGTCGTCCGCCCGGCCGACGAACCACAGGTAGCCGTCCTCGTCACGCACCGCGCGGTCGCCCGTGACGTACCAGCCCTCGCGGAAGACCGCGTCGGTCTCGTCGCGCGCGTCCCAGTAGCCGGCGAACAGGGTCGGCGGACGCCCGAAGAGCGCGAGGTCGCCCTCGGCGCCCGGCTCGCAGACCTGCGCCTGCTCGTCGATCACCGCGACGTCGTGCCCAGGGGTGGGGAGGCCCATCGAGCCCGGTCGCACCTCCATCCCGGGCGCGTTCGCCACGAGCAGCGAGTTCTCGGTCTGGCCGTACCCGTCGTGCACGGTGATCCCGAGCGTGTCCTGGAAGCGCTCGATCACCTCGGGGTTGAGCGGCTCGCCGGCCGACACTGCATGGCGGAGCCGGGGCAGGTGCACCGAGGCCAGCGCGTCGAGCTTCGCGAGCATCCGGTACTCGGTCGGCGCCTGGCAGAGCACGGTCACGCCGAGGCGCTCCATGAGCCCGAGCCGTTCCTCGGGGTCGAACCCTCCTTGATGGAGGACGACCTCGGCGCCGCACGACCATGGGCCGATCAGCACGTTCCAAATCGACTTCGCCCAGCCGGTGCCCGCCGTGCACCACACGACGTCCTGCTCGTGGGCGTCCAGCCAGTGCTCGGCCTGGGCGCGCAGGGCCCACGTGTAGGCGTGCGTGTGGACGACGCCTCGGGGTTCCTTCGTGGTGCCCGAGGTGTAGAGGATCAGGGCCCGCTCGCCCGCGGTCGTGTCCTCCGTCGGTGCGCGGTTCACGTAGCGCGCGAGCTCCGCGCGCGCCTCGTCGAGGTACAGCACCGCGACGGGCGAGTCGAGCTGCTCGAGCATCTCCTCGATCTCGACCTCACAGGAGCGGTCGGCGACGACGAGGCGTGCGCCCGAGTGGCCGACTCGGAAGGCGAGGTCCCGCGCTCGCAGCATGTCCGAGCAGGGGACGGCGATCAGCCCGCCCTTGAGCGCGCCGAGCATCGCCCCGTGCCAGGCCGGCACCTTCCCCGTGAGCACGAGGACGCGGTCGCCCCGGTCGAGACGGGTGCGGAGGAGGTGCGCCCAGCGGGCGGCGTCGCCGGCGAGCTCCGCAAAGGTCCTGCGGTCGACGATCCCTTCGCGGTCGACGAACGTCAGGGCCGCGCGGCTTTGACTGCGCGCGAGTTGCTCGATGACGTCCCGCGTGAAGTTGAAGCGCGCGGGAACCTCCCACCCGTGCGGATACGGGCCGGCGTGTGGGACGGTTGCGGTCTTGCGTCGGCGGCGAAGCACGTGGCGTCCGGCGCGTCAGCCGGTGGGGTCTCCGTGGCGGCGGTCGGCGGCGCCCGCACGGCGGGTGGACACGGTTTTCACGGGCCGAACTCTACTCCCAGCGCGGATCATGGCCAGACTCGGATGCGAGGCGGATCGACGGTGTGGGACGCGGAGCCGGGCGATGTGCCCGGCTTTCCCGAATTACGCTTTGTGCGGGGCTTTTCCCCCTTCCCCTCGGAGCGGAAACGAGTAGGATGCGCGGGCCGAGATGAGACTCCTGCGGACGGGATCTGTGCTTGCGGCTGCCGCGCTGGCGGTGCTCGCGCTTGCGGGCATGGCCGTGGCGGACACCGGTGACACGGTCCGCGGGGGCGGGGTCGAGCTCGTCCTGCCCGACGGCTGGTCGAGGGTCCAGCCGGTCCGCCAGTCGCCGACCGACGACCCGCGCACCGTGCTCGTGATCGGAACGGACGGCGTCCACGCGATCGACACCGACTGCCTGGTCTCCTCGTACCACGTGCCGGTCGACGGCGCCGCCGTCGTCGTGATCGGCTGGCGTGACTCGCTCGGCGTGAGCCAGTTCCTGCCGCTCTCGGGGATGAAGTTGCGGCGGGGAACGTTCCAGTGCTTCCCGGATCGCGGCGCGGTGGCGCAGGTGACCCGTCGGGGCTTCGACTACCAGGTGAACGTGATGGTGGGCGACCGGGCGAGCGCCGAGACGCTCGACGCCGCGCTCGACGCCGCCCGCTCGATCTCGGCGCGGCGCCACGACTGAGCCCGCGGAGCAAGACCGGCCACGGCCGCGACGGACGTGAGCACGGACCCGTACAACGCCGGGATTACCTGGCTCGCGGAGCCGCTCGCGACCGCAGCGGGCGGGCCCCTGGAGGGGCAGCGGCTTTTCGTGAAGGACCTCGTGGACACTGCGGGGATCCGCACGACCTACGGGTCGAAGATCTACGCCGACCACGTGCCCGACAGGCACGCCACCGTCGTGGAGCGCTCGCTCGCGGCGGGCGCCCTCGTCGTCGGCAAGGCGAACCTCGCCGAGTTCGCGTGGGGCGTCCTCGGGGCGAACGAGTGGTACGGGACCGTCCACAATCCCGCGTACCCCGGCCGCACGACGGGTGGCTCGTCGAGCGGCAACGGCGCCGCGCTCGCCGCCGGGCTCTGCGACCTCGCGATCGGGACGGACACGGGAGGGTCTGTGCGCCTCCCGGCGGCCGCGTGCGACGTCGTCGCGCTGAAGCCGCGGTGGGGCGGAATCGCCGTCGACGGCGTCTATCCGCTGTGCCCGACGTTCGACACGGTCGGCCCGATGGCCCGTACGGTGGCCGACACCGCGGCGCTGTGGTCGGTGCTGCGCGGACGCCCGGTGCCGGAGCCCCGGCTCGCGGGCCTGACGGTCGGCCTCCTGCGGCGTGCACCGCGCCTGGCCGACGGGCGCGAGACGGAGACGACCGACGCGGTCGACGAGTGGGCGGGACGTTTCGAGCAGCTCGGCGCACGGGTCGTCGAGCGCGAGATCCCGCCGCCGCGCTCCAACACGTGGCCGGTGTTCCTCCACGAGGCCGGCCTGGCCCACGCGGCGACCTTCCCGTCGCGGGCGGAGGACTATGGGCGCGGGATCCGCGCGAAGCTCGAGACGACGTTGGACGTTCCGGCGGACGCCGTGGAGGAGGCGTACGGCGCGCTGCGCGAGTGGCGGCGGCTCGAGCCCGACGTCGACCTCTACCTCTGCCCCTGCGTCGCCGTCGACTGGCCCGCAGAGGACGCCGACGAGCGCGAGCTGCGGCTGCCGTTCTCCTCCTTCACACGGTGGGTGAACCTGCTCGGCTGGGCGGGGCTCGCGATCGGGAATCTCCAGCTCGTCGCGCCGGACGACGAGATGGTGCTCGCCGCCGGTCTCGCCTGGGAGCGCGGCTAGGTCTCGCTCGCGACGAGCCGGTCGTACGCCGGCAGCGTGAGGAACTCGACGTAGTCCGGCTGGGTGGCGATCCGCTCGAAGATCGCGCGCGCGTCGTCGTAGCCGTCGCCGAGCTTCGCGACCTCCTCCTCCGTGACCCGGGTCACGTCCTCCGGCCGGATCCGGCCGTGATGGAGCCATTGCCAGATCTGCGACCGCGAGATCTCGGCCGTGGCGGCATCCTCCATCAAGTTGTTGATCGCGACTGCGCCGGAGCCATGGAGCCAGGCCGCGAGGTACTGGATCCCGACGGAGACGTTGTTGCGCAGCCCGTCCTCGGTGATCGCGCCGGGCGTCGCGGCGACGTCGAGCAGGTCGGACGAGGTGACGTGCACGTCGTCGCGCTGCCGGTCGATCTGGTTGGGTCGGTCGCCGAGCACGTGGTCGAACGACTCCAGCGCGACGGGCACGAGGTCGGGGTGGGCGACCCAGGTGCCGTCGAACCCCTGCGAGGCCTCGCGGTCCTTGTCCTCGCGTACCTTCTCGAGGGCGATTGCGTTCACCGCGGGGTCGCGGCGCGAGGGGATGAACGCCGCCATGCCGCCCATCGCGTGCGCGCCGCGCCGGTGGCAGGTGCGGACGAGCAGCTCGCAGTAGGAGCGCATGAACGGGACCGCCATCGTCACGTCCACACGATCGGGCAGCACGAACTCGGGCCGGTGCCCGAGCTTCTTGATCACGCTGAAGATGTAGTCCCAGCGGCCCGCGTTGAGCCCGGCGGAGTGCTCGCGCAGCTCGTGGAGGATCTCGTCCATCTCGAACGCCGCGAGGATCGTCTCGATCAGCACCGTCGCCTTGAGCGTCCCGCGCGGCACGCCGAGCCGGTCCTGCGCGAAGCAGAAGGCGTCGTTCCAGAGCCGCGCTTCGCGATGCGACTCGAGCTTCGGCAGGTAGAGATAGCGGCCGTTGCGCGCGTGGTTGCGCAGGACGTAGAGGCCGAAGTCGAAGAGCGACGCGGACATCGGCGCCCCGTCGACCTCGAAGTGGCGCTCCTCGAGGTGCCAGCCGCGCGGGCGGACGAACAGCACCGCGACCTCTTCGTTCAGCGCGTACTGCTTCTCGCCCGTGTCGAGTGAGATCGTCCGGTCGAGCGCCGCGGTGAGGTTCCGCTGCCCCTCGATGCAGTTCTCCCAGGTGGGCGAGTTGGCGTCCTCGAAGTCCGCCATGAACACCCTCGCGCCCGAGTTGAGCGCGTTGATCACCATCTTTCGGTCGACGGGCCCGGTGATCTCGACTCGGCGGTCGGCGATCTCCTCGGGGAACGGCGCGATCCGCCAGTCGCCGTCACGCACGCCGGCCGTGTCCGGGAGGAAGTCGGGCAGCTCGCCGGCCGCGAGCCGGGCGAGGCGCTCCGCGCGGCGTGCCAGCAGCTCCGCCCGGCGGTCGCGGAACTCGCGCTCGAGGTCGGTCAGGAACTCGACCGCGTCGGCGGTGAGGACGTCCCCGGTGTCCACGGGGCCTGTGTCTACCACGAACGACGCGCGCGTCAGCAGACTCAGTCGTTCTCGTGGTCGCGCTCGCACGGCTCCGGGCACGTGCAGGGAGCAACCTCCGCCCGCGTGACGATCTCGGGCCGCTCCACGCGGGGCGCGGGCCGGGTGCCCGTCGGAAGCACGGGCTTCTCGCGGATCAGCGTTCTGCTCATGCGGCGCTCCTTTCCTTGTGGAACTGCTGCTCCTCGGTCGAGCCGGTGAGGGCGAGCGTGGACGAGAGGCCGCCTGTGACGGCCTGCATCACCTCGTCGAAGTAGCCGGCGCCGACCTCGCGCTGGTGACGCGTTGCGGTGTAGCCGGACTCCTCGAGCGCGAACTCACGGTCCTGCAGCGCGACGTATGCGGTCATCGCATCTGCGCGGTAGCCGTGGGCGAGCTCGAACATCGAGAGGTTCAGCGAGTGGAACCCGGCGAGCGTGATGAACTGGAACCGGTAGCCCATCGACGCGAGGTCGCGCTGGAAGCCGGCGATCGCGCGCTCGGACAGGTGCCCTCGCCAGTTGAACGACGGCGAGCAGTTGTACGCGAGCGGCGTCCCCGGGTACCGCGCGTGGATCGCGGCCGCGAACGCCTCCGCCTCGACGAGGTCGGGCGTCGAGGTCTCGCACCAGACGAGGTCCGCATACGGCGCGTACGCGACGCCGCGCGCGATCGCGGCCTCGATGCCGTCCTTCACCCGGAAGAAGCCCTCCGGCGTGCGCTCGCCCGTGCAGAGCTCCTGGTCGGCCTCGTCGACGTCGCTCGTCAGGAGCGACGCGGAGAGCGCGTCGGTGCGCGCGACGATCAGGGACGGCACGTCGAGCACGTCGGCCGCGAGCCGTGCTGCGACGAGCGTCCGCACGAACTGGCTCGTCGGGACGAGGACCTTCCCGCCGAGGTGGCCGCATTTCTTCTCGGACGAGAGCTGGTCCTCGAAGTGCACGGCCGCCGCGCCCGCCTCGATGTACGCCTTCATCAGCTCGAACGCGTTGAGCGGCCCGCCGAAGCCCGCCTCCGCGTCCGCCACGATCGGTGCGAGCCAGTAGGTCTCGTCGTCGCCCTCGGCGTGCGCGATCTGGTCGGCGCGGAGGAGCGCGTTGTTGATGCGCCGCGCGAGCGCCGGGCCCGAGTTCGCGGGGTACAGGCTCTGGTCGGGATAGGTCCCGCCGACGAGGTTCGCGTCCGCCGCGACCTGCCAGCCGGACAGGTAGATCGCCTCCAGCCCCGCCCTGACCATCTGCACGGCCTGGCCGCCCGTGAGCGCGCCGAGCGCCGCGACCCACTCGCGCTCCTCGAGGAGCGCGCGGAGCCGCTCTGCGCCGAGCCGCGCGAGCGTGTGCTCCACGCGCACCGAGCCGCGCAGGCGCTCGACGTCCTCGGTCGTATACGGGCGGGTCGGTTCGCGCATCGCGGCCTCCTCTTGGATCCAGACGATCGACGTTTCGGATCCTAATTGCGCGACAGGACGGGCACAAGGGTCATTTGCCCACTATCTCGGATCCAAAAACGTCCCCGGCGGATGCGACACCTACACTTTCCGGCGATGACGACCGTCTCGACGAAGGCCGACGACATCGCCCGGGTGCTCGAGGACGAGATCGTGGGGGGCCTGATCCCGCCGGACACCGTCCTGCGCCAGGAGACGCTCTCGGAGCGCTTCGACGTGAGCCGCACGCCCGTGCGGGAGGCGCTACGGCGGCTCGCCGCCCTCGGGCTCGTCTCCTTCGAGCCCAATCGCGGCGTCCGCGTGCGCTCGATCTCCGCGCAGGAGCTGCGCGAGGCGTTCCTCGTCCGCGCCGAGCTGGAGGCGCTCGCGACGGAGGTCGCCACGCCGAAGATGACGCCCGACGACCTCGCGGAGATGGACGTGGTCGAGCGGCGCTTCGGCGAGCTGACGCTCGAGCTGCGCGACCAGGCGCGCCGCGGGGTCACGCGCGACGCGACGCTCTTCGTCGAGTGGATGCAGGCGAACTACGCCTTCCACGACGTGATCTACCGCGTCGCGGAGCTCCCGCTCGTCGAGCGCATCGCGAAGAGCGCCCGGCGGACGTTCATCGGCGACCGTGTGTGGCAGGCTCGGGCCGAGCTCGACCAGCTCTACGCGAAGAACGACCTCCAGCACCGCGCGATCCGCGAGGCGATCGGCGCAGGCAGCGCCACCGCCGCGCGCACGCTCGCGCGCGAGCACGTGCTCTCCTCGAACACGCTGATCGAGGTGGTGCTCGAGACGCTCGGCGCCTCGGGCCGCGCGCCGGGCTGGAACGGATAGGCACGTGGGGGAACCCCTGGTTCCCCCACGAGCCCCCTCCTCCGCCGCGCAGCGGCGCGACGCGCCCCTGGCCTCCCGGGCGGCCAAGCCGCCCTCCGGCCGTCCCGGTCCGGCCCCCTTCGGGCCGGGACCTTCTTCGTGAGTCAGGGAGAGTCGACCGCTATGAGGCGGTCGGCGGCGACGTCGCGGAGGCGCGTCGTCGTGCCGTCCGGGCGTCTCACGACGAGCGCCGAGACGCGGGTGGCGCCGCCGAGCCCGAAGCTCGCACGCGGATCCTCCGTCGAGAGGTAGCTCGAGCCGGCGTGCGTCTCGCGGACGAGCCGGCTCCCGTCGGGGAGCACGGCCGTGACGACGGCACCGGGCTCGAGGCCGCCCACCTCGAGCCAATGCCCGGTCGCACCGTCGTTGCGGAAGAGCTGCAGGGCGCCGCCGACGGAGTTCACGGCGAGGTCGAGGTCGCCGTCGTTGTCGAAGTCCGCGGCGGCGAGCCCGCGGCCGTTGCGCGCCGCCGACGGGCCGGTGGCGAGCGCGCGCACCGTGCCGCCGTTCGTGTTCGATCTGCTGAGCCTGCTCGCCGATGTCGCGCTGCTCGTGCTCCTCGTCGCGTGTGCCGCGTCGCTCGTCGTCCGGTCCCGGCGCTCGGACGACGTCCGCCGGCGCCAGGTGAAGTGGCTCGCGCTCGCCGGTTTGGGCGTTCCCGGCTTCATCGTCGTTTGCCTGACCGAGGTGATCGTCCTCGGGCAGCCCCGGTGGCTCAGCCTCGCCATCGGCATCGCGACCGCCGTCGGGGTCCCGGTCGCGGCCGCTATCGCGATGCTGCGTCACGACCTGTACGACATCGATCG
>DASSJV010000080.1:0-17602 GCA_035691005.1 Gaiella sp. | reverse complement strand
GATCCGTGCCCAGACCCCGACTTCAATGGGGTTCCGGTACCGAATCCCCCGGCAGGGGCGGCAATCGGAGTCTTCGTCGAGGGCGTGGACTACGACCCTGGCCCTGTGGACGAGACCGCCCAGTGCGTGGAGGGGCAGTTGGGGATTTGCAGGCCTGTACTCGTCCGATGATCTGCCGATAAGAACCGAACAGGAAGGAACCAGGAGGACTAACCCCGTGTCGAACACCTCTCTCACAAGCAAGGTCCAGCAGTCCCGCGGCTGGACGCTCGCGCTCGGGATCGGCGCCGCGGCACTCGCGGCGATCCTCCTGATCGCGTACCTCGTCCAGTACCGCTCGAGCGTCAACGACTCGACGGCGCCGAGCCCCGTGCTCGTCGCGAAGAACCTCATTCCGAAGGGCACGTCCGGGACGGTCATCGCCGAGAAGCAGCTGTTCCAGGCTGCGACGCTGTCGAAGGACGACCTGAAGGTCGGCGCGATCTCCGACCCGGCCTACCTCAACGGCCGCGTCGCGGTCGCGGACATCTTCCCCGGCCAGCAGATCACGACCGCCGACCTCAGCGTCGGCCTGACGGACGCGATCCCGACCCAGCTGACCGGCAAGCAGCGCGCAGTCGCGATCAACGTTGCAGGTAATCGCGGCCTCGTCGGCTTCGTCTCAAGCGGCGATCGGGTGGACATCTACTACGAGACCGGCTCGACCGGCGGCACGATTCTCGGCCTGCTCGCGCCGAACGTGCTGGTGATGCGCGCGCCAGCCGGCGATGGAACGCCGTTCATCCTTCGCGCCGATGCCCCGTTGGCCCAGAAGCTCGCGCTCGCGTCGGACGCCGGAACGCTCTGGTTCCTGGCTCGACCGGCTGGCGATGCGAAGGAGGCGCCGAAGAAGTCGATCTCGAGCACCGAGCTTCTCGCGCAGATCAACGGGCAGAGGTAGGGAGACTCCCATGGATCACCCGATCCGCGCACTCGTCGCAGTCGAGGGACTCGACGCATTCGACGTCCAGCGGGCGTTGCCCGACGACGCGAGCTTTGCGCTGCTCGCGATGACGGACGGCGTGGACGAGACGGTCCGCGCGGTGCTCAAGGACACGCCGGACCTGCTGGTCGTCGCGTGCCAGGGGCGCGAGGACGACCGGTCGCTCCACATCATCGACGGCGTCCATCGCGCGGCGCCGGATGTGCCGATCATCGTGCTCGCCGCGGCATCGCCGAACGGCTTCCTGCGGCGCGCGTTCGAGGCGGGAGCGGCCGACATGGCGATCTTCCCGCAGACGAAGGAGCAGCTTCGCTTCGCGATGAGCATCGCGATCGCCCGCCACCCGAGCCGCGGCGCCGAGTCCGGGAGTCAGAAGGATGGGCGGCTGATCTGCGTGCTCGGGCCGAAGGGCGGCACCGGGAAGACGCTCACGTCGACGAACCTCTCCACGGCGCTGGCGCTCGCCGGCAAGTCGGTCCTGGTGATCGACCTCGACCTCCAGTTCGGGGACGTCGCGCTCTGCCTGGGGCTCCCGCCCGAGAGGACGATGTACGACCTCGCGATCTCGCCGGGCGGCCTCGACGAGGGCAAGCTGAAGGACTACGTCATGACGCACGACACGGGCGTCGACGTGCTCCTCGCCCCGGCGAGGCCCGACCAGGCGAGCGCGATCACGATCGACCTGCTGCGCGACGTCCTGGTCGTCGCGCGGCGGGCCTATGACTTCGTGATCGCCGACACCCCGCCCGGCTTCACGGCCGAGGTCATCGCGACCATCGACGCGAGCTCCGACCTCGTGATGGTCGGGACGCTCGACTCGCTCTCCCTGAAGAACACCAAGCTCGGGCTAGAGACGCTCAGCCTGATGGACTACGACCCGCACAAGATCCGGCTCGTGCTGAACCGCGCCGACACACGGGTGGGGATCAGCCACCACGACGTCGTCACGGTGCTCGGCTCCGAGCCCGAGATCTTCATCCCTTCCGACCGAGAGATCCCCCGCTCGGTCAACGAGGGCGTGCCGATCACGCTCTCGCGCCCGCAGTCCTACGCTGCGGCGTCCTTCCACGAACTCGCCGCCCTCTTCACCGGCGCCGAGTCCCACACGGCTGCGGAGCCCGCACGGGTCGAAGCCGCAGCCGGCGCCCCGCGCCGATCACTGTTTCGCCTGAGGAGGAGCTAGCCCATGGAACTCCACGAGCGGATCGTCACCACCAAGCCCAAGGCCGCGGCAGCGCCGCCGACGAGGGAGCCGTTCGCGGATCTCAAGAACGAGATCCACATGCTCGTGATCACGGAGCTCGGGCCCCAGATGAGCGGCCAGACCTTCGATCCGGTCGCCATGCGCGACCGCGTGCTCGCGGACATCCGCAGGCACCTGTCGAGCCAGACCGGGATCTCGCGCGACGACCGCGAGCGCCTGACGTCCGAGATCGCCGACGACATCCTCGGGTACGGGCCGCTCGAGCGCCTGCTCGCCGACGACTCCATCACGGAGATCATGGTCAACGGCCCGAGCGAGATCTGGATCGAGCGTCAGGGCCGTCTCTACGAGACGACGGTGCGGTTCGGCGACGACTCGCACCTGCGCCGAATCATCAACCGGATGGTCGCCCAGGTCGGGCGGCGCATCGACGAGTCCTCGCCCATGGTCGACGCGCGCCTCCTCGACGGGTAGCGCGTCAACGCGGTGATCGCGCCGCTGTCGCTCTCGGGCCCGCTGCTCACGATCCGCAAGTTCTCGCGCAAGCGGCTCGGGCTCCAGGACATGGTCAACCTCGGCTCGCTCTCCGAGGAGTCGGTCGACTTCCTGCGCCGGTGCATCCAGGCGCAGCTCAACATCCTCATCTCCGGCGGTACCGGCTCGGGGAAGACGACGCTCCTGAACGCTCTCTCGGCGTCGATCCCGGACAACGAGCGGATCGTCACGATCGAGGACGCGGCCGAGTTGCAGCTCAACCAGCGCCACGTGCTGCGCCTCGAGGCGCGCCCTCCGAACATCGAGGGCGAGGGAGCCATCCCGATCCGCGACCTCGTGCGCAACTCCCTGCGCATGCGCCCCGACCGGATCATCGTCGGCGAGGTCCGCGGCGCCGAGGCGCTCGACATGCTCCAGGCGATGAACACCGGCCACGACGGCTCGCTCTCCACCGTCCACTCGAACGGCGCGCGCGACGCGCTTGCCCGAATCGAGACGATGGTGCTGATGGCGGGGTACGACCTGCCCGTGCGGGCCATTCGGCAGCAGGTGTCGTCCGCCCTGGACATGATCGTGCACATCGAGCGCATGGAGGACGGCTCGCGCCGCGCGACCGCGATCGCAGAGGTCCAGCGGATGGAGTCCGACGTGATCACGATGCAGGACATCTTCGAGTTCAAGATCGAGTCATTCGCGCCGGACGGGACGATCAACGGGAAGCTCGTGCCGACGGGCCTGCGGCCGATCTTCCTCGACAAGTTCGCGAAGCGCGGCATCGAGCTGCCCGCGGGCCTGTTCTCGCATCGCCCGGTGACGACGAACGTCGCGGATCTCCGCCGGTGAACCGCTCCGCACGCACACTCGCCCTCGCGCTCGTCGCCGCCCTGGCGGCGATCGGCGCGTACCCCGCAGCCGCCGCCGACGACGCCAGCGGCCCGCAGGTCGTCGAGGCCGGCACGGCGCTCTTCCCCGACCGCGCGTACATCCTCACGCTGGCCACCAAGCCTGCCTCCGCGCTGACCACGGACGACGTCAAGGTGACCGAGAACGGCAAGCCGGTGCAGAACCTCAGCGTGCTCTCGTCCGCGTCCGCGGAGGGCATCGGCACCGTGCTCCTCATCGACTCGTCGAACAGCATGAAGGGGTCGATCGATTCGGCGATGGCCGCCGCGCGCGCGTTTGCGGCACGGAACCCCGGCCAACCCCTGTCGGTCGTCTTCTTCAATTCGAGCCCGACGGTCGCGCTCCCGTTGACGACCGACCGTAAGAAGGTCCAGGCGGTGCTCGCGAAGGCGCCGAAGCTCGCAGAGGGCACGCACATCAACGACGCGCTCGTCGCGGCGGTCGCCCAGGTGCGCGGCTCCGCGCTCGGCGCGGCACGGATCGTGCTCCTCTCCGACGGCGACGACGTCGGCAGCGCCACGAGCCTCGACTCGGCGCTCGCACAGCTCGACGCGCAGAAGATCCGCGTGTTCACGATCGGCATCGAGTCGCCCGACTTCCAGTCCCAGGACCTCGAGCGGATCGCCGACGACACCGGCGGCACGTACGCCGCCGCCACGTCGCCGGAGGCGCTGACGAAGATCTACGACGAGCTCGGCTTCCAACTCGGCAACGAGTACCTCCTGCGGTACCGCTCGAACGCCCAGCCCGACCAGCCGGTCGCGGTCGAGGTGAAGGTGATCGACGCCGAGCCGGTCAGCTTCGCGTACCAGAGCCCCTCGACCGGGACCGCGGCCCCGTACCAGCCGGCGTTCAAGGACAAGCTCTTCAAGTCCTGGGCGCTGATCCCGCTCGTCGTCGTCCTCGTGCTCGCGCTCGCGATCTTCACGATCCGCGCTCTCTGGAGCCTGCGCTCGAACAAGGCGCTCGTGGCGCGGCTCGGCGAGTTCGTCACGCTGCCGGCCGAGGAGCAGGCGACCGAGCGTCGCAAGGAGGTCGACGCGCTCCTCCTCGCCGCGAGCGAGCAGAAGCAGCGCAAGCGCAAGTTCCAGTGGGTCGAGGGGTTCAGCGAGGACGTCGATGTCGCGCAGATCAAGTACGAGCCCGCGAAGATGCTCTGGCTGTCAGCCGGCGCCGGGCTCGTGCTCGGGCTTCTCGGCGCCGTGCTCGTCGGGCCGCTCTGGTTCGTCCTCTGCGTCGTGCCGCCGATCGTCGTGAACCTGGTGGTGCGCGGGAAGGCGCGCAAGGTCCGCAACGACTTCGGAGAGCAGCTGCCCGAGAACCTCGACGTGCTCGCGTCGGCGCTCCGCGCCGGGCACAGCCTTGCAAACGCGATGGGCGTGGTCGCCGACGAGGCGCCCGAGCCGTCGAAGCGCGAGTTCCGCCGCGTCGTCACCGACGAGCAGCTCGGGATCCCGCTCGACGAGGCGCTCGAGGTGACCGCGAAGCGAATGCAGAACCCTGACATGGATCAGGTCGCGATCCTCGCGCTCGTCCAGCGCGAGGCAGGCGGTAACACTGCGGAGGTGCTCGACCAGGTGACAGCGAACATCAGGGCCCGGATGGACATCCGACGGCTCGTCAAGGTACTGACGGCGCAAGGGAAGTTCTCGTCCGTCGTCGTCGCGATGGTCCCCATCGGGATCTTCATCTTCCTGCTACTCGTGAACCCGAGCCACCTCGATCCGCTGTTCCACGACCCGATCGGGCAGATCGGCATGGTCATGGCGGTGCTCATGACGATCACCGGCTTCTACGTCATCCGACGCATCATCACGATCGAGCTCTGATGTTCATCCACCTCGTCCTCATCCTCGGTCTCTTCCTCCTCGCCGTCGCGGTGACGATGGTGCTGCGGGCGCTCACCGCACCACGCGGGCCGTCCACCGAGACGATCGAGCAGATCGGCCACTACGGGTTCGCAGGCTCGCTTCCTGCTGCCGGCGGCGACGAGGATCACCTCGACGTCCGGCAACGCGTCGACGACTTCGTCGCGTCCGCCGGCAAGTGGTTCGGTTCACGCTTCAGCCGCCTCAAGGGCAAGGACTACCGCGCGCGGCTCATCACTGCCGGGATGTACACATGGACTACGGAGCGCCTGCTCGGCACGCAGTTCCTCGGGGCGATCGGTGGTGCGGTCGTCGCGGTCTGGCTCGCCGCGCTGGCCGGCGGCGGACCGCTCCTCTTCCTCGCGCTGATCGGCGGTCTCGTTCTCGGCTGGATCCTGCCGACGTACATCGTCGACTCGCGCGGGCGGAAGCGCCGGGAGCAGGTCGAGCGAGCGCTACCCGAGTTGATCGACCTGCTCGTGGTGACCCTCGAGGCCGGCCTCAGCTTCCCGCAGTCGCTTCGCCTCGCGGCGACGAAGATCAAGGAGCCGCTGGCCTCAGAGGTGCGCCTGACGCTGCAGGAGCAGAACATGGGCCTGACGCTCGTCGAGGCCCTCGAGAACCTCCTCGGTCGCATCAACACGCCGGGCGTCCGGATGTTCGCGCGCTCGATCTCCCAGGGCGAGACGATGGGCGTCTCGACCGGGCAGATCATGCGGAACCTCGCGGTCGAGCTCCGCAAGCGGCAGCGGGCCTACGCGGAGGAGCGCGCGCAGAAGGCGCCCGTCAAGGTGCTCTTCCCGATCCTCCTGCTGATCATGCCGTCGCTGTTCATCGTGCTGCTCCTGCCGGTGATGATCAACATCATGAAGGTCCTCTAGGCCTCGAGCCGTGCGCCCCGTCCCGAATCTCACGCTGCGCAGAGAGGACGGACGGGTCGTCGCGGACTCCGTCGTCGTCGCGGACTCCACCATGCGCCGCCTGCGGGGGCTGCTCGGCAAGCGCGACCTGCAGTCCGGCCACGGCGTGCTGTTGCGGCCCGCGTGGTCGATCCACACGGCCTTCATGCGGTTCCCGATCGACGTCGTGTTCCTCGACGCCGACCAGGTGGTGGTCAAGATCGTGCCGACGCTCGCGCCGTTCAAGACGGCGTCGTGCCGGGGCGCCCGCGAGATCGTGGAGCTTCGCGCCGGCGAGTGCGAGCGGCGAGGGCTCTCGCTCGGCGACCGCGTGGCCTGGGCGGCGCGCGCGTCGACCGAGGAGATCCCGGTCGGGATCCAGCCCGTCAAGCCCGGGCTCGGCGAGCGCCGCGGCGCAGTCGTGCTCGCGAGTCGCGACCAGCGCTACGTGAAGCTTGTCCGATTCCTTCTCGACGGCAAGGGAATTGACGTCGTCGCCAGCGTCCCGCCCTCGGGTGCCGCCGATGCAGCGGGCGGCGAACTGGCCGACGTGGTCGTGATCGACGCCGGCGACACGGTCAGCGAGGGGCTGCGGCTTGCGCACGTGACACGGGTGAGGCGGCCGGAGGCGACGGTCGTGCTGGTCGGCGAGAGCGCCGCGGAGCGCTCCCCTGGAGGCATGCGGATCTACGAGAAGTGGGACGAGACGGACGGTGTCGTCGCGGCGGTGGAGGACGCACTCTCACGCAAGGCGGTGTAGAACTCCGACACCCGCAGCGGCTCGGGGGAAGGGAATGGGGCTGCAGATGTGGAAACGGAGTGAGGTCGTTGCTCGAACGACACGGCTTTCCGGCCGACGGGCCACGCTCGCCCACTCGGCAGGAGCGAACGAAGGGACGTGAACGGTGAGGATGCGCGGTAGGTCGCCGGGGGGCTGGGCCTGATGGCCTCCCTGGCGCGCACGGGCCACGGAGAGGCCCGGGCCGACGGGCGGCCGCGTCTCGTCGTGGCGGCGCGGCAGGATGGCGCAGCGCGCCTCGAGAGCGCCCACCGAACACTTCTCGAGGACGCGGAGATCCGCGTCCAGCCGTACCTCAAGGCGGCACAGCGCGTCGCAGCAGCGGCGTACGTGGGCGCCGGCGCCACCGACGCCGCCGATCGCCTCGCCACGGGCCTCTACGTCGGCACCGTGGTCGCGTCGCTCGCCGCCGAGGGCGAGCTCGACTCGACCGACGCGCAGATCGCGGTCGCGACGCTCGCGGAGGCGCGCGGCGAGCCACGGGAGACCGCGAGCTTCGACCTCTTCCGCGCGGCCTGCACGAGCCCGTTCCTGCTCGAGCTGCCGCCGCTCGTCGCCTGCGAGGTGCAGCTGCGCCTGCTCGTCCAGCTCGGCGTCGCCTCGGAGGCCTCGCTCTGGCGCGGCGAGGGGGGCAACGTCGAGCCGCTCGTCGTGATCGGCCACGGCGCAGAGAGCCGGCGCGCCCGTGCGACCGCGCGCGCGGCGCTCCGCCGCGGCGGCTCGCTGACCCTCGTCGGACAGCGGGCGTTGCGGTCCGCGCTCGTTCGGCGATTCACCGAGCCGGCCGCGGCGATCGTCGCCCGCGTGGTCGGCTCCGGCGCGCGCCTCGACGCCTATCTCACGGTCGCCGCGGCAGCCCTGGCGCCGGTGCTCGAGCGAGAGCTCCTTCTCGAGCGGAGCGCCGAGCGCGAGCGGATACTGGTCTCGGCTGGGGAGCAGCGGCTGATGCGCATCGGGTTCGACCTCCACGACGGAGCGATCCAGGACGTGCTCGCGCTCGGCGCCGACATCACGCACCTGCGCGACCAGATCTACCCGTTCATCCTCGACACGCACCGCGAGCGCGCGGCAGGGCGCTTCGACGACCTGCTCGCCCGTGTCGTCGAGCTCGACCGCCAGCTCCGCGAGCTGTCGCGGTCGCTCGAGTCGCGCAGCATCGTCTCGCGCCCGCTCGGCGAGATCCTCCACCGCGAGGTCGACGCGTTCAGGGAGCGGTCGGGCATCGACGCGACCCTCGAGATCCGCGGCGACCCCGAGTCGCTCACCTCCGCGCAACGCATCGCGGTCTACCGCGCGATCCAGGAATCGCTCTCCAACGTCCGCGAGCACTCGGGCGCCGCGATGGTCGAGATCCGCCTGCGCATGCGGCGCTCGTCGATCGAGGTGCGGGTCGTCGACGACGGGCAGGGCTTCGAGGTCGGCCGGGCGCTCGCCCGGGCGGCGCAGCGCGGCCGCCTCGGGATCGTCGGGATCGGCGAGCGCGTGCGGATGCTCGGGGGCTCCTTCGAGATCGACAGCGCCCCGGGCGGACCGACGATGCTCACCTTCGCGCTGCCGCGCGTCCTGCCAGAAGACCGCTGAGGACGCCATGAACGACGAAGGGGAGGCGCACTCCGCCTCCCCTTCGAGATCGCTCCCCCCACCCCCCACTGCGGGGTGAGCGTTGGTGGTGGGGCCCCTCCTACGTCGAGATCTGCCGTCCCTCGTCTGCGATGCACCGTCCGAGGCTCGCGTAGTGCGGGGCCCCCGAGGCGAGGTCGGAGCGGCAACGGGTCTGCAGGGTCGCGCCGCCTGCGCCCTCCCGAGCCGCTCGTCTCTCAGCCGTGAGCTTCTTCGTCGTCAGTGACACGCACCGACCGAAGAGGCTCTTCTTCGTCGTCCCGTTGCCGTTCTGGGTCGAGAAGGTCAGCACGTAGTCCCCGCCGCCCGGGAACCACGTGTCGAGCTTTGCCGTCTGCGAATCAGCCCGCCACGCCTTGCACCACTGTGCGGCGTTCCTCGGCGTCGCGGCCGCCGGCTCGGCCGCATGAGCCGGCAGCACGACTGCGAGGGAGAGAACCGCGATGAGTGGAAGCGTCTTGGGCATCTCGTGGGCCTTCACCCGGGTAGATGCCGCGCGGCGCCGAAACTTGCGCGTTCGGTTGTAAAGACTTCGTAAGGGGGATGCACGGCCCTGGTGTTTCCACCATGGTGTGTTCCGACGGAATGGCCGCCACTGAGACAAGCACGCGCGCAAACGCAGCGCTGGACGAGCTGTACCGCCAGCACGTCGGCGAGGTGTACCGCTACACGTACGCGGTGCTCGGCAACCACGCCGACGCCGAGGACGTCACGCAGACGACCTTCGTGAACGCCCTCCGCGCGCTCGAGCGCGGCGAGACACCCGAGGATCCGGCGCACTGGCTCGTCGTGATCGCGCACAACCTCGTGCGCCAGAGGTGGCGCCAGGCGGCCTCGCGCCCGACGCTCGTCGAGCTCGAGACGGACGTCCCGGACGCGGCGGACGACGAGGACGGCTACGAGCTCGAGGAGCTCGTGCGCGCCCTGCAGCGGATCCCCGAGACGCAGCGCGAGGCGATCGTCATGCGCGAGCTCGAGGGCCGCTCGTACCGCGAGATCGCCGGGTTGCTCGGCCTCTCGACGTCCGCGCTCGAGACCCTTCTCTTCCGCGCACGCCGCTCGCTCGCCGACGAGCTCGAGAACGTCGTCACCTGCGAGAACGCCGAGCTCTCGCTGTCGAAGCAGCTCGACGGCCGGCTGTCGCGCAAGGAGCGCCGCCGGCTCGACGAGCATCTCGCGGACTGCCCGGACTGCGCGCGCCTCGCCGCGACGCAGCAGCGGCAGCGGAGGGCGTTCAAGGGCCTGGCGCTGCTGCCGCTGCCGATCGGCCTCGCGCTCTTCAAAGGTGCACCGAGCGCAGCCGCCGCGACGTCGCTGCCGACGATCGGGCTCGGGACCGCGGGCGCGGGCGCGCACGGATCCGGCATCGCCGGAGCGGGCGCCGCGGGCGCCGGCGCCGCAACGAGCGCGGGCGGCGCAGCCGTCGGCGGCTCCGTCGCAGGCGGTCTCGTCGTCAAGGTCGCCGCGATCGTCGTCACCGCGACCGTCGCGACGGGCGTCGGCTACAAGGGCGTCCAGGCCGTGCGCGAGACGCCGTCCAAGCCGGCGCCGGCCGACGTGAAGCCGAAGACGCACGCGGCGCGGACACCGGCCACTGTCGCCCCGACGACCCGTGGGAAGGCGACGCACGCGCAGAAGGCGCACGGCAAGAGCGCGCAGCATGCGCGGGGCAACGGGAAGGGCGTGGGCCACGGCCATGAGAGCCGCGCCGCGGTCACTCCGCCCGGCCTCGCCAAGGAGTCGACGCGCGGTTCCGACCACGCGAACGCGAACGGAGTCGGGGACGACAAGGTGCACGCGACCGGGCCGGCCCACGCGAAGCAGACGGACAAGCCGAAACCGAAGCCCAGGCCCGCGTCCGCCCACCCCAAGCGTCCGAAGCACATGACGCCGCCGACGGCGAGGAACGACGCCGGCGCGTCGACTCAGACGCCGCCCGCGCCGCCCGTCACGACGCCGCCCGCGAGCGGAGACGACACAGCGACGCCCCCGGCGAGCCCCGCCGACGACACGGCGACCTCGGGCGACATCAGCGCTTCCGCCGGAAGTAGCGCGACCGGCGGAAGCACCACGACCGGCGGCACCTCGACTCCCGTGACGCAACCGCCGCCGACGCCCCCCGCGACCGGCGGCTCGACGACGCCGACGTCTCCCGTCACGACGCCGCCTCCCTCGGGGTCGACCGGCGGGGATCCGAGCTCGTCGAACAACGGCGCGGACAACGGCAAGAAGCTCGGGCACTACAAGGAGAACCAGGACGGGAAGCACCTCTAGCCCCTGAGTCCGCCCGGGCGGAGCGCACCCCCTTTTGGGGGGTGCCAGCTCCCGGCCGAGGGAGACGATAAGGTAGAGAATGCTCAGGGGAGCCTCGATCGCCGCGACCCTCGTCGCCCTCGCGCTGCCGCTCGCGGCGGGGGCAGCCGGTGACGGCCAGGCCTTGGTCGCGCGCGAGTCGTCGCTCGAGACGCTCGTCCTCCAACGGATCAACGACGTGCGTGCCGCGCACGGCCTCGTGCGCCTGACGGCCTCCACGGGGCTGACCCGCGCGGCCGTGACCCACTCGCGGTCGATGGTCGTGGAGGGGTTCTTCGCGCACGAGTCCCACAACGGCGCCCCGTTCTGGAAGCGCCTGCAGACGTTCTACGGGCCGCGCTCGAACGGCTGGACAGTCGGCGAGAACCTCGCGATGTTCGGCGGTGCCCGGCCCGACGCCGCGGCGATCGTCTCGTCGTGGCTCGCCTCTCCCCCGCACCGCGCGAATCTCCTCTCGAAGCGCTTCACCGCCGCGGGCCTCGCGATCCTGTACGACGAGGCAGCGGGCGGCGTCTACGGCGGCGAGCCGACCTGGGTGGTCACGCTCGACGTCGGCGCGCGCTGAGCAGCGCCGCGAGTTACACCCTGTCACTCGCAGCCCCTTTCGCTGCGCCCCGGGAGGCGCGCATAGCTAAACCCCGACCACCGAGGCGGCCGGGGCTCTGCTGGGTCGGGGAAGTTGTGCCGGCTCTCGCTATGCGGCGAGAGCGCGGAACGGGGTCAAGCGGGGGTCGATCGCGCTGTCGAAGCCGCGTTCCCATTCGACCACCACGGCACCGGTCGCGTCGAACTCGCGAACGACGCCCCGGTCGCCGGCCCGAAGGTCGGCTCCAGAGTCCGCAACGAGCTCGATCACGGCACCGATGCGCACGCCGGCGGCGATCCGCGCGGCGAGCAAACGAGCACCTGTGGCGTCCATGTACACAGCTAACGGCCTATTCACGGCACGGACGTCCCCCTATAGGTGAGTATTGCTCCACCCGAACGGGGAGGGAGGAGGCAGCGGCATTGCGCCGAACGGCACAGAGCGTCGGCGGCTCATTCCGAATACGACGGCTGAGGGTGCGCCGCCGGCGCCGCAATCCCCCCGACGAGACCATGCAGGGCACTCCACGACGCGATCCGGGATGGGAGCACTGGCCCGGACGCCCCACGGGCGACGAGGGGGTCCGGAGCCGGCTGCGGGCGCTCTTCGTGCCGAGCGACGCCGAGGACGCGATCACCGAGCTGATCACCGAGCACAGCCGCGAGCTCGAGACGCGCGCGGCCGAGCTGCGGGGGGCCGTCGCGGAGCTCGAGCAGCGCGAGGTCCGGGCACGCGAGCTCCACGCCCGTGTGGAGCAGGTGCTCCGGGAGGGCTCGGCCGAGCTGGACGTGCGGCATTCGGACCTCGCCGTGCGGGCGCGGGAGCTCGACCGCCGCGAGGCCGCGGTCGCGGACCAGGAGGCGCACGTGGAGGAGCGCGCGCGGGCGTTCGGCGCGGTGGAGCTGCGGAGCGCCGCGGTGGAGCGGCGCGAGCACGCGGTCGCCGAGCGCGAGCAGGACCTCGAGCGGCGCGAGACGGACCTGCGCGACCGCGAGTGGGAGCTCGCCCGCCGCGAGGCCGCGATCGAGGTCGGGATCGTCCCCGTGCCCGACGCGCCGAGCGACAGCCACGTCGCGTTCACGCTCGAACAGGCCTACCGGGTGCTGGAGCGGGAGGGCTCAGCGCCGGCGCCGGGCGACACGGTCGAGCTGGACAGCGGCCCCTATCGCTGCCTGCGCGTGACCATCTCGCCGTATCCGGCCGATCGCCGCCGCTGCGCCGTGCTCGAGCGCGTGCCGCCCACTCCTGGCTAGCCCAGCCAGGCGTCGAGCAGCGCGCTTCCGAAGAACAGCCCGACGACGCCGCCCGCGGCGAGGAAGGGCCCGTAGGGCAGCGTCTCCTTCCGCCCCTTGCCTCCGCGGCGCAGGAGGGCGACGAGGGCGGGGACGATACCGAGCAGCGAGCCGACGAAGAGGGCGACCGCCACGTCGCGGCCGAGCCAGGCGCCCATGAACGCCGCGAGCTTCACGTCGCCCATGCCGAGCCCCGCCGGATAGACGAGCGCGAGCACGAGGAAGAAGCCGCCCGCGGCGAGCGCGGAGACGATCCACTCGACGCTCGGCTCGCGCACGGTCTGCACGACGAGCGCCCCGACGAGAGCGGGCACGACGATCCGGTTCGGGATGATCCGCCGCTCGATGTCCGTCACCGTGATCGCAACGAGGACCGCGCACCCGAGCGCGTTGACGACCGCCTCGCCGATGCCCGTGAAGACGACCGCGCACGCCACGGCGAGCGCGACCCACACCGCGACTCCCACCGCCCGTAGCGCCACGTTCGAGGATTCACCGCGTCGAGGTTCGATCCTCTACCTCGTCCGGGGGACTGGCGTTCCCCCGGACGGGTGGTCGAAGCAATGACCCGAGTCGAACACGATGCGACCACTGCGGAGCTGCGCCCGCTCCTGGCGTCGGGGCGCAACAACTAACAGGTGTCGAAGTCTTTCACTCGAAAGGCCGTTGGCACGGGTCTGCTCAGACCGGTGTTCTCGGCCCTCGTCATCGGATCAGGGGCCTTGGCGGGCTTCCAGCTCGGCCGTCAGGGGAGGATCCTCGCTGCGGTCACCGTCGCGCTCTCGATGTCCGCGGTGGCGGCCCTCGGTGCCTGGCTCCTGACCCACCGCATGCGCACCGCCGAGCGGGCTGCGCTCCGCGATCCGCTGACGGGTCTCCCGAACAGGAAGCTCCTCGAGGACCGCATCGAGCAGGCGCTTGCACGTTCGCGCCGCACGGGGGAGGCCTTCGCGCTGATGGTCGTCGACCTGGACGGCTTCAAGGGCGTGAACGACGCGTGGGGACACGAGGCCGGAAACGTCGTGCTCCGCTCGATCGCGAGGCGGCTTCTCACCGTCGTCCGCGAGACCGACACGGTCGCGCGCGTCGGCGGCGACGAGTTCGTGATCCTCTCGCTCGGCACGCAGGAGGACGCGGAGGCCGCGGCGCTGGTCGGACGGCTCAGGCAGGCGCTGCGTCGTCCGTACCGCGTGCAGGGCAGGTCCGTCGAGCTCGACGCCTCGGTCGGCTGGGCGCTCTTTCCGCAGGACGGCGTCGCGCCGGAGGAGCTCCTCGCGCAGGCCGACGGCGAGATGTACGCGACGAAACGCGACACGAGCGACGAGTCGGTCGTGGAGCGGCGCGCGCTCGACGCGAACGTGGTCCGCGACCTCGAGCTCGCGCTCGCGCACAACGAGATCGTCGTCCACTACCAGCCGATCGTCGACCTCCGCTCGGGCGGGGTGCGCGCCGTCGAGGCGCTGGTGCGACGGCTGCACACCGACCGACTCGTGGGACCGTCGGAGTTCATCCCCCACATCGAGCGCTCGCCGGTCGTACGCTCGCTGACGCTCGCGGTCGCGTCCGACGCCCTGCGGCATCTCGTAGCGTGGGACGCGCGCGGGATCGAGCTCGAGGCGGCCGTGAACGTCCCCTACCGCATGCTCGACGACGAGGAGCTGATCACCGGGCTCCGCCGGCTGCTCGACACCATCGGGATCGAGGGCAGCCGCCTCACGCTCGAGGTGGTGCCGTCCGGCCCCGGCGCGGGCTCGAGCATCGACGGGAAGCAGATCGAGCGGCTCCGCCGCCTCGGGGTCCGCCTCTCACTCGACGACCTCGGCCGCGCGTCGTCGATCGCGGCCATCCGCACCCTGCCACTCGACCAGGCGAAGATCGACGCGATGTTCCTGCACAACGTCGGCCGCGACGAGCGCTCGCAGGCGATCGTCGGGTCGCTGGTCGAGCTCGCACACACGCTCAGGCTCGAGGTCGTCGCCGAGGGGATCGAGACGCGCCTCGCGTGGGACACGGCTGCGAAGCTCGGCTGTGACCGCGGCCAGGGCTTCTTCCTCGGTCATCCGCTCCCGGCGCAGGAGCTCACGGACTGGCTCGAAGGCCAGTGGCCGGTCGTCGCCGGCGTGGCCTGACGGCCAAGATGACTGATCGGCAATTCACGCGAACCGGATGGCGGCCCAGACACGGCGCCGGATCGCCCCGTCCGGGCACGGCCCGTAGGGACCGCTACGAACCGCACCCGGCCGGTGCGCCCGGCTTGGTCTGGGACGCCCCCGGACGTCACGTCAATTACCGATCGATCATCTAGCGCGTCTCGCCGGGCCGCCAGAGCGGCTCCTCCCGCCCAGCGGCCGCGTTCGCCGCCCGCGCGAGGACGAAGAGCAGGTCCGAGAGTCGGTTCAGGTATACCGCGGTCAACGGGTCGAGCTCGTGCTCCTGCGCCGCGCGGATCGTCTCCCGCTCGGCCCGGCGGCAAACCGTCCGCGCCACGTGGAGCGACGCCGCGACGGGCGTGCCGCCCGGGAGGACGAAGCTCCGCAGCTCGGGCAGCCCGGCGTTGAAGCGGTCGCAGTCCTCCTCGAGCCGGTCGACCTGCGTCTGCGCGACCCGCAGCCGTCCCTCCCGGCCAAGTGGCACCGACAGGTCGGCGCCGACGTCGAAGAGCTCGTTCTGGACCCGCACGAGGACATCGGCGAGCTCGGGCGGCGGGCCGGCCGCGAGCGCCACGCCGAGGACGGAGGTCAGCTCGTCCACCGTCCCGTACGCCTGGAGGCGTAGGTCGAGCTTCGAGACGCGCGAGCCGTCGCCGAGCGACGTCTGGCCCGCGTCGCCGCCGCGCGTGTAGATCTTCGTCAGGCGTACCGGCTCGTCACGCGCTCGCGGCATGGGGCGAAGGCTAGAGGCTCGCCGCCGCGAGGCTGCGGTCGGCGTGGCGCAGGAGCTCGCGCGCGATCACGATCCGCTGGATCTCGCTCGTGCCCTCGTAGATCTCGGTGATCTTGGCGTCGCGGTAGTAGCGCTCGGCCGGGAACTCACGCGTGTACCCGTACCCGCCGAGCACCTGGATCGCGTCGCGGCTCGCCTCGACGGCGACCTTCGAGGCGAACAGCTTCGCCATCGCGCCGTCCGCGCCGTGCGGCAGGCCGGCCTGCTTCTGCCACGCGGCCCGCCAGGTGAGCTGCCGGGCGGCCGCGATCTGCGTCGCCATGTCCGCGAGCGTGAACTGGATCGCCTGGAAGTCGGCGATCCGCCGGCCGAACTGCTCCCGCTCGAGCGCGTAGCCGCGCGCCGTGTCGAGCGCCGCCTGGGCGATCCCCACCGCCTGCGCGGCGATGCCGATGCGGCCGCCGTCGAGCGTGGCCATCGCTACCGCGAACCCCTTGCGCTCCTCGTGGAGGAGCCGGTCGCGACCGACGACGAGGCCCCCGTCGAGACGGAGATCGGCGGTCGACGACGAGTGCAGCCCGAGCTTTTCCTCCTCGCGGGTCACCTCCACGTGCTCGGGCCCGAGGAGGAACGCGGACACGCCTCGCGCGCCGGCAGTATCGGTGTCGGTGCGCGCGAACAGGAGGAACGTCGAAGCGTGACTGCCGTTCGTACACCACTGCTTCGAGCCGGTGATCCGCCAGCCGTCACCGTCCGGGACCGCGGTCGTCCGCAGGGAACCGGCGTCCGAGCCCGAGCCCGGCTCGGTGAGAGCGAAGGCCCCGAGCGCCTCGCCGCGCGCGAGCGGCGGGACGAAGCGCTCCCGCTGCTCGTCGGTGCCGAACGCGACGATCGGGAGCGTGGCCGCGCTGGTGTGCACCGCGACCGTCACCCCCACCCCCGCGTCGGCGCGCGACAGCTCCTCGAGCACGAGGACGTACGAGACGAAGTCCGCGCCCGCCCCGCCGAGCTCCTCTGGCACGCAGACGCCCATCAACCCGAGCCCGCCGAGCTTCGCGAAGAGCTCCCGCGGGAACCGGTGGTCGCGGTCCCAGTCGGCCGCGTGCGGCGCGATCTCGGTGTCGGCGACCTCGCGCGCGAGCGCCTGGATCTCCCGCTGCTCGTCGGTCAGGGAGAAGTCCACGGCGGGAGTGTAGGGCCGGCCGGCGACCCGGGTCGCTCAGCCCCGGTGGCGGACCGTGCGCGTGCGGCGCCTCAGCGTGCGTGCGAGCCCGTCGGGCGTCGCGAGCCTGCGGAACCGTCCCGGCGACAGCTCGCTGCAGAGCACTGCGGAGGCGGCGGGGCCGCGGTCGCCGTACCCGACGCCCCGAGCGTCGAAGACCGGCGCGGGGCGCCAGCCCTGGTCCGTCAGCTCGTACGCCTCCTGCTCCTCGACGAACAGCCCCGCCGCCGTGAAGAGCTTCGTCCACCCCGCCACGTCGTCGAGCCGGAACCAGCCGTGGTCGCCGGGCTCGCCAAGCGGGACCGTGACGACGAGCCTGCCACCCGAGCGCAGGACGCGGCCGAGCTCCCTCAGTGCGTCGACGCGAGAGCCCGCCTCGGCCTCCGCGGCGAGGCCGTAGCCGCGGTTGTCGGCGCCGACGTGCTCGAGCGTCGAGACGAGCAGCACCTGGTCGACGCTGTCGTCCGGCAACGGCAGAGAGCGGACGTCGGCCGTGACGCGCTCCATCCCGTCGACGTCGCGCTCGGCGAGGTCGA
>DASSJV010000079.1:0-4962 GCA_035691005.1 Gaiella sp. | reverse complement strand
GTCCTCGCCGGTCCGCCCGTCGCCTCGCGTCGCGCCCTTGGTCAGCACGCCGTCCTCGTAGGTGAGGGCGCACGCGACGCCGTCGATCTTCAGCTCGCACGAGTACTCGGCGCCCGAGCCCACGCCGCGTTCGACGCGCGTCGCCCAGGCCTCGAGCTCCTCGCGGCTGAACGCGTTGTCGAGCGAGAGCATCGGCGTTCGGTGCTGAACCGGCGCGAACAGGTCCGTGGGCGTCGCGCCGACACGCTGCGTCGGCGAGTCCGGCGTCACGAGCTCCGGGAATCGCTCCTCGAGCGCCCGGAGCTCCTTCATGAGGTCGTCGTACTCGGCGTCGGAGACCTCGGGATCGTCCAGGACGTGGTAGCGGTACGAGTGGAAGTTCGCCTGCTCGCGCAGCTCCTCGACGCGGAGCTTCGCGTTCGCGAGCTCCCGTTGCTCGCTCGTGGTGCTCACGTCGGAACCCGGGCGCCCGCCCGTCGCTTCCGCGGTTCGGATCGGCCGAGCGGTGGGTGGGTCAAGCCGCGATCTCCAGCCCGCCGGCCATCCCGATCCGTTCGCCGAGGAACACGACCCCGCCGATCACACCCGTCACCTGCTTCAGGTACGCCAAGGCCCCGTGCAGCCCGTTCTCCTTGGTCAGGATCGCCTGGACGCCCGCCGCCGCGGCGCCCGCGAGCATGCAGGACTCGGCCAGCACGGCCAGCCCGTCCACCTCCGAGCGCCTCGGCCCGTGCCCCAGCGTCATCGAGACCCCGAGGCCCTCCCGGTCGGCGGGGACCACGACGGCCACCGAGGAGCCCGACCGGCGGACGACGGTGAGCTTCTGCCGGCGCCGCGAACGGATGAAGTAGTCGCCGCCGCAGTTGACGGTCACCTCGCGCACCTCGCGCGCGAGGAACCGGCCGACGTGATCGGTGACGGCGCCCTGGAGCGAGAACATCGGCCCCACGCCGGCGCGCGCGGCCGTCGAGGCGATCTCGCGCACGATCTCGGGGGCGTCGCCGGGCACCTTGACGGGGCGCTTGGACGAGCGGAACTCCGGGTTGCGGATCGAGTAGGTGTGCAGGAGTTCCCAGAACGAGAGCGCGGCCGCGCGTGACTCCTCGTCGACGTCGGTCGCGGCCTGGATGTGCAGCGTCATCTCCTGCACCTGGATCTCGAAGGTGCGGGACTTGCGCTTGAGCAACCTCACGGCCGCCGGCCCTCCACGCGGGGATGATATCGGGAGCGCCGACCCCACCGGCCTCTTCCCTTATCCCGCCCGGAACCGACGGTTCGCTCAGCGGAGCGCGTCGACGATCCGGCCGCCGCCGAGGAGCTCCTCGCCCCGGTACACGACGGCGCTCTGACCGGGCGCGACGCCTCGCTGCGGAGTCCGGAACTCGATCCGGACCGCCTCCCCGAGCGGCTCGACCACGGCCGGGACCTCGTCGCCCCGGTAGCGGATCCGAACCTCCGCCTCGAAGGGCACCCCCGACGGGGGCTCGCCGGCCACCCACGACACCCGATCGGCGATCGCCCCCGAGCGCGCGAGCAGCTCGCCCGGTCCGACGACCACCCGGTTGGCCCGAGCGTCGATCTCCAGCACATAGGAGGGCTCGCGACCCGAGACGCCGAGACCGCGCCGCTGCCCGACGGTGAAGGCCGCCGAGCCCGCGTGATTCGCGAGCACGCGCCCGGCGGTGTCGACGACCTCGCCGTCGCGCATCAGGTGCGGGGCCGCGGAGGCCAGGTACGCTCCCGCCTCGCCGCTGGGCGCGAAGCACAGCTCCTGCGAGTCGGGCTTGCTCGCGACGGGGAGCCCGTAGCGTTCGGCGGCCGCGCGCGTTTCCGCCTTCGGGATCCCGCCGACGGGGAATCGCGACCTCGACAGCTCGCGCTGACCCAGCATGTGCAGCATGTACGACTGGTCCTTCGCGTGGTCGGCGCCGCGGAGCAGCCGGAGACGGCCGCCGCTCCGATCCGTCCGAACGTAATGACCGGTCGCCACCGCGTCGATCCCGAGCTCGTCGGCCCGCCGCAGGAACGCGCCGAACTTGATCTCGCCGTTGCAACGCGCGCAGGGGTTCGGGGTGCGGCCGGCCTCGTGCTCGGCCACGAAATCTCCGATCACCGTCCGCTCGAACTCGTCCGAGAGATCGCAGATCTCGAACGCGAACCCGGCGATCCGCGCGACCTCCGCGGCGTCGTTCCGCGCCGCGGGGCCGCAGCAGCCGTGCTCCACCCCGTCCAGGTGGACCAGCCGCATGTGCGAGCCCACGACCTCGTAGCCCTGCTCGAGGAGCATGCAGGCGGCGACGGACGAGTCCACGCCACCGGACATCGCCACGAGCACCGTTCCCTTCGACATGGGTCAGATGCTACGAGGTGCATGCGCGCTCGTCGCCGCGGGTATCCTCGCCCCAGCCAGCGACCAACGAGGAGTCGAGGATCCCGTGGACGTCGTCGTGCTCGTCAAGTACGTCCCCGAGCCGCAGGGGACGCCCACGCTCGGGGAAGACCTCCTGCTCGTCCGCGAGGACGTCGACGGCGCCCTGGACCCGGGCGACGAGTTCGCGGTCGAGGCCGCGCTCCGGCTCGTCGAGGCGCACGGCGGCGAGGTGACGCTGGTCTCGATGGGGCCCGAGGTCGCAACGGGCGCGCTCCGCAAGGGGTTCTCGATGGGCGCGGGCGGCGGGGTGCTCGTGACCGATCCCGCGCTCCGCGGGGCCGATGCGCTCGCCACGGCCAGGGTCCTCGCGGCGGCCGTGGGCCGTTCGCCGTTCGACCTGATCCTCGCCGGCGTCGAATCGACCGACGGCTCCACCGGCACGCTCCCGACGACCGTGGCCGAACTCCTCGGCGTGCCGAGCGCGACGTTCGCGCGCGGGGTCGACGTCGAGGACGGCGCGCTCCGCGTGGAGCGACAGACGGAGGCCGGGTTCGACGTCGTCACGAGCCCGCTGCCCGCGCTCGTGACGGTGACGGGGAGCGCCGCCGAACCGCGGTACCCCACGCTGAAAGGCATCATGGCCGCGAAGTCCAAGCCGCTCGAGCAGCTCTCGCTCGCCGACCTGGGCCTGTCCGACGCCGACGTCGCCCCCACGCAACGCGTGACCTCGGTCTCCGAGGCCCCGGAGAAGTCGGCCGGGGTCGTGATCCAGGCCGGCGACGACGCCGCCGCCAAGATCGCCGAGCTGCTCGCCGAGGCGAAGGCCATCTGACGTGACGGCGGTCTGGGTCTACGCCGAGATCACGCCCGAGGGGCCGAGCTCGTCCGCGCTCGAGCTGCTGACGAAGGCCCGGACGATCGGCGACGAGGTCGCCGCGGTCGCGCTCGGTCCGGGGGCGACGGCCGCCGCGCCCGCGCTCGGCGAGCACGGTGCCGCGCGCGTGTACGCGAGCGACGAGCAGGTCTACGCGGACACGCTGGGCCGGCCCGCGGCGCACACGCTCCACGCCCTGATCCGGGAGCACTCGCCCGATCTCGTCCTGTTCTCGACGAGCTACGACGCGCGCGACGTCGCCGGCCGGCTCCAGGCCATGCTCGGGTCGACGCTGATGAGCAACGCGACCGAGGTGAGGGGCGCCGGGTCGGCGCAGATGCAGATCTTCGGCGGGAACCGCGTCGTGGACGTCGCGCTCGAGGGGCCCGCGCCGCGCCTGGTGCTGGTGCGCCCGAAGTCGTTCGCCCCCGAGCCGAACGGCGGCACCGCCGAGGTCGTGCCGGTCGACACGCCGGTCCCCGACGAGCTCACGACCGTGCGACGCATCGAACGTCACGAGGAGAGCGCCGCGGGTCCACGGCTCGAGGACGCGAAGGTCGTCATCGCCGGCGGCCGGGGGCTCCAGGACCCGTCGAACTTCAAGCTCCTGGACGACCTCGCGGCCGCGATCGGCGACGCGGCCGTCGGGGCGAGCCGTGCGGTGGTCGACGCCGGGTGGGTGCCGTACTCGTACCAGGTGGGCCAGACCGGCAAGACCGTCAAGCCCGAGGTGTACATCGCCGTCGGCATCAGCGGCGCGACGCAGCACGTCGTGGGGATGAAGGGCGCCAAACGGATCATCGCGATCAACAAGGACGGGGACGCTCCGATCTTCCGGCTCGCCGACCTCGGCGTCGTCGGCGACGCGCTCGCGGTGCTCCCGAAGGTGATCGAGGAGATCCGAGCTCGCCGGAGCTGAGGGAGATCCCTACGTGATCGAGGCGCGCTTCGACGACCTTGTGGCCGGCGCCGAGCGGGCATTCCGGCTCGCCGAGCCCGTCGGGGTCGTCGAGGCCCGCCGGCCCAGCGAGGTCGCCGGCGCGATCGACGCGGCGGGGTCGGCCGCGGCGAGGGGGCTCTGGGCGGCGGGGTTCGTCGCGTACGAGGCGGCGCCCGGTCTCGATCCCGAGCTCTCGGTGCACGTCCGGGCGCCCGACGACCCGTTCGCCGAGCTCCCGCTCGCGTGGTTCGCCCTGTTCGAACGCAAGGAGGACCTCCCCCCGCTCGAACCCGGACGGCTCGACCCGTCCGGATCGGCGGGTTCGCCCTGGCGCCCGAGCGTCGATCGCGCGACCTACGACGCGGCCGTCGAACGCATCCGCGAGCTGATCGCGGCCGGACACACCTACCAGGTGAACCACACGATCCGGCTCCGGGCCATGATCCAGGGCGACGAGCGCGGGTTCTACCGCGACCTCTGCCTGGCGCAACGCGGCGGGTACGCCGCGTTCCTGGATCTCGGCCGCTACCGCGTGCTCTCGGCGTCGCCGGAGCTCTTCTTCCGGATCGACGGCGAGCGAATCACGACGCGCCCGATGAAGGGGACCGCGCCCCGAGGTCGCTGGCTCGCGGAAGACGAGGAGATCGCGGCGCGCCTGGTCGCGTCCTCGAAGGACCGCGCCGAGAACGCGATGATCGTCGACCTGCTCCGCAACGACCTGGGCCGCATCTGCCGAACCGGCTCGGTCGAGGTCGAGCGGATGCTGGAGGCCGAGCG
>DASSJV010000078.1:0-23149 GCA_035691005.1 Gaiella sp. | reverse complement strand
CGTCGTGCAGACGAGGCGCGCCGCCCGGCCCCTCCCCTTACTCCTTCGCCCGCATCACCCCCTGGAGCCCGAAGGCCTCTGCCGAGCCGTACTGGCCCGACCAGGAGCCCTGGCCGCCCACCTGCAGGCCGGACGAGCCGTGGCCCGGCTGCTTCTGCAGGAGCGACTGATGGGTCCCGTTGAGATTGAGGGCGAGCCCGAAGGCGCCGACCGCGTTCGACTGCTCGACCGAGCCGCCGCGCGAGGGCTTCGCGTCCTCGCGCTTCTCGCCCTTCCCGTGCTTCCGGTCCTTGTGGTTCGGGCTCAGGACCCGCACGGGCGTGTACTCGTTCTTTGCGCCCAGCTGGATCGCCGTGGCGTCGGCGTCGGCGTGCTGACCGCTCCAGGCGCCCTGGCCGGCGACCTGGAGGTAGTCGGAGCCGTGACCGCCGCTCTGCTGCTGGTCGATCGACTGGTCCGTGTGGTTCAGGTTCAGCGCGGCCGCGAGCGCGGTCGTGCTGTTCGACTGCGTGACGTCGCCGTCGTCGCCGGGGCTGAGCACGCGGATCGAGGAGGCCGTGTTGGACGGCTTCACCTGGACGGCGGTCGCGTCCGCGTCCGCCTTCTGGTAGTTGCCGGCCTCCTGGCCTGCGATCTGCGCGTAGTCGGAGCCGTAGCCACCGCTACCCGCCTGCGACTGATCGATCGACTGCTCCGTCTTGTTGCCGTTCGCTGCGATCCCCACTGCGGTCGCGTCGTTCGACTGCGTGACGTCGCCGTCGTCGCCGGGGCTGAGCACGCGGATCGAGCTCGCCGTGTTCGACGGCTTGATCTGCACCGCGGTCGCGTCCGCGTCGGCCGACTGCTTGTTCTCGGCCGACTGACCCGCGATCTGCGTGTAGCTCGAGCCGGACGGGTCGACGCGCTTCGCGTCCTCCGTCCTGGCGGGCTCGTACGGAGCGCCGCCCTGCGACTGATCGATCGACTGCTCCGTCTTGTTGCCGTTCAGCGCGACCGCGAGCCCGGTTGCGTTGTTCGACTGGGTGACGTCCCCGTCGTCGCCGGGGCTCAGCACGCGGATGGAGGTCGCCGTGTTGCTGGGCTTGACCTGCACGGCCTTCGCGTCCGCATCCGCCGACTGCTTGTTGTCGGCCGACTGGCCCGCGATCTGCGTGTAGTCGGAGCCGGACGGATGGCTCATGCCCTTCGAGTCATCCGCCTTCGCGGCGTCCATCGGAGCCGATCCCTGCGACTGGTCGATCGACTGGTCCGTCTTGTTGCCGTTCAACGCGGCCGATAGTGCGGTCGCGTCGTTCGACTGCGTGAGGTCCCCGTCGTCGCCGGGGCTCAGCACACGGATCGAGGTCGCGGAGTTGCTCGGCTTGATCTGGACGGCCTTCGCGTCCGCGTCCGCCGTCTGCTTGTTCTCGGCGGACTGACCTGCGATCTGCGTGTAGTCGGATCCCTTCCCGCCACCCGTCTGGGACTGATCGGCGGTCTGGTCGGTCTTGTTGCCGTTCGCAGCAAGCGCGCCGGCGCTCGCCGAGTTCGACTGGGTCACGTCGCCGTTGTCGCCAGGGCTGAGAACGCGGATCGAGGACGCGTCGTTCTTCGCCCCGATCTGCTTCGCCGTCGCGTCCGCGTCGGCGTCCTGCTTGTTCTTGGCCTCCTGACCGGCGATCTGTGCGTAGTCCGACCCGTAGCCGCCGCCGGTCTGAGACTGGTCGACGGTCTGGTCGGTCTTGTTGGCGTTGGCGGCCACCGCAGCCGCAGTCGTGCTGTTCGACTGCGTCACGTTGCCGTTGTCGCCGGGGCTGAGCACGCGGATCGAGCTCGCGTTGTTGCTCGGCCCCAGTTGATAGGCGCCGCTTCCGCCGGACGCGGACTGCCCGCTCCCTGCGGACTGGCCCGCGGCCTGCGCGGCGCCTGGATCGCCCTCCATCGCGACCGCCTGGCTCGCGCCGAAGCACAGTGCGAGCATCGCGGTCGCAACGAGGGCTGACAGACGTTTCATGAACATTGCTCCTTCCGTCGGAGTCACGACGCGGGGCCGGCGCCCCGCGGACTTCCAGGGACGAAGGAGCCGTTAGCCGGGGCGATCGGGCGCACGTCGCCGGTGCCCGGTCGGCAGCGCCGCATGCTCGAGTGCGACGCGCCGGGCCAGGTCGAGCAGCGCGGCGACGAAGGGAAGAGCAAGAAGAAGAGGGAGCCCGGAGCCGGACGAGCCGCCGCCACCCGCCGCGGCGCTCGCGCTCACTCCGGAGACCGATATCACGGGTGTTCTCATCGGCGCATGGGGCGCTCGAGGCCTCGGCGTCGCCTCGGGCGGCTGTGTCGGCGCGTTCGGGATGACCGAGTCCGCGGGTGACGACGCGCGCCGGGCCGCGTCGACCGCCGGTGTCCCGGCGGGTGCGAACCGAACGACCGGGGCCAGAGGGATCCGGAACGGCGAGAAGCCGCCCGCTTGCCCAAGACGCGGCGTTTGCATGCTCGTTCCCCCCGCCGGAGCGGCGAACGGAGTCGCGCTCACGGGCTCCGCCGAGGGGTCGCTCGCCACGCCAGGGTCGAGCGCCGCGGTGATATCGGTGGTATCGAGGAGCGACGTGGCCGCAGGCACTGGGCGCGACCCCGAGGCGCCGCCCGGCGCGGTCTCGAGCGACGGCGGCATGTTTACGGGGGAGGGCGGGAACGGTGCGCCGTGTACTGGCACCGGCAGGGGGATCGAGATGCCTGCGCCGACGTTCACCTGGGAGACAGTGCCGTCGTTCCCCGGGCTGGAGATCCGAATTGAGATGTTCGTATTGATCTGCTGATATCGACCGAGAGTTTCATTCTGATACTTCGACGAGTTATCGCCGCAGTTCCAGTTCCACGTCCATGACGTGGGAAAGGAAACACCCTCAGGAAGGCTCGGCGATACCGTGCCGCCGGACGTCGAGCCGAGGCAGTCCCAGTTCCAGTACCACTCTCCCGTGGAGGTCTCGACGGGGTTCTGCGTGACGCCGGTCGTCGTCGTGGGCTCCGTGGCCGGGGCCTGAGTCACGCGATCGGGCGGGGCGGCGGTTCCGCCGCCCGATGCGCTGCCGCCCGGAAGGTTGAGCTGGGTGACCGCGCCGTTGTCGCCGGGGCTGTCGATCCGGACGCTGACGTTGACGTTCGCGGTGATCGTCGGCGGTGTATCCGCCTTCCCGGGCGCCCCGGTCGTCGGCTGCTCGGCCGGCACGGGTGCCGCGACGGGAGTATCGGTCGCGATATCGCCCGCCGCGGCGGTGGTATCGCTCGTGGACACGGGGTTTACGGCGGACTCGGGCGGCGACGGGGCCGCTGCGGGCTCGGCGGCGGGCGTCGCTTCGAGCTCGGGCTCGGGCACGGCTGCGGGCGCCTCCGCCGCGACGGGGACGGCCGCGGCCGTCGCATCCGCCCCGGAGACCTGCTCGACCAGGGGCGCGAGCTCTGGGGTGGACGAGACGATCGCGTCGGTGGCGACGGGAGTCGTGTCCGCGAGCGGCACGACCGTGGCGACCGACGGAAGAGGATCGTCCGCCCGCGCCGTGGCCGGCAGAAGCGCGGCGACGGCTGCGACGAGCGAGACGGCGACGGTGCACACGGCGCCGGGACGATCCAGCTGCAGCATCTCGAAATCATCTATGCGCCATTGCGTCGAATTTCATTCATGAATTTCGTTGCATGCTCTATTCAAGACGCTCGTTCCGATGTAGGGTGAGAGTCGGAACTGGGGGGTGGGATCGCTCTGACATCCACGTTCGGCACGCTGGAGCTGCTCTCGAGGTACCGCGTCGGGCGCGACGATCGCGCGCGGCAGCGTGCGATCGAGCAGAACCTGCCGCTCGTCCGGGCGCTGGCCCGCCGTTTCGCGCGGTCGCCGGAGCAGACCGAGGATCTCGTCCAGGCCGGCTCGATCGGGCTGATCAAGGCCGTCGACGGCTTCGACGCCTGCCGGGGCGACGACCTCGGTGCGTACGCGGTGCCGACGATCGTCGGCGAGCTCCGGCGGCATCAGGCGCGCCGATCGCAGGGGACGGTGTCGCTCGACGAGGAGCTGGAGGCCCTCGCGGTCGAGTCGGATGTCGCACGGAGCGACACGCGCCTCCTCCTACGCGGCGCGCTCCTCTCGCTCACGCGCCGGGAGCGAGCCGTGGTGGCGCTCCGGTTCTACCGGGACCTGACGCAGGAGGACATCGCCGCCGAGCTCGGGCTCTCGCAGGCGCAGGTCTCGCGCACGCTCTCGACGGCCCTCGCGAAGCTGCGCAGCACGCTCGGGGAGCCGTAGGGCGTGCCATTGTGCGGATCGTCACCCGAAGATACGATGCGTTGAGGGTGAGCGCGCAGCCGTCCCCCTCAGCCGTCGCAGAGTCGTCCCGCCGGGCAGCCACGCCGAGCGGGCGGTTGCTCCTCCGCATGCCGCCCGGCCTCCATGGAGAGCTCGCCCGCGCCGCAGAACGCGAAGGCACGAGCCTGAACGGGTACATCATCGCCCGCCTCGGCGAGGCTGTCGACGGTGCCGAGGGTGCCCGCCCGGTCGCGCGGGACGCGTCGCAGAGGCGCGAGCGGACGCTGACCTGGCTCCTGGTCGCGAACGTCGCGGCCGTCGCCCTGGCGGGGCTCGCGGCGCTCGTGCTCGTGCTCGTCGCGTCGTTCGACTGACGTCGGCCCGCGTCAGGCGTCCGGTGAGCCTCCCGGGCGGGTGAGCCCGCTCTCGTAGGCGAAGATCACGGCCTGCACGCGGTCGCGGAGCCCGAGCTTCATCAGGATCCGCTTGACGTGGGTCTTCACGGTCGACTCCTCGATCACGAGCACGCCCGCGATCTCGGCGTTCGAGAGGCCGCGCGCGATCTGCTCGAATACGTCCCGCTCGCGCGCGGTGAGCTCCTCGAGCCGCCGGTCGAGCAGCGCCTCGCCCGAGGGGAGCGCGGCCATCCGGTCGATCACGCGCCGCGTCACGGACGGCGAGAGGAGCGAGTCCCCCGCCGCGACCGCCTTGATCGCTTCGATCAGGGACTCCGGCGTCGTCCGCTTGAGCAGGAAGCCCGACGCGCCCGCGGTCAGCGCGCCGAAGATGTACTCGTCGTCCTCGAACGTCGTGAGGATCACGACCCGCGTGTCGGGCGAGGCCGCGACGACGTCCCGCGTGGCCGTGATCCCGTCGACCTCCGGCATCCGGATGTCCATCAGGACGACGTCGGGTCGAAGCGCGGTGACCCGCTCGACCGCGACGCGGCCGTCCGGCGCCTCGCCGACCACGTCGACCGCAGCGTCGCTCGAGAGGATCGAGGCGAGCCCGGCCCGCATCAGCGCGTCGTCGTCGACGAGCAGCACGCGAATCACCGACGCGGTCACGACGCCTCACGGTACGGAAGGGTCGCGCGGAGGCGGAACACCGCGCCGTCCATGACCGTCTCGAGCGACCCGCCGAGCAGCTGCGCTCGCTCGCGCATGCCCACGATCCCGTGGCCCGTGCGCCCGGAGGCCGCGTCGGCGGGCACGGCGTTCGACACGCGAAGCTCGAGCGAGGACGGGCCGTAGCGGAGCTCGACGTCGGCCGCGCCCGAGCCGTGGCGCGACGCGTTCGTGAGCGCCTCGCGGAGGATCCGGTACGCTGCCTGGTCGACGCCCGGCGGCAGGTCGCGGCGCTCGCCGACGACGTCCACGCGGACGTCGAGCCCGCCGGCGCGCGCGCGCCCGACGAGCGTGTCGAGGGCGCGGAGGCCTGCAGGCGGCTCGACCCCGTCGGTGCGGCCCGGGTCGCGAAGGGCGCGCACGAGCTGGTCGATCTCGACGAGCGTGTCGCGGGCGACGTCCTCGATCGTCTCGAGCGCCGCGCGCGAGCGAGCGGGGTCGCGCTCGAGCAGAAGACGTGCGGCGCCGGCCTGGACGAGGATGACGTTGACGGCATGGCCCGCGGAGTCGTGCAGGTCGCGGGCGATCCGCATCCGCTCCTCGGCGCTCGCCAGCCGGCGCTCGCGCTCGGCCTCGCGCTCCGACTGCTTCGCCCGCTCCGCCGCGGCCGCCCGCCGCTCGGCGCGTTGGCGCAGACGGTCTCCGACGAACCACGCGACGGCCCAGACGGCTGTTCCGGCGACGACGCCGGGCCCGAGCCCGTTGCGCACGAGCGAGGGGCCGAGCAACAGTGCGACGCTGCCGGCGAGCACCGCGTTGCGGACGGCGGGGCGGGTTCCGTCGGGCTGACGCGCGACCGTGTAGAGCGCGACGGCGAACCCGACCGGCGGGAACCCGTAGCCGAGGCCGTAGAGCGTCCCCGTGGCGACCGCGACGACGGCGAGCACCGCGACCGGCCGTGCCCGCCGGGCGACGAGGGGGAGCGCCGTGAGGAGCGCGAGCACGACACCGGCGGCATCGAGCGGGTGATCGTTCGTCGCGGTGCCGTCGTGGTTCCAGCGGCCGTGCCCCATCGCTCCGAGCGAGGTCGCGAGCGCGACGCATGCGAGCAGCACGTCGACGAGCACCGTGCGAGCGCGTTCGGCGGTCACGCGCACGACGGTACCGCCCCCGATCGACCGCCGAGTCGCCCCCGAGGAGGACATTCGTCCCCCTACGGGAGGACGTCGAAGTTCCGTCTCGCGGGCGTTTCGGAGTGGGGGTGGACGGCCCTACCGTGGCCGTCATGAGCACATTGACAGCACTCACGTCGGTGGTCGCCTCGCACGGCGAGCACGACCACTACTGGTTTCCGTTCGCGTTCTTCTGGCTCGTCCTCGTCGGCCTCGTCGTGTGGTTCGTCGTAGGCCGGAGACGCTGGCATCGACCGCCGTCCGACATGGATCGCGCCCGGGGGATCCTCGCCGAGCGCTTCGCCCGCGGCGAGATCACGGGCGAGGAGTACAGGGAGCGGCTCGAGCAGCTCCGGTGATCGGGAACCTCCGCAGCGGCTGGTCGCGCGCGTCGCGGCCAGAGGGACGTGTCAGGCGTCGCCGGGCACCCCCGCCGGCCGCGGTCGCACGCGGTCGCGGAGGAGGATGACGTACAGCGAAGGCAAGGCGAGCGCGAGGAACGCGAGCGGGGCGAGCGCCTCGCTCTCCGGCAGGACGCCGGACTCCGACAGCTCGTGGACGCCCCCGGAGAAGAGCCAGGCTGCGACGAGCACGAGCAGCACCGAGGTGACGTGGAAGAACCGCCGCAGGTCGAGGCGCTCTGCGCCGCGGTAGAACGCGTAGCCGAGGACGAGCGCGACGAGGATCCCGAGCGCGCCGCTCGTCAGCGCGACGAGCGGGCTCGAGTCGTCGAGCGACCCGACGAGGAAGACGCCGCTCTCCACGCCCTCGCGGACGACCGCCGCGAACGCGACCAGCGCCACGCCGATCGCCGATCCCTGCGTGACCGCTGCGTCGACACGCGACTGGAGCTCGTGTCTGATCGTCCGCGCATGGCTGCGCATCCAGAAGACCATCCAGACGACGAGGCCGGAGGCGATCACCATCACGCTTCCCTCGAAGATCGCCTCGGCCCGGCCCTCGAGCTCGGCGCCCACCGCGAAGAGCACGAGGGCGACGAGCACGCTCACCGCGATCCCGGCGCCGACGCCGAGCCAGACCGCGCGGAACCATGCGCGGCGGCCCGTGCTCTCGAGGAACGAGAGGACGATCGCGACGACCAACGCCGCCTCGAACCCCTCTCTCAACGTGATCACCCCTGCGCCCATCCGCGTAGGCTCTCCTTCCCGATCGTGTCAGGGGCACCTTACAGAAGCTTCTCGGGAGGACGACGCACCGGGCGGCGGCGGCGACAATCGCGCGCATGCGCCCCGTCATGCTCAGTCCCCGTGCGCTGAACCGCGCGACCCTGGCGCGGCAGCTGCTCCTCGAGCGGGCGCCGCTCGACGTGGAGAGCGCCGTCGCGCACCTCGTCGGCCTCCAGGCGCAGGTGCCCCTCGACCCCTACACCGGGCTCTGGTCGCGGGTCGCCGGCTTCGACCCGAACCAACTCGGCCGGGCGCTCGTCGACCGAACCGTCGTGCGCCTCGCCGTGATGCGCTCGACGATCCACCTGGTCACGGCGGACGACGCGCTCCTCCTGAGGCCGCTCGTCCAGCCCGTGCTCGACGCGGAGCTCGCGCGGCATCGCGAGTTCGCGCCCGCGCTCGTCGGGCTCGACCTGCGCCCGGTGCTCGACCATGCCCGCCGCATTCTCGCCGAGCGCCCGCACACCGGTCCGGAGCTCCGCGCGGCCCTCGCCGAGCGGTTCCCGGGCCGGGACCCGGCGGCGCTCGCGCACGCCTGCCGGTGCCGGCTGGCGCTCGTCCAGGTGCCGCCGCGGGGCGTCTGGGGCGAGACGTCGCAGGTGACGGTGACGACCGCCGAGGCGTGGCTCGGGCGCCCGCTCGTCCGGCGGCCGTCGCTCGACGACGTCGTGCTCCGCTACCTCGCAGCGTTCGGGCCCGCCTCGGCGGCCGACGTCGCGACGTGGTGCGGGCTCGCGGGGATGCGCACGGTCGTCGAGCGGCTGCGCTCGCGGCTCGTCGCGTTTCGCGACGAGCACGGCCGCGAGCTCGTCGACCTCGAGGACGCACCGCGTCCGGATCCGGACGCGCCGGCGCCGACCCGCTTCCTCCCCGAGTACGACAACGTGCTCCTCTCGCACGCCGACCGTCGTCGCTTCCGTCACGACCCAGGCTGGCTCGCAGGCGGGCGGGGGCGCGGAACCGTCCTGTACGACGGCGCGGTCGCCGGGCGCTGGCGGGTCGAGCGCGCGCAGGCCGGCGGCGCGACCCTCGTGGTCGCCGCGGGCGCACGTCTCTCCAAGCGAGCCACGGCGTCGGTCGAGGCCGAGGGCCGACGCCTGCTCCGCGTCCTCGTGCCGGACGCCGACCGTCGGGACGTGCGGGTCGAGCAAGGCGCCGCCGCCGGCCGGTAACGTGAGGCGACCCGCTCCGCCGACGTGCGGCTAGCCGTACCCGCGCGGGCTCCGGCCCGAGTCAAGCTAGGCGGCGAACGCGATCAGCATGTGCCCCGCGGGTGGACGATGAGTTCGGCGCCGCCGGGGAGTCTGACCCGGAAACGCCCCCACGCACACGAGGTTTGCGAATGAGCGCACACACGGAGACACACGACAACGGGTCGGCCGGACCGCCGACGAACGGACGTCAAGCCGCCCACGAGCGCCTCGCGACCGGCACTCTCGCGCGCTGGGCGCGCATGTGCGCGACCCGCCCGTGGCGCGTCCTCGCGGGCTGGCTGGTGATCGTCGTCGTCCTGATCGGGCTCGTCGCCACGGTCGGAGGCGGCCTGCGCGACGAGTTCGAGATCCCCGGCTCCGACACGCAGAAGGCGACCGACCTGATCGAGTCGCAGTTCAAGTCCGAGCAGGGCAGCGTGCTCAACATCGTGCTCGCCGCACCCGAGGGGCAGCGGCTCGACACACCGGAGCGGAAGGCCGCGATCGAGCAGGCGATGGCGAAGCTGCGCACGTCGTCCGAGTTCAAGCCGACGACCGACACCGCCGGCTTGACGAGCGTGGGCAACCCGTTCAGCGACGCCACGTTCTCCGACAGCGGCCGGATCGCCTACGCGGAGGCCCAGTTCGACCGCGTGATCTACGACAAGGACCGCGACTCGGTGGTCAACGTCGAGGACACGGTGCGCGATGCGCTCGCGCCCGTCGGCGTCACGGTCGAGTACAACGGCGAGGCGGAGTTCCCGCCGATCGAGCAGGGCACGTCAGAGCTTCTCGGCCTGCTCGCCGCGCTGATCGTGCTGCTGATCGTGTTCAGGACGTTCGTCGCGGCGTTCATCCCGATCATGCTCGCGCTCGCGGCGCTCGCCACGGCGTTCTTGCTGCTGTTCATCCTCGCGGGCCTCACCGACATCAACACGATCACCCCGATCCTGGTGAGCATGATCGGGCTCGGCGTCGGGATCGACTACTCGCTGTTCATCGTCACCCGGTTCCGCCAGCTCCTGCACGAGGGGATCTCGCCGGTCGACGCAGCCGCGGAGGCGGGCGCCTCTGCCGGTCGCGCGGTGCTCTTCGCCGGCGCGACGGTGGCGATCGGCGTCTCCGGTCTGGCGTTCTTCGGGCTCGACTTCGTGACGAAGCTCGGGATCGGGAGCGCGCTCGGCGTGCTCACGACCGTGCTGCTCGCGAACTCGATGCTGATCTCCGTCCTCCGACTGCTCGGCCACAAGGTCGACCGGCTGAAGGTGCCGTTCCTCCGCCCGCTCGACGACTCGGAGGCCGCGCGCGAGAAGACGCTCGTCGCCCGCTGGGGCCGCTTCGTGACCGGCCACGCGCGGGTCGTCTTCCCCGTCGTGCTCGTGGGGGTGCTCGCACTGGCCGCGACGGCGGCGGTCGTCCGGCTGGGCGCGTCCGACCAGGGCACCCAGCCGAAGGAGCAGACCGCTCGGCGGGCGTACGACCTGCTCGCCGAGGGCTTCGGACGCGGCTTCAACGGCCCGATCCCGATCGTCGTGCAGACGAACGGCGATACCCAGGCCCCGCAGCGGGTCTACGACGACGTCCAGGGCCTGCAGGGCGTCGCATCCGTCCGGGAACCACAGCTGAACGACTCCAAGAGCGTCGGCATCGTCTTCGTGACGCCGACGTCCGCCCCGCAGGACGAGGCGACCGACAAGCTCGTCGACCGGCTGCGCACCGACGTCGTGCCGAGGGCGGTCGCGGGCGGGGACGCGATCGCGTACGTCTCCGGCCAGACGGCGGCGTTCAAGGACATCGGCCAACGGCTCACCGATCGGGCGCCGCTGTTCCTGCTCTACATCATCGGCGTCACCTTCCTCGTGCTCGCGATGGCGTTCCGCTCGATCGTCGTCTCGCTGACTGCGGCCGTGACGACGATCCTCTCGGCGTTCGTCGGCTTCGGCGTCCTCACGCTGATCGTGCAGGAGGGCTACCTGCTCGGCCTGACGGGGCTCGACAAGACGGGGCCGATCGAGACGTTCGTGCCACCGATCGCGTTCGCGATCCTGTTCGGGCTCTCGATGGACTACATGGTCTTCCTGATGAGCCGCATCCGCGAGGAGCACGTGCACGGCCTCCCGACCGAGGAGGCGGTCTCGCACGGGATCGCGGCCATCGGCCGGGTCGTCGTGGCGGCCGCGATCATCATGGGCACGGTCTTCTCCGCGTTCATCCTGAGCGGCGACCGCGTCTCGAAGGAGTTCGGGATCCTGCTCGCGGTCGCGATCCTCACGGACGCCCTGATCGTGCGCATGACCCTCGTGCCGTCGTTCTTCACGCTCCTGCGCGAGAAGACGTGGTACATACCCGGCTGGCTCGACCGGATCCTGCCGAACCTCACGATCGAGGCGCCTCACGAGGGTGAGGGCCGGCCTGGGCAGCCGGCCACGCCCACCCCGGCGCCGGTCGGAGAGCGCTGAGCGGGCAGCGCGACAAGTTCTCCGTCGGGGCGGCCGAGGGCCGCCGCCCCGACGGAGATCCAGCCTTCGTCTGCGCCACCTGCGGAACGCAGCACACGCCGTCGAGCGAGCCGCCCGCGCGCTGTGCGATCTGCGACGACGAGCGCCAGTACGTCGGCTGGGACGGCCAGCGGTGGACGACGCTCGACGAGCTCCGGGAGACGCACCGCGCCGACGTTCGTGAGGAGGAGCCGGGGCTGACCGGGCTCGGGTGCGACCCGTCGTTCGCGATCGGCCAGCGTGCGCTCCTCGTCGAGACGCCGGGCGGGAACGTCATGTGGGACTGCATCACGCTGCTCGACGACGAGCTCGTCGCCGCGGTCGAGGCGCGCGGCGGCCTCTCGGCGATCGCGATCTCCCACCCGCACTACTACACGTCGCTCGTCGAGTGGAGCCGCGCGTTAGACGCGCCCGTGTACCTCCACGCAGCCGATCGCCAGTGGGTGCAGCGGCCGGATCGATCGATCGTGTTCTGGGACGGCGAAGTGCACGAGCTCGAGCCGGGCATGACGCTCCTCCGCCTCGGCGGGCACTTCCCCGGCGGCACGGTGCTCCACTGGGCGGCGGGACAGGAGGGACATGGCGTGCTCCTCTCCGGCGACATCGTGCAGGTCGTCTCCGACCGACGCTTCGTGAGCTTCATGTACAGCTATCCGAACCTGATCCCGCTGCCCGCGGCCACGGTGAGGGGGATGGTCGAGGCCCTGGAGCCGTATCCGTTCTCGCGGGTCTACGGCGCGTGGTACGGGCGCGTCGTGGACGACGGGAAGGCCGCCGTCCGGCGCTCGGCAGACCGGTACGTCGCCGCCCTCGAGGGCTGACGCCGCGCTGTTCATCTCGAGCGCGGGGTGCGATAGCGTCCCCAGCGGCATGAGCGAGCCTGCGACGAGAAGCGAGGGCGCCGAGCAGGCGGGGCCCCAGCCGGACGCCGGGGATCCACCCTACGTCTGGCCCGACTACGTCGCGACGCGCCTGCGGGCGCCGAAGCGACCGTTCGTGCCGATGCCGCACACGCTCTCCGAGCTGACCGGCCCGGCCTTCGGCGAGGACGCCGTCGGGCCCCTAGACCACGACCTCACCCAGCAGCACGACGGCGAGCCGATCGGCCAGCGGATCGTCGTCGCCGGCCGGCTGCTCGACTCCGACGGCCGTCCGATCCGGGGCCAGCTCGTCGAGGTGTGGCAGGCGAACGCGGCCGGCCGGTACGTCCACCACGTCGATCAGCATCCCGCCCCTCTCGATCCGAACTTCACCGGCGCGGGCCGCTGCCTCACGGACGACGACGGCCGTTACCGCTTCGTGACGATCAAGCCGGGCTCGTACCCCTGGCAGAACCACGACAACGCCTGGCGGCCGGCGCACATCCACTTCTCCGTGTTCGGCCGGGCGTTCACCGAGCGGCTCGTGACGCAGATGTACTTTCCCGACGACCCGCTCTTCGACTTCGACCCGATCTTCCAGTCCGTCCGCGACCCACAGGCGCGGCAACGGATGGTGAGCCGCTTCGACCTCGACCTGACCGAGCCCGAGTGGGCGCACGGCTTTGCCTTCGACATCGTCGTCGGCGGCCGGGCGGCGACTCCGCTGGAGCACTAGTGGCGCTCTCTCCCGGCCGGACACCCTCCCAGACCGTGGGCCCGTTCTTCGGCTTTGCCCTGTTCGAGCGGGTCGGCAACGAGCTCGTCGCACCCGACGCCCCCGGCGCGATCACGATCGTGGGAGCGGTCGTCGACGGGAACGGGGACGTCGTGCCGGACGCGATCGTCGAGGTCTGGCAGGCGAACGAAGCGGGCCGTTACGCGGATCCCGCCGACCGGCGGCACGACCTGCCGCTCTCCGACGGCTTCACCGGGTTCGGCCGCTCCGACACCGAGAGCGGCGGCTTCTCGTTCGTCACGGTCAAGCCCGGCCGCGTGCCCGGCGCCGACGGGGCGCTCCAGGCGCCGCACGTCGACGTCGCGGTGTTCGCGCGGGGGCTGCTCGACAGGCTCGTGACGCGGCTCTACTTCCCGGACGAGACCGAGGCGAACGCCGCCGACCCCCTGCTTTCGATGCTCGACCCGACCGATGCGGCGACGCTCGTCGCGGTGCCCGACGGCGACGGGCTGCGCTTCGACATCAGGCTCCAGGGCGAGCGCCAGACGGTCTTCCTTGCCGTCTGAGGCGCTGTTCCTCCCGATCCTCGTCCCGGAGGAGGTGCGGGACGCCGTCTCGGAGCGCGCCTGGCTCGAGGCGATGCTCGCCTCGGAGCGTGCGCTCGCGCGCGCCGAGGCGCGCGTCGGCGTGATCCCCGCCGAGGCGGCCGAGGCGATCGCGGCGGCCTGCGGCCCGGAGCGGTTCGACGTGGCACAGCTCGCGGAGGAGGGGCGTCGCGTCGCGAATCCCGTCGAGCCGCTCGTGCGCGCGCTCGTCGCGGAGGCCGGCGAGGCGGGGAGGTGGGTGCACTGGGGAGCGACGAGCCAGGACGTGCTCGACACCGCCTCGATGCTCGTCGCCCGCGGCGCGCTCGACGTGATCCTCGAGGAGCTCGACGGGGTGGCGGACGGCTGCGCCGCGCTCGCGGAGGCGCATCGCACGACGCCGATGGCTGCGCGCACCGTGCTGCAGCAGGCCGTGCCGACGACCTTCGGGCTCGTCGCGGCCGGGTGGCTCACGAGCATCCTCGATGTACGTGCCCGCCTCGAGGCGGTGCGCGACCAGCGGCTCGCCGCACAGCTCGGCGGCGCGGGCGGCACTCTCGCGGCGCTCGGGGCCGACGGCCTCGCGGTCGCGCGCGCCTTCGCCGAGGAGGTCGGCCTGCCCGAGGCGCCGCTGCCGTGGCACGCCCTTCGCGTGCGCATCGCCGAGCTCGGCGCGGCGCTCGACGTCGCCGCCGGGGCACTGGCGAAGGTCGCGCTCGACGTGACGCTCCTCGCACAGACCGAAGTCGGCGAGGTCGCGGAGCGGCAGGGCGGCGGCTCGTCGGCGATGCCGCAGAAGCGGAACCCGGTCGGAGCCGTGCTCACGAGCGCCTGCGCGCGGACCGCGCGCGGCCACGCCTCCGTCCTCGTCGCCGGCCTGCCGCAGGAGCACCAACGCGCCGCAGGCGCCTGGCAGGCCGAGTGGCTTGCGCTGAGCGGCGCCCTGGCGTTCACCGGCGGGGCGGCGGCCTCGCTGCGGGAGACGGTGACCGGGCTCGAGGTCCGTCCCGAGCGCATGACCGAGAACCTCGCCCGCGACGGGGGGCTGCTGCTCGCCGAGCGCTTCGCATACCTTCTCGCGCCCGCGCTCGGTAGACCCGAGGCCCAACGGCTGGTGGGCGAGGCGGCGGCGCGATGCGCGGCCTCCGGGCGCTCGCTGGCGGCGGAGCTCGCGGACGACGAGGCCGTGACGGCGCACGTCGGCGCCGGAGAGCTCGAGCAGGCGGCCGACCCCGCGGGCTACCTCGGCTCGGCCGCCGAGCTCACCGACCGGGCGCTCGAGCTGTACCGCAGATCGCGTGAAGGGAGGTCCTGATGCCGGACGAGACGTACGAGCGGGGGATGGAGGTGCGCCGCGAGGTGCTCGGCGACGAGCACGTCGACCGGGCGATCCGCTCGACGACGGCGCTGACCGAGGACTTCCAGTCGTTCATCACGCGCTATGCCTGGGGCGAGATCTGGTCGCGACCGGGGCTCGACCGCAAGACGCGGAGCTCCATCACCCTGACGGCGCTGATCGCGCTCCATCGGGACGAGGAGCTCGAGATGCACCTCCGCGCGGCAGTACGGAACGGCCTGACGCCCGACGAGATCCGCGAGGTGATCCTCCAGAGCGCCGTCTACTGCGGCGTCCCCGCCGCGAACAGCGCGTTCGCGATCGCGCAGCGCGTGCTCGGCGACGTGTCGTAGCGCCGCCAGTAACGTCTGGCTCGATGCGCCTGCTGGAACGGATCCGGGCGGGAGCCGGACGCGCGCTCGTGCGCCTGTCTCTCGTCGGCGCCGATCCACGGGACGACGAGGACCTGCGCGCCCGGAAGGCGCTGCTCGTCCTGATCTCCGTGCTGATCCTTCCCGTGGCCGCGCTCTGGGGCGCGCTGTACCTCTCGTTCGGCTCGTGGGTCGGCCTGGTGCCGCTCGTGTACTTCGCCGTCCTGCTCGCGGCCCTCGTCGTGTTCTCCCGCACGCGCGACTTTCCGTGGCTCCTGCGGGTCGGCCAGGTCGACATCCTGCTCGCCCCGACCCTCTCGATGATCCCGCTCGGCGGGTTCCTCGACGCGGGTGGCGTCGGCTTCTGGGGGATGCTCGCCCCGCTCGGCGCCCTCGTGTTCGGCGACGTCAGGTCGGGGGTCCGCTGGTACCTCGCCTACGTCGCGGTGTTCCTCGGCTCGGGGATCGCGGGGGAGGTCGTCGGGCCGCTGGGCACGACCCTCCCAGCGTGGTTCACGAGCACGATGCTCGCGCTGAACGTCGCCGTCGGAGGCGCGATCGTGTTCACGCTCCTCGCCGTGTTCGCGAGAGAGCGGCGCGACGCGCTCGCGGCGCTGCGGGTCGAGCAGGCCAAGGCGGAGGGCCTCCTCCTCAACATCCTCCCGCGATCGATCGCCGACAAGCTGAAGGCGCAGACCCAGCCGATCGCCGACCAGTTCGGCTCGGCCTCCATCCTCTTCGCGGACGTCGTCGACTTCACCCCGTGGTCGGAACGGCTCGCGCCCGCCCAGGTGGTCGGGTGCCTCGATCGGCTGTTCAGCCACTTCGACGAGCTCGCCGACCGCCACGGGCTCGAGAAGATCAAGACCATCGGGGACTGCTACATGGTCGCCGCGGGCGTCCCGACGCCGCGCCCCGACCATGCCCCCGCGCTCGCCGCGATGGCGCTAGACATGCTCGCTGCGATGCGCTCGCACGAGGACGTCGCCCAGCTCGGGCTGGAGCTCCGCGTCGGAATCAACTCCGGCCCGGTGGTGGCGGGGGTGATCGGTCGCAAGCGCTTCCTCTACGACCTCTGGGGCGACGCCGTGAACACGGCGAGCCGGATGGAGTCGCACGGGACGCCCGGGCGGGCGCAGATCACCCGCGCGACGTACGAGCTCGTCGCGGACGTCTTCGAGTGCGAGCCCCGCGGGACGGTCGCGATCAAGGGGAAGGGCGAGGTCGAGGCGTGGTACCTCGTTGGGCGGAAAGCCGACCGGGGTGCGGCCGCCGTCGGCGGCGCTCGCTCGGACCCCGCGACCTAGGCCAGGAGCGGGTCGAGGCGCGCGCCGAGCTCCCGGCGATATTCGTCGCCGTCGAAGGCGTGCAGCGGGTGCGGCGGCATGAGGTGCTCCGCGAGCCGACCGTCGCGGCGAACGTAGAGCGCAGGCACGATCGCCCCGCCGGCGTCGTACTCGACCGAGACGGCGCACGCGTCCCCGTCGTCCCGGTCGACGAACTCCGCGAGCGGCACGATCCCCTCGTCACGGATGCCGTGCGACGGGTCGAACGCGACGACGCGCGCGAGATAGGCCTTCTGGCTCCAGAGCTCCGGTGCGCGCGCGAGCTCGCCGGCGAGGAACGGCACCACCTCGCCCAGCTCGAGCGAGCGCCGTTCCCGGCGTCTGCCGAAGACGGTCTCCGCGATCCGCTGCGCCGCGAGGCGCGCGTTGTAGCGGAAGCCGTGGACCGAGCCCGAGCTCGACGTCGCGCCGTGCTTGCGCAGGCCGGACGACGCCTGGGTCACGTTCCCCGCGAAGAAGATGCCCGGCACCGTGACGCTCTCCCACCACGGCGTCTGCGCGGGGAGCCGCCCGTCGTTGACGGTCGCGACGCCGAGCGCCGGGAGATCGCGGAGCGGCGTCCGGAACCCTGTAGCGGCGATCACCTCGTCCGCGTCGATCGTCAGGTCGCCCTGCCAGGTCGTCCCGCGGACGCGGATCGTGTACCCGCGGTCGTGGCGCTCGACCCGCTCGATCGACGCGTCGACGACGTGACTCCCCGAGCCGCCGCGCACATGCTCGTCGAACGGCTGGAGGTAGCGGAGCCTGAGCGGCGAGAACGCGAGCAACGCCGTGTCGACCGGACGGGGCGACGCCAGCACGATCGACCGCGCCCACGGGAGCAGGCCCTGCGCGACCTCGAAGCCGGAGTTGCGCTTGCCGACGATGAAGACGCTCTTGCCCTCGTACCGCTCCGGCGAGCGCGTGTCGGCGTAGTGCGGTGCCGCGTCGAGGCCCGGGATCGGCGGCATCCAGGACTCCGTCATCCCGAGCGCGAAGACGCAGGCGCGGCAGCGGTACTCCCCGTCCGTGGTCACGAGGACGAACCCGCCGTCCTGGACGCGCGTGGACTCCCAAGCGCATCCGTACCGGACTCGGACGCCGCCGCGCGCGGCGAACTCCGCGAGCGCCGACTCCATCTCGGCCCGGGCCGGCAGGTCGAGCTGGCGGTCCATGAAGAGCGGTGTCAGCGCCCGATGGCCGTCCTCGTCGCCGAGGAGGCTGTTGTGGTCGTAGCACTCGTACTCGCGTGTCCCGCGGGGGACGGGAGCGTCGGGCTTCGTCCAGCTGATCAGGCGCTGGTACACCGGGAACCGGCGGAACATCCCGCCGGGGCCGTCGTCGCGCGAGATCACCGCGCAGCGCTCGATGCCCGCGCGCGCCAGCGAGTACGCGACCTGGAGGCCGCCCGGCCCGCTGCCGACCACGACGACGTCGTACCGGCCGGGCGGGAAGGGCCGCTCGTCTACCTCGCCCATGTGTTGGCCGCGCGCAGGCGCCGTGCCTCGATCTGCAGCATCCGGTACGCGATGCTCGGCCGGCTCAGCATCAGCGGCCTGAGGTCGTGGTCGGGGACGACCAGGCAGCGGAGCAGCGTGGACGCGACCACGTCGGCGGTGGGCGCCGTGTCGGTGAGCACGGAGATCTCGCCGAAGAAGTCGCCGCGGGTCAGCACGGCGCGCTCCTCGCCGTCGATCACGACGCGCGCCTCGCCGCTCAGGATCACGTAGAAGCTACCGCCCGACACGTCCTGCCGGAGGACGCGCTGGCCCGGAGCGAACGCCTCCTCCGCGAACGTGTGCGCGACGGCCTCGAGCTCGGGGTGGGTCAGGTCGCCGAAGAGACTGAGGCTCGCCAGCGTCTCGACGACGTTCGCGGAGGACTCGTCCATCCTGCCGGGTCACCCTACTCGCCGACGCGGAGGCGCGATCACGCGGCCCGCCGCTCGCGTGGCTCTGCGGCGGGCTCCTCGCTCGCCGCCGCGCCCGGCCTCGGGAGCATCAGCGCGGGGACGAGCGCGACGAGGATCAGCGCGACCGCGATCCAGAAGGTCTCCCCGAATGCGTCGGCGATCGCCGGCGCGAGCCGCTCCTGCGCGAGCGGTCCGAGCCGCGCGAGCTCCTCGATCCCACCCTGGAGCGACGGGACGCCGCTCTCGAGCCGGCGCTGGAGGACGATCGCGAAAAGCGCGGTGCCGATCGCGCCCGCGATCCGCTGGATCGCATTGAGCGCGCTCGAGGCGCGCGGCACCGCGTCTCGCGAGATCGAGGCGAAGGCGACGGCCATCGACGGCATGATCGTGCTGCCGAGGCCCGCGCCGACCAGGAAGAGGGCAGTGGAGAGCAGGACGTACGACGTGTCGACGTCGACCGTCAGGAACGCGAGTGTGCCGACGAGCGCGAGGACCATGCCCACGGGGACGACGACGCGGGCGCCGTACCGGTCGGTGAGCGCACCCGCGAGCGGCATCGCGACGGCGGCGCCGACGCCCTGCGGGACGAGGAGCAGGCCCGTGTCGAGCGGGTTCTCGCGGCGCACGAGCTGGTAGTAGAGCGGCAGGAGGATCAGCGCGCCGAACAGCGCGAGCCCGAGGACGAAGTTCGTCGTCGCCGCCACGGCGAACCCGCGGCGCCTGAACAGCGTCAGGTCGATCAGAGCGTCCTTCCCCGCGGCCACCGCGTGCGCCACGAAGCCGGCGACGAGGGCGGGCCCGGCAAGCGCGGGGAGGAGCGCGCTGGCGCTCGAGAAGCCGCCCTCGCTGCCGGCCTCCGAGATGCCGTAGAGGAACAGCGCGATTCCGGGGGAGAGGAGCGCGAGCCCGCGGAGATCGAGGCGCTGGCCGAGCTGCGGCTTCGCGTCGGGCAGGAGTCGCTGCGCGAGGACGAGCGCGACCGCGCCGATCGGGAGGTTGACGAGGAAGATCCAGCGCCAGCTCGCCTCGTCGACGATCGCCCCGCCGATCACGGGGCCGAGGATCGGGCCGAGGAGCATCGGGACGCCGATCACGCTCATCACGCGCCCCATCCGCTGCGGGCCTGCCGCCTGCGCCAGCATCGTCTGGCCGACGGGGAGGATCGTCCCTGCGCCGAGGCCCTGGACGACGCGGAACGCGATCAGGGAGCCGATCGACCAGGCGGCCGCCGAGAGGGCCGAGCCGAGCAGGAAGAGGCAGAGCGACGCGAGCCAGACGCGCTTCGCGCCGAACCGCTCCGTCGCCCAGCCCGCCAGCGGGATCACGCTCGCGAACGCGAGCATGTAGCCGGTCAGCACCCACTGGATCGTCGAGATCGAGGCGCCGAACTCCGCGCCGAGGGTCGGGATCGCGACGTTCACGATCGTGACGTCGAGGATCGTGAGGATCGTGCCGAGCACGACGACCGCCCCGAGGACGAGGATCTCCCTGTCCAGCCCAGCGCCACTGGTGTTCGTCCGCTGATCGGTCATCGCAAACTGCTCCTTCCCGTCCTGCATCTACTATAAATTAATAGTTACCAGAATATTACTGTGACTGTATCAAAAAGGGGAGAGACGGTGCCGCAGGGTCTGCGGGAGCGAAAAAAGCAGCAGACGCGAGAGCACATCGCGGCGATCGCGCGCCGGCTCTTCGCGGAGAGGGGCTTCGAGCGCGTCACCGTCTCGGAGATCGCGCGCGAGGCCGACGTCGCCGAGAAGACGGTCTTCAACTACTTCCCGACGAAGGAGGATCTCTTCTACTCGCGCCTCGAGGCGTTCGAGGAGGAGCTGCTCACGGCGGTTCGCACGCGCGACCGCGGACAGAGCGTCGTCGACGCCGTCGCCGCCTTTCTCCTGACGCCGCGGGGCGCCTTCGCGCGTCTGCCGGCCGGCGACCGGGCCGCGGCGCTGGCGGAGCTACGGACGGTGACCCGGATCGTCACCGAGAGCCCGGCACTGCTCGCCCGTGAGCAGCGCGTGTTCGAGCGCTATACCGCGTCGCTCGCAGCGCTCCTCGCCGAGGAGACGGGCGCGAAGGCCGACGACGTCGAGCCGCACGTCGTCGCGAACGCCCTGATCGGCGTCCACCGGTCGCTGATCGACTACCTCCGGCGCCGCACCCTCGCGGGCGACGACGACCTCGACCGCCTCGGCCGCGACCTTCGCACGCAGGCGAAGCGCGCCCTGCGTCGGCTCGAGGCCGGCCTCGCCTCGTACGGGCGGCGCTAGCTGTCCGGCTGGTCGCGCACGAGCTCGAGCGTCGCGCAGTGCAGGCCCGCGATCGCGAAGCGGTGGCTCTCCGAGAAGTCGACCTGGATCACCTCGATCCCCTCCTGCTCGAGGCGCTCGACCACCGTCGGCGACCCCGCGTTCATCACGACCTTGCCCGGCTCGAGCGTCACCGCGTTGACCGCGAGCCCCCAGTACTCCTCGACCGGGACCTCGATCACCTTCCAGTCGTCGCGCATCAGACGGCGCACGAACCCGTAGTTGACGAGGTGCGGGGCGAGGACGGCGACGTGGTCGTCGGGGACCATCAGGAACATGTCTGCGTGGGACGTGCCGATGTTGCCGTCTCCGATGGAGTCGATCCAGCCGGGCGAGTGGGTCGTGATCATCTCGATCCCGAGCCCCTCGAGCACCCAGCCGATCTGCCGGAGACCCTCCTCGTTTGCGACGACGCTCTCGTTGAAGACGAACGTCTTCGAGTCGAGCCAGCGGCCGGCCCCCGGCTCTCCGACGCCGCGGCCGTGGATCGTCAGGTAGATGGGCACCTGGAGGGCCGTCAGCACTTTCGACCAGATCACCTCGCGGCCGCGCTGCCACGAGCCGAGGCCCATGCGGTGCACGATCGCGCCGCCGCGGACGACGAGCCCGCCGCCCGCGAGCGTGACGAGGTTCTTGAGGTAGCCGTACGGCCCGATCGCGGGCACCGGCGCCTCGATGTAGTTGACGCGGACGCCGTTCGCCTCCAGCGCGGCGTAGTACTCGTCGAACTGGGCCTGGAGGCGGCCCAGGTCGGCGTTGCCCGCAGACGAGGAGTAGTAGTACTGCCACTCGCGCGCGTACTCGTCGCGGATCTCGTTCTCGGTCGGGCGTGAGACGACGACCTCGCGCAGCTTCCCGATGCCCTCGGCGCCCCACGGGCGGCCCCAGATCTGCTCGACCTCGTCGGCGAAGTCCGTCTCGTGGAGCATCCAGTTCTTGAGCGGCTTGCCGGGCTCGTACCACGGCAGCTCGGAGACGACCGCGGTCTCGTCGTGCTCGGCGCCGCGGCGGGGGGACGAGTAGCTCAGCTCGACGGTGTCGCCGTCGGCCGTGCGGAGTCGGAACGGCACCTGCTCCCGGGTCGAAACGTCAGTGCCCACGGGGACGCCTCCTCTGTCATGTCACCAGCGAAGAGACCCTACACTTGCATCGCCGTGCGGTGCGCTGACCCGCGTCACCGCACCGCCGCCGCCGTCATCCGCGCTCGTACGCGAGGATCAGCACCCCGTCGCCGACGCTCTGCGAGCCCGTCAGCCGGAGGCGCTTCTTGTCGCTCGTCGGCCCGAACAGCCGCTTGCCCTCGCCCAGCACGACCGGGAAGACCATCAGGTGCAGCGCGTCGACGAGGTCGTTCTCGATCAGCGCCTGCGCGAGCGACGCGCTGCCGTGCACCACGACGTCGCCGTCGTGCGCCGCCTTGACGTTGGCGACGCTCTCCGCAAGGTCGCCGTCGAGCACCGTCGTGTTCGCCCACTCCGGGTCCTTCAGGGTCGATGAGACGACGTACTTCGGCATCGTGTTGAACTTGTCCGCGAACTCGCCGTCGCGTTCCGGCCAGGCCGCGGCGAAGCCCTCATAGGTCGTCCGCCCGAGGAGCAGCGCCTCGGAGGCCATCGTCTCCTCGAGCTTGAACGCGTTGCCCTCGTCGCCACGGTCGATCTCGAACGTCCAGCCGCCGTACTTGAAGTCCTCGCCGCCGCCGGGTGCCTCGATGACGCCGTCGAGCGAGACGAACTCGGTGATCACGATCCTGCCCATCGCCAGCCTCCTCCTGTCGGGTGTCCGATCTGTAGACGGCCGCGCGGGGCCGGACTCATCGGCGGGGCCGGCGTCAGTGCCCGGAGACGGCGTGGGGGACGTACGGCTCCTCGAGCCGCGCCATCTCGTCCTCGCTCAGGTGCAGCCGCTCGGCGGCGACCGCGTCCTCCAGGTGCTCGACCTTCGTGGCTCCGACGATCGGCGCGGTGACGCCGCGGCGGTGGAGCACCCACGCGAGCGCGACCTGCGCCTGCGGCACACCGCGCTCGGCCGCCACCTCGGCGGCGCGGTCGACGACGGCGAAGTCGACCTCGGGCGTGTAGAGGCTCGAGCCCCACTCGTCGGTGCGCGCGCGTGTCGTCAGCTGCTCGCCGTCGCGTGTGCGGTTCCCGGCGAGCAGGCCGCGCGCAAGCGGGCTCCAGGGCAGCACGGCGACCCCCTGGTCGACGCACTGGGGGATCATCTCGCGCTCCTCCTCCCGGTACACCAGGTTGTAGTGGTTCTGCATCGAGACGAACCGCGTCGGCGCGACGCGCTGTGCCTTCGCGAACTGCCATGCGTACATGCTGCT
>DASSJV010000077.1:0-7486 GCA_035691005.1 Gaiella sp. | reverse complement strand
AGCGGGCGTGTCGGTGGAGCTCGTCCTGACGGCGCACCCTACAGAGGCCCTGCCGCGGACGATCCTCGAGAAGCACCGCGCGGTCGCAGACCTCGTCGCCGGGCTCGACGACCCGCGCCTGGCGGCGGGCGAGCGCGGACGTCTCGAGCGGCGTCTCGGCGAGGAGATCACGCTCCTCTGGCAGACGGACGAGGTCCGCTCGCAGCGCCCGCGCGTCGTCGACGAGATCCGGCAGGGGCTCTGGTTTCTCGAGCAGAGCCTCTGGGACGCGGCGCCCGAGCTCGTCGCCGCATGGCGCGAGCGGCTCGGCCCCTCGTCGCCGCTCCGCTTCGGCAGCTGGATCGGGGGCGACCTCGACGGCAATCCGAGCGCAGGGCCCGACACCGTGCGCGAGGCGGTCGAGCGCTCGGCCGCGACGGTGCGCGACCTGCTTCGACGCGACGTCCGCGCGCTGGCGAGCTCGTGGGGGATCTCGACGACGCTCGTCGGGGCCGACCCGGCCGTCGGCGACGTCGACCTTGCTGTCGACCGGAACCCGACGGAGCCGTACCGCCGGCGCCTCACCGCGATCTGGGAGGGTCTCGGCGCGGACCGGTATCGCTCGGCGGACGAGCTCGCGGACGAGCTCGAGGTCGTGGAGCGGAGCCTGCGTGCGCACGGCGGTGCCCGCGTCGCGGACGGCGGGCTCGCCGCGCTGCGACGGCGGCTCGACGTCTTCGGGCTGCACGGCGCGTCGCTCGAGCTCCGCCTCCACGCGACGACGCTGCGCGACGATCCGGCGCGCACGGCGGCCGTCCTCGCCGAGGCGGCTGCGCTCCAACGCGAGCGCGGGACCGCCTGCATCGACCGGCTCGTCGTCTCGATGACGCACGCGGCGGAGGACGTCTTGCTCGCCGAGGAGCTCGTCCGCGACGCCGGGCTCGAGGTCGCCGTCGTGCCGCTGCTCGAGACGATCGACGACCTCCGCGGCGCGGCAACGCTCGTCGAGTCGCTGCTCGACCGCAGCCCGCGCGAGCGGCTCGAGGTGATGGTCGGTTACTCGGACTCCGGCAAGGACGGCGGCGTCGTCACCGCGCAGTGGGAGATCTACCGCGCCCAGGAGGCGCTCGCGTGGCTCGCGGGCGAGCGCGGCGTCGAGCTGACGATCTTCCACGGCCGCGGCGGGAGCGCGGGGCGGGGCGGCGGCCCGACGTATGCGGCGATCGTCGCTCAGCCGCCGCATGCGATGGCCGGTCGACTCAAACTGACCGAGCAGGGCGAGACGATCGCCTTCAAGTACGGGCTGGCCGGGCTCGCACGCCGGAACCTCGAGGCGGCTCTGGCCGCGACGCTCCTGACCGCGTTCCCGAACCGGGTGCTGCCCGAGGCGCCCGACGGCGCCCGGAAGACGATCGAGGCGGTCTCGAGCGCGGCGTTCGACCGGTTTCGGGCGACGGTGTGGGACGACCCGGCGTTCGCTCGGTTCTTCACGAGCTTCACGCCGGTGGACGAGCTGGCGCTGCTCGAGATCGGCTCGCGACCCGCGCGCAGGCCGGAGGCGGCGGGGGCGACGGAGCTCGCCGCGCTCCGGGCGATCCCGTGGGTCTTCTCCTGGACGCAGACCCGTTGCATCCTGCCCGCCTGGCTCGGCGCGGGGACGGGGCTCGGCGCGAGGCCGGTGGAGGAGCTGCGGGCGCTCTTCGCAGGCTGGCCCTTCTTCCGGGCGCTCGTCGAGAGCCTCGAGATGTCGCTCGCGAAGACGAGCATCGGCATCGCCGAGCGCTACCTCGAGCTCGTGCCGGACGAGGCGCTCGCCGCGCGTGTCTTCGCAGACGTCCGCGAGGAGCACGACCGCGTGCGCGCGGCGGTGCTCGAGATCGTCGAGACGCGCGAGCTCCTCGACCGACACCCCGTCCTCCAGCAGTCGATCCGACTCCGGAACCCGTACGTCGACCCGATGAACGCGATCCAGGTCGAGCTCCTCCAGCGCCACCGCGCGGGCCAACCGGATGCGCTGCGGCCGTTGCTGCGTTCGATCGCCGGGATCGCCGCCGCGCTCCGGAACACCGGCTGATGGCGATCCTCGGGGTCGACGTCGGCGGGACGTTCACGGACGCGGTGCTGCTCGCGGACGGTGCGCTGCACACGGCGAAGGTGCCGACCCGCCCCGCCCAGGAGGAGTCGGTGGTCGAGGCGGCCGGGCTCGTGCTCGAGGCGGCCGGCACCCCGGCCGTCGAGCGGTTCGGGCACGGGACGACCGTCGCGACCAACGCGCTCCTCGAGCGGAAGGGCGCGCGGACGGCGTTCGTCGCCACCGAGGGGTTCGAGCATCTGCTGCACCTCCGCCGCCAGGATCGCGCGCACCTCTACCGGCTCGAGGTCGATCACGCGACGCCGCTCGTCCCGCTCGAGCGCTGCGTCGGCGTGCGGGAGCGGATCGGGCCGGACGGGGTGATCACGCCACTCGCCCTCGAGACGCTCCCCGACGTCGACGCGGAGGCGATCGCCGTGTGCCTCCTCTTCGCCTTCCGCGACCCCGCCCACGAGCGTGCGGTCGTCGAGGAGCTCCGGCGGCGGCGTCCCGAGGCGCACGTCGTCGCGTCGCACGAGATCGCGCCGGAGCTGCGCGAGTACGAGCGCGCCTCGACGACGGCGGTCGACGCGTACCTCGGGCCCGCCGTCGCGCGCTACCTGCGCGCGCTCGGCGCGGCCGCGCGGCACGCAGGAGTTCCGGAGCCGCTCGTGATGCGCTCGTCGGGCGGCGTGGCGTCGCTCGACGAGGCGGCGGCCCACCCGGCCCTGATTCTCGTCTCCGGTCCGGCGGGAGGCGTGGTCGCCGCGGAGCGGATCGCCGCGCTCGCGGGCATCGAGGACGCGATCGCCTTCGACATGGGCGGCACCTCGACCGACGTCTGCCTCGTCACGGGCGGCCGCGCCGGCCGCGCCGAGGAGCGGGAGGTGGCGGGCTTCCCGGTGCGCGTGCCGATGGTGGACATCCATACCGTCGGCGCGGGCGGCGGCTCGATCGCCCAGCGCGACTCGGGCGGCGCCCTCCGCGTCGGGCCCCGCAGCGCCGGGGCGCGCCCGGGGCCGGCGTGCTACGGGCGCGGCGGGACCGAGCCGACCGTCACCGACGCGAACCTCCTGCTCGGCCGCCTGCCCGAGCGGCTGCCGGGCGGTCTCGAGCTCGATCGCGACGCCGCGTCCCGCGCGCTGGGCGAGCTCGACCCGGCCGACGTCGTCGACGTCGTCAACGCCGAGATGCTGCGCGCGCTGCGCGTCGTCTCCGTCGAGCAGGGCCACGACCCGCACGGGTTCGCGCTCGTGGCGTTCGGTGGCGCCGGGCCGCTCCACGCCTGCGCGCTGGCCGAGGAGCTCGGCTCGAGCCGGGTGCTCGTGCCGGCCGCCGCCGGGGTGCTGTCGGCGGTCGGGCTCGTCGCGAGCGACGAGCGGCGCGACCGCGTGCGGTCGTACGTCGGCCCCCTCCGCGGGGCGGGCGCGCTTCCCGAGGAGGGCGAAGCGAGCCTTCGCTACCGCGGCCAGTCGTTCGAGCTGCGCGTGCCGCTGGGACGCGACCTGGAGGAGCGCTTCCACCGCGCGCACGAGGAGCGCTACGGCTATGCCGACCGCGACCGGGTCGTCGAGCTCGTGACCGTCCGCACGGCGGACGTCCGGCCCGGCCCGCCGCTCGAGCTCCGTGCGTCGACGCGGAGGAGCGTCACGGGTCCCGAGCTCGTCGTGCTCGACGGCGCGACGTGCTGGGTGCCGGGCGGATGGTCGGGCGAGACCGACGGACACGGAACGCTCGTGCTGGAGCGCGCGTGATCCCGGTCGAGCTCCAGGTGATCGGCAGCGCGCTCCGCGCGATCGCGGAGGAGATGGGCGCGGTGCTCGTGCGCTCCGCCTTCTCGTCGAACATCAAGGAGCGGCGCGACTGCTCGACCGCTCTGTTCGACGCCCGCGGGCGCATGGTCGTCCAGGCAGAGCACATCCCGGTGCACCTCGGGGCGATGCCCGAGGCGGTCGCCGCCGTGATCGTCCGCGATCCCGCGCCGGGCGAGGTCTGGGCGCTCAACGACCCGTACACGGGCGGCACCCACCTGCCCGACATCACGCTCGTCTCGCGGACGACACTCGGCTTCGCCGTGAGCCGGGCGCACCACGCGGACGTCGGCGGGATCGAGCCGGCGAGCCTGCCGGCCTTCTCGACCGCGCTCGCGGAGGAGGGGATCGTGATTCCGCCGACGCGTCTCGACGACGACCTCGTCGACTGGATCGCGACGAGCTCGCGGAGCCCGGACGAGCGGCGCGGCGACCTGCGCGCGCAGCTCGCCGCCCACCGGCTGGCCGAGGCGCGGACGGACGAGCTCCTGGCGCGGCGCGGCAGGAAGCGCGTCGAGGCCGCGACGGACGAGCTCTACGCATACGCGGAGCGCCGGGTGCGGGCCGCGCTCGCGGCGCTTCCCGACGGGCGGTACGAGGCCGAGGACGTGATCGAGGCCGTCGACGGCGACCTGCCGATCCGCGCTGCGGTGACGATCGCGGGCGACGGGGTCGCGATCGACTTCGCGGGGACGGCGCCGCAGCACCGCGGGAACCTCAACTGCCCCCTCGCCGTGACGCGCTCGGCGTGCTTCTTCGTCGTGCGCGTGCTCACCGAGCCGGACATCCCGGCGTCGGGCGGCGCGTTCGAGCCGGTCACCGTGACCGCGCCGGAGGGCTCACTCGTCAACGCGCGGCCCCCGGCTGCCGTCGTCGCCGGTAACACGGAGACCTCGAGCAGGATCACCGACGTCGTGCTCGCCGCGTTCGGCGGCGCCGTCGACGTGCCGGCGCAGGGGGCCGGCACGATGAGCAACACGACCCTCGGGACCGACTCGTGGACGTACTACGAGACGGTCGGCGGCGGGCAGGGCGCGAGTCCCGCGGGGGACGGCCCGTCAGCCGTCCACGTCGCGATGTCGAACGCGCTCAACACGCCGATCGAGGCGCTCGAGCTCGCGTACCCGCTGCGGGTCGAGCGCTACGCACTGCGGATCGGCTCGGGCGGCGAGGGCGTGCGCCGCGGTGGGGACGGCGTGGTGCGGGAGATCCGCGCGCTCACGCCCTGCCGCCTCTCGGTGCTCGGCGACCGCCGCCGGCACGCGCCGCGCGGTGCGCACGGCGGAGCCTCCGGCGCCCGCGGTCGGACACTTGTCAACGACGTCGAGATCCCGGGGAAGGACACGCGCTCGCTCGAGGCGGGGGACGTCGTCCGCACCGAGACGCCGGGCGGCGGCGGCTGGGGCTCCCTACGACGCTGAGTGGAACGAGCCCCGGAAGCGGACGAGGGGGACGCCTCCCTCGCCCTCGGTCGCCGCGACGACCTCGCCGACGAACAGCGAGTGCGTCCCGACGGCGACCTCGTCGACGAGCCGGCACTCCAGCCAGCCCAGCGCCCCGTCGAGGAGCGGCGCGCCGAGCGACCCCTCCGTCGCGGCGACGCCCTTCCACATCGCGATGGGCGGGACGCCGCGCGCGAAGTGCTCCGCGAGCCACTCCTGGTCGGCGGCAAGCAGGGAGACCGCGAAGGCCCGCGCCTCGCGCAGCAGCTCGTGGAGCGCGGCCTGGCGCGCGACGGCGACGCCGACGAGCGGCGGCTCGAGGGAGAGCGAGACGAGCGTCGCGACGGTCAGGCCCACGCGCTGGCCGTGCGCGTCGACCGTGACGACGGAGACGCCCGCCGGCTGGCGGCGGAGGACGCTCAGCAGCGATTCCGGGGTGACCACGAACCGGACTCTACGGCTCAACCGCGGCCAGGTACGCTCGGGGCATGTGCCGGAACATCAAGACACTCCACAACTTCGACCCACCCGCGACGGACGAGGAAGTCCGCGCCGCCGCGCTGCAGTACGTCCGCAAGATCAGCGGTGCGGCGAAGCCCTCGAAGGCGAACGAGGCGGCCTTCGAGCGTGCGGTCGCCGAGGTCACGGCGACGTCGCTGCGGCTGCTGACCGAGCTCGTCACGACCGCCGCGCCGCGGAACCGCGAGGTCGAGGCAGAGAAGGCGCGGGCGCGGGCCGAGAAGCGCTTCGGCGCGGCCGCGTAGCTCGCTCTACGCCGCGGCGAGCGAGGCGTTCTTGTCCGCGAGGTAGCGGAGGTACGGCTCGGGGTCGATCGGGGCGCCCGCGACCCGCAGGATCGTCTCCGTCGGCGTGAACTTGCGGCCGTGCCGGTAGAGACGCTCGCGCAGCCACTCGTAGATCTCGCCGAACGACCCCCGCTCGATCTGCTCGTACGCGTCGGGGATGTCCGCGAGGAGGCGCTCCCAGATCTGCACGGAGAGCACGTTCCCGAGCTGGTACGTCGGGAAGTAGCCGAACAACCCGCCCGCCCAGTGGACGTCCTGGAGCACGCCGCGACGGTCGTCCGGCGGTCGGATGCCGACGAGCTCCTCCATCCGGTCGTTCCAGCGCTCCGGCAGGTCCTTCGTGTCGAGCCCGCCGAAGAGGAGCTCCTGCTCGAGGCCGAAGCGGAGGATGATGTGCAGGCCGTACGTGGTCTCGTCGGCGTCGACGCGGATCAGCGACGGCCTCGGCCGGTTGACGGCGCGGTGGAAGGTCTCGAGCGACACGTCCGCGAGGACGCCGAACGCGTCCTGGAACTGCGGGTAGAACCACCGCCAGAACGGGAGCGAGCGGCCGATCACGTTCTCCCACAGGCGGCTCTGCGACTCGTGGAGCGCGGACGAGCAGCCGGTCGCGAGCGGCGAGCGGTCGAGCGAGACGTCGCCGCCGCGCTCGTAGAGCCCGTGGCCTGCCTCGTGCATCGTCGAGAAGAGCGACGAGGCGTGGAGGTCGTCCTCGGAGTAGCGGGTCGTGAGCCTGACGTCCTGCGTCGAGAACGACGTGCAGAACGGATGGACGGTCGAGTCGAGCCGGAAGAACTCGTCCTCCGCACCGAACGCCCGGACGACCGCGACCGACAGCTCGTGCTGCACGGATTCCGGGTAGGGCCCGGTGAGGAATGCCTCGTCCTCCTCGGGATCGTTCGCCGCGACGAGGTCGCTGAGCGCGGGCTCGAGGCGCTCGAAGACGCGGCGCACCTCGTCCGTGTGCATCCCGCGCTCGAAGTCGTCGAGCAGCACGTCGTAGGGATCGTCCGTCGGCGGGAAGCAGGCGACGTACTGCCGCTTCAGGTCGAGCGTGCGGTCGAGCCATGGGCGGAAGCTCGCGTAGTCGTTCTCCGAACGGGCGACCGTCCACGCCTCGACCGCTTCGGACGCGAGCTTCGTCATCTCCGCCTGGAGGTCGGCCGGGACGCGGCGCGCCTTCTCCCAATCGCGGCGCGTGACCGCGACGAGACAAGCCTCGTCCGAGTCGGGGCCGGCGCCGTCGAGCTGGGACGCTGCCGCCTCGACGAGCTCGCCGATCTCGTCGCGCACGAACAGCTCGTGCGCCAGGCGCCAGACCGTGGCGAGATGGTCGCCGCGGGTGGCCGCGCCGCCGTGCGGCATCATCACGAGCTG
>DASSJV010000076.1:0-9594 GCA_035691005.1 Gaiella sp. | reverse complement strand
GTTCGCGGTGCTCGGCACCATCGACAAGCCGAACTACGACTCGTGGGACCCGCTCGTGACGCTGGCCGGGGTCGCCGGGGTGACCGAACGGATCCGGCTCGCGACCACGATTCTCCAGCTGCCGAACCGGAACGAGGTGCTGGTCGCGAAGCAGGCGGCGGTGGTCGACCAGCTCTCGGCGGGGAGGCTCGTGCTCGGGCTCGCGCAGGGAGGGCGGGAGGACGACTTCGAGGCGCTCGGCGCCGAGTTCCGGGGACGCTCGGCCCGCTTCGAACGCCAGGTCGGGCGCATCCGCGAGATCTGGACCGCCGCACGCGGGTCGGATCGCGACACCGGCGTGCTCGGCCCGGCGCCCGTCCAGCAGCCCGCGCCGCCGATCTGGGCCGGCGCGATGACGCCGAAGGCGGTGGAGCGCGCGGCGCGCGTCGCCGACGGCTTCCTCTTCGGCACGAGCGGCTCCGCCGCGATGAAGGAGCGCACGCCCGGCATCCGCGAGGCGTTCGCAGCCGCGGGGAAGCCCGACGCGACCGTCGCCGGGCTCGCGTACGTCGCCGTCGGCGACGACGCCGGGAAGGCGCTCGACGAGGCGGCCCACCACGTGCTCCGCTACTACGGCCAGCTCTGGACCGAGCCCGAGAACCTCATCCATCACGGGCCGGCGTCGAAGGTCGCCGAGGAGATCGCGGCCTACGAGGACGCCGGGGTCGACATCCTGATCGTCTTCCCCGAGATCCCGAGCCTCGACCAGGTCGAGCGGCTCGCAGAGGAGGTCCTGCCGGCGTACGCCGAGGCGGGCGCCCGCTCCTACGCCTGAGCCTCCACGCGGCCTTGGCGGCTCGCTTGTACCCTCTGCCGCATGGCTCGGCGACGCCTCGACCGGTCCTCGCGCACCGTGCGCGTCGTCGGACCGGCCCTCGTCGTCCTCGCACTCGTCGGAGTCGTCGCGGTCGCGGCCACGGGGTCGTCGTCGGAGGGCTCGGGCAGCTCGACCCGGCCGTCCGACGTCCTGCTCGACACGCTCTTCAGCCTCGTGCTCGTGCTGCTCGTCGCCTGGGTGGCGGTCTGGCTACTCTCGCTCGCGCGCTGGCGGGAGCTCGAGTGGACCGAGCCCCGCCGGAGGAACGACCTGCGGGCGATCGCGACGCTCCTCGCGTTCGGCTTCGCCCTCGCCCTGTACATCCGCGAGCGCGGTTGGCACCTCGCGTTCGACCCGCAGCAGACGCCGCTCGACCGTGGGGAGGGGGGCGCGGCGCCGCCCGGGCTCGACGCGGGGCCCGATCCCGGCTACCGGTTCGAGTTCGCGTGGCTCCCCGTCGCGATCGTGCTCGTCCTCGCGGCGGCCGGGGTCGCGGCGTTCGTCCTGGCCGCACGTCGCTCGGCAAGGGCGACCGTTCGCGCAGAGCTCGCGGTCGAGCTCGCGGACACGCTCGACGTCACGATCGACGACCTGCGCGCCGAAACCGACCCGCGGCGTGCGGTGATCGCCGCGTACGCCCGCCTCGAGCGGGTGCTCGCCGCGCACGGCGAGCCGAGGAAGGAGTCGGACACGCCGGAAGAGCATCTCGCGCGCGTCCTCGGCCGGCTCGACGTCGACCGTCGGGCGACCAGGCGCCTGGTCGACCTGTTCGTCCGGGCGGAGTTCTCCCCCCACGAGGTCGACGCCGCGATGAAGGACGAGGCGATCGACGCGCTCGTCCGCGTCCGCGACGAGCTCCGGGCGGGCGCGGGCCTCGCGGACCCCGCAGGGGTGCTTGCGTGAAAGACGCCGTCCGGCGGGCGGCGCGCCTGCTCTTCCTTCCGACGATCGCCCTCCTGGTCGTCGCGGTGCTCGCCTCGGGCAGGCTGGAGCAGGCAGTGCGCGTCTACGCGCTCGTCGTGTGCGCCGTCGTGCTGGGTCTCGCGCTCCAGGCGCTCCGCGAGTCCTTCCCCGACGCGGATCGCCTCCGGCCGACGCGCGGTGACGGCGACCGGCCGGCCGAGCGGCCGCGGAGCCTCGCGCAGCTCGAAGGGGAGGTCGCGCTCGGCGCCGGCGACGCCGCGAGCTTCCACTACCGACTCCGCCCGCGGCTCCGGCTGATCGCGGCAGGGCTGCTCGAGGACCGGCGGAACGTGTCCCTCGACCGCGAGCCGGAGAAGGCACGGCGTCTCCTCGGCGACGAGACATGGGAACTCGTCCGGCCCGATCGCCCCGACCCCGCCGACAGGCATGCGCCGGGCCTCGCCTCGAGCGCGCTCGAGCGCGTCGTCGTCTCGCTGGAGCGGCTCTAGCCGTGGAGCTGGGACGGGTACGCGAGCTTTCCGGGCAGGTGCTCGACGAGGTCGAGCGCGCGATCGTGGGCAAGCGCGACGCTCTCGAGTTGACGCTGCTCGGCCTGCTCGCGGACGGCCACGTCCTCCTCGAGGACTACCCCGGCCTTGCGAAGACGCTCGCCGCGCGCTCGTTCGCGCAGACGCTCACCATGGAGTTCACGCGGATCCAGTTCACGCCCGACCTGATGCCCTCCGACGTGACGGGATCCTCTATCTGGAACCAGCGGGACGGCGACTTCGAGTTCCGGCCGGGGCCGATCTTCACGAACCTGCTCCTCGCCGACGAGATCAACCGCGCCCCGCCGAAGACGCAGGCGGCGCTGCTCGAGGGCATGCAGGAGCGTCAGGTGACGATCGAGGGAGCGACGTACCCGCTCGCCGCGCCGTTCCTCGTGATCGCGACCCAGAACCCGATCGAGTACGAGGGGACGTACCCGCTGCCCGAGGCCCAGCTCGACCGGTTCCTCCTGCGCACCGCGTTCGGATACCCCGCGCGCGACGACGAGGTCGACGTCCTGAGCCGCCGCGTGGAACGGGGGGCGGACGACGTGACGCTCGAGCCCGTCGTCGACCGCGAGATGTTCCTCGAGATGCAGCAGGCGCTCGAGACGGTGCACGTCGCGGAGAGCGTGCGCGGGTACTGCGTCGACATCGCAGCGGCGACCCGCGAGTCGCAGAGCATCGCGGTCGGCGCCAGCCCGCGGGGAAGCCTCGCCCTTCTCAAGCTCGCCCGCTGCAAGGCGGTGCTGGCGGGACGCGACTTCGTGGTGCTGGACGACGTCAAGGCGGTCGCCGCGCCCGCGCTCGCGCATCGGCTCGTGCTGCGGCCGGAGCTGTGGGTCCGCCGCGTCTCGGCGGAGGACGTCGTGCGCGACGTCCTCGCCGCGGTTCCGACGCCGCGCGCCGAGGACATCCCGTCGCCCCGATGACGCGGCGCGGCACTGCGCGCGTCCAGGGCTACGCGCTGCTCGCAGCCGTCTCGCTCCTCGCGGCGCTCGCGCTCCGCCGGCCGGAGGTGGCGGTCGTCGCCGCCCCGTTCGCGCTGCTGCTCGCCGCGGGCACGGCGTTCTCGGGAGAGCCGCAGCTCCGTGCCCGGCTCGACCTCTCGACGACCCGCACGCTCGAGGGGGACGACGTCGAGGCGGAGCTGATGCTCGATTCGGACGGCGCCGTCGGACGGCTCGAAGTGCTCCTCGACCTGCCCGAGGACGTCCAGCTCGTGGACGGCCGCCGCGCGTTTGCCCTCACGCTCCATGCCGAGGAGGAGCGGCCGGTGCCGCTCACCCTGCGGTGCGTGCGTTGGGGGGTCTTCGACGTGGGTCGCGTCCGGCTCCGCGCGACGGACGTCTTCCGCCTCCTGGTGTGGGAGCGGCGGCTCGACGCGCCGGTGCTGCTGAAGGCTTACCCCCGGCTCGAGCCGCTTCGCCGGATCGTCTCCGCGACCGAGACGCAGGCGTTCGGCGGGAACGAGGTCTCCCGCCGGCCCGCCGACGGGATCGAGTACGCCGACCTTCGCGACTTCGCGCCGGGCGACCGCGTCCGCTCGATCAACTGGCGCGCGACCGCCCGGCGCCAGAGGCTCGTGGTCAACCAGCGCCACCCGGAGCGCAACACGGACGTCGTGATCCTCGTCGACAGCTTCGTCGACCTCGCCGCCGGCGACCGCAGCACGCTCGACGACACCGTGCGCGCCGCGGCGACGCTCGCGACGCGTTACCTCGAGCGCCGCGACCGGGTCGGCCTCGTCGGCTACGGCGGGATCCTGCGCTGGCTCCGACCGGGGATGGGCGCGGCCCAGCGGTACCGGCTGATCGAGACGCTGCTCGAAACAGGGGTCGAGCCGACGTTCACCTGGCGGGACGTGAACCTCATCCCTGCCCGCGTGCTCGGCGCGAAGGCGATCGTGGTCGCGCTCACGCCCCTCGTCGATCCCCGCTTCGTGACGATGCTCGAGGATCTCCGCGCCAGGCGATTCGACCTCGTCGTCGTCGAGATCGACCCGTCGGCCGTCGTCGCGGCGGGACCTGGGCGGGGAGGAGCGCTCGCACGGCGCCTGTGGCTGCTCGAGCGCGAGGTGCTCCGCGGACGGCTCGAGCGAGCGGGAATCGCCGTGGGCCGCTTCGGGGACGACGCGTCCCTCGACGCGGCGCTCGAGGGGGTGAGGACGTTCAGGCGCTACGCGACTCGGGCACGCGTCTAGCTGCGTCCGTCGCGTCCGTCGCGTGCGTCGCGGGCCTCGCCGCGCTGCCGCTCGCACGCGCGGGCGGGGGCCTGGAGCACGCGGGGCTGCGGGTCGCGATCGTGGCCGTGGTCGGGCTTGCCGCGGTGCTGGCGGTTGGGGCGCCGGCGCTCGTCCCACTCCCGTTCCTCCTCGTCGGAGGCATCTACGCCGCGCAGCTCGCGGTGGACGACGCGCCGCTCGACCCGGCTGCGCCCGCCTTCGCGGCAGGGCTCGTCGTGGGCGTGGAGCTCGCGTACTGGTCGCTCGACGAGCGGGACGGCGTGAAGGGCGGGCCGGGCGACGACCTGCGTCGCGCCGGCTACGTCGCCGGCCTCGGTGTGGCGGCGCTCCTCGTCGCGGCGGTCGTCCTCGCGCTCGTCGACGCGGTTCGCGCGCGGGGCCTCGGCGTCGACGTCTTGGGCGCCGCCGCCGCCGCCCTGGCTCTGCTGGCGGTCGTCCTCTTCGCCCGCGGGCGCGGGCCCGCCGGCTAGCCGGCGGGTCAGGGCCGCGTGCGCCGCGCCGCTCGGCGCAGGGCGTCGAGCCGGCGCCTGTCGCGCTTGGTCGGTCGGCCGGGAAGCGCCTCTCCGAAGGGTCGAGCGAGGCGGCGCTCGGCGGCCCGCTGCTCGCGGGCGGCGATCGACTCCGGTGTCTCCTCGTACAGCGTCGCGGCGACCGCCGCGGGCCCGCGCGTCCGGGCGACCTCTCGGACGACGACCTCGCGCCGCACCTCGCCGATCGTCACGACGAGGGTGTCTCCGGCCCGCACCTCCTTGGCGGGCTTGACCCGGGCCCCGTTCAGATGGACGCGACCGCCGAGCACGGCGTCGGTCGCCGCGCCGCGCGTCCGGAAGAACCGCGCGGTCCAGAGCCACCGGTCGATTCTGAGCTGCTCTTCCACGACGTCAGCCGGCGAAGGTGAGCACGACGCGGCAGGCGCGACCGTCCTCGCAGCACCCGTCGGCCTCGCAGCCGACGTTCGTCTCGTCGACGCCGCGGAGCCCCCGCCGGACGAGACCTGCCCACATGCCGCGGTCGAGCTCGACCGCGTCGGAGTGGTCGCAGACGAGCGGGCGGAGCGGGCAGCCCGCGACGCTGAGGGTCGCGGCCTCGGGCTGGACGCGCTCCACCGCCGCGGCGAACCCGAGCGAGCGAAGGCCGGCGCAGATCCGCTCGAGGCCCGTGCGCCGGTCGGGCTCCGGGGTCACGCCGGCGGCGGTCGCCAGCTCGCGCCCGTAGTCCGCGCCGGCGCGGCGGAGCGCTTCGCGCCTCCCGTCGACCGGTATCGCGTCGACCAGACTCCCGACGAGCGTCGCGACCCGACGAGGTGGGAACTCCAGCGGGCGCCGTTCGGGTGCGGGGCCGTAGAGCTTCGCCGGGCGCCCGGCGCCGGGGCCGGTGCGCCCGCTGCGGCGCAGGAAGCGGCTCTCGACGAGACCCGCCTGCAGGAGCCGCTCCAGGCGGCCGCGCGCCACGCTGCGGTGGACGCCGAGTACCTCCGCCGCGTCGTCGGCGCTGATTGGCTCGGCGGTCTCGACGACGTACCGCAGCGCGGCGCGGAGGCCGGCGTCGCCGATGGCGTCGAAGCGGTTCACCGGACGGATGCTAGGGCGTCGGGAGGCAATCTGTATAGACTCGCAACATGTCTTTACACTTCCGACGACGTCCCTCGCGCCGTCGATGATGGGGAAGCTGCTCCATGGGCTCCCCGGGCACCCGCTCCATCCGCCGCTGACGGACGCGACGATCGGGATGTTCGTCCTGGCGACCGGGCTCTCCGTGGTCGGCGCACTGGGGTGGATCGAGGAGGCTGCGGGCAAGGCCGCCTGGCTGGCCCTCGTCGGCGGGCTGATCGTCGCCGCGCCGACGGCGGTGACGGGCTTTGCCGACTGGCTGACCCTCGCCTGGGGATCGGCGACGTGGCGGACCGCGACGCTCCACCTCACGGCGATGGTCACCGCGGTCTTGCTCTTCGGCGTGGCGGCATGGCTCCAGTGGGACGGCTACGAGGACGGCGCCGTGACGACCGGCGGACTCGTGCTCGCGCTGCTCGGCTTCGTCGCGCTCACGGCGGGCGGCTGGCTCGGCGGCACGATCGTGTTCGTCCACGGGATGCGGGTCCGGGCCGTTCGGGAGACGGCGTCCGACGACGAAGACCTGTCGCGCCACACGGGTGGCGCGGCCTGATGCGAAGGAGGCACGCGCCATGGCATGGGCGGCACTGATCCTCTGGCTTCTCACCGCGCTAGGGGGCTTCTACCTCCTCACGACGTGGCTCCGGAACGGTGGCATGCAGCACGCGGACCGTCCGGGTCGCCGCATCCGGCCGCCGCTGATCCTCGGCCACTTCGCGCTCGCTGCCACGGGGCTCGTCCTCTGGATCGTCTTCGTCGCGAGCGACTCCGACGCCCTAGCCTGGATCGCCTTCGTGCTGCTCCTGGTGGTCGCCCTGCTCGGCTTCACGATGTTCGCGGCCTGGCTCGCCCAGCGGGGCGGGGCGACGGCCGCCGAGACGAGTGACGCGGCGGAGCGCAACTTCCCGCCCGCGGTGGTCGGGCTTCACGGCGTGCTCGCGGCGACGACGCTCGTGCTCGTCTTCCTCGCGACGGTCGGCGTCGGCGACTGAGCCCCGGCGGCGGCCGAATCCGATCTCGGCTTCCGCCCGTACCGCTGCCAGTCGGACCCAAGAACGGGTATCACTCGACTGTAGAGCTCGAGAAAGGGGCCTGACATGCGCCGCATGCTGCTGCTGGCGGTGGCCGTCATCGTGGTCGCCGTACCCGCTGCCTTCGCGAAGGCAGCGTTCCCCGAGACGATCCAGCTGCCGAACGGCTGGCAGCCCGAGGGCATCGCCGTCGGGCGGGGCACGACCTTCTACGTCGGCTCGATTCCGACGGGGGCCGTCTACCGGGGGGACCTGCGCACCGGCAACGGCGCACCGCTCGTCCAGGGTGCGGCGGGGCGTGCGGCCGTCGGTGTCGACTTCGACCGCGGCCGCCTGTTCGTGGCGGGCGGCGCGACCGGCAAGGGCTTCGTCTACGACGCACGAACCGGTGCGCTGGTGCGCGAGCTGCAGCTGGCGACCGGGGGCGGCGCGACCTTCGTCAACGACGTCGTGGTCACGAAGCGGGCCGCCTGGTTCACGGACTCGAACCGCGCGGCGCTCTACCGGCTCCCGCTCACGAAGGACGGACGCCCGGCGGCGGCCGCGCAGGCGGTTCAGCTGACCGGCGACTTCCAGCTCGGCTCCGGCTTCAATCTGAACGGGATCGACGCGACACCGAACGGGAAGACGCTCGTCACCGTGCAGAGCTCGACCGGGAAGCTCTTCCTCGTGACGCCGACGGGCGCGACGACGGAGATCGACCTCGGCGGTCAGTCCGTCCAGAACGGCGACGGCATCCTCCTCCTCGGCCGCACGCTCTACGTCGTGCGGAACAGCAACAACGAGATCGCCGTGGTCGCACTCGGAAAGGGGCTTGCGACAGGGACGATCGCGCGGACGATCACCCACCCGGGCTTCGACGTCCCGACGACGATCGACCGTCTCGGCTCGAGGCTCTACGCGGTCAACGCGCGGTTCGGCACGACGCCGACGCCGACGACGGAGTACACGGTGGTGCAGCTGCGCCGCTGAGCGGCAGGGCTCCCGTCACTCGTAGCGGAGCGCCTCGGCAGGTGCGACGCGCGACGCGCGGATCGCCGGCGCGAGCGTCGCCAGCAGGGCGACCGCATAGACGACGACGAAGATCAGGACGAGGTCGCCCCATGGGACGACCATCTCGAGGTTCGCCCAGCTCGCCGTCTTCCGCGAGTCCGCGATGATGTTCCAGCCGAGCAGCAGGCCGAGCGCCGTGCCGACCACGATCGCCGTCAGCGCGATGAACGACGACTCGAGCAGGAATACGGCCTGGATCATCGTGCGGCGGAACCCGATCGCGCGCATCACGCCGATCTGCTGGCGCCGCTCGACGACAGCACGGGCGCTGATCACGCCGAGCGCCGCCACGCCGACCACGAGGCCCAGCGCCATGAAGCCCTGGATCAGCCGGTTGAACGTCTTGTTCGCGGCCATCGAGTCCGCGACGACCTTCTGAATCGACTCCGCCTCGAGCCCGTTCGAGAGGAACGCCCCCTCGAGACGGGCCGCTGCCCTGCCGGGGTCGACGCCGGGAGCCACCGTGAAGTAGTGGATCGTCGGATCGGCACGGCCCGGGAATGCCGAGGCGAGGGTCGACTGGGACGTCGAGATCCCACTCATCTCGAAAGGCGCGGAGTCGGCGAGCACGCCGACGATCGTGAGGCGGGTCTTGTGGCCTGTCTGCTTGTCGAGCACCTCGATCGGCACCGGCTCGAACGACGTCCCCTCGTCGGCGTAGAAGCCCGTGACCTCGAAGTCCGAAGGCATCGCGTTGAAGCCGAAGTGGTCGCGCCGCTGCACGACCAGGCTGTCGACGACGGCGAGGCCGGGATGCCGCTGCAGGGCTGTCCAGACGTTCTTCGAGCTCGTGTAGCCGCGGGCGATCGCGCCGAGCTGGAACGTCGTATGGGAGAGGAACGTGCCGTCGAGCCCGCGGACGTGGTACCCCTCGAACCCTCGGCCCGTCCCGAGCTGGCGCGCGTCGACCGCGAGGACCGACTGGCTGGCGACCAGCGGATAGTCGGCTGCCCGCCCCGCGAGCCGGTAGTCGAGCTCGGCGCGCATGTCGGGGATCGACGCGCGCGCGGCGGTCCCGGCCCGGATGTCGAACCCGCCGCCGAAGGTCTCGGTGTTGTTGAGCGCCGACTGGAACGACTCGGTCGACGTCGAGCCGGTGACGAGCGTGAACACCACGAGCGTGAACATCGCGAGCGTCGTGCCCGTCCGGAAGAGGCCCGCCCGCGGATACGCCATCGAGATCCGCAGCACCGGCGCAAGCCGGCGGATGCGGCCGATCGTCCGCATCGTGAACCCGATCAGCAGGTCGGCGTTGAACATGACGATCCAGACCACGCCGGTGACGAGCAGCAGCCCGCTCGTGATCCACGTGCCGAAGTCCATCGCCAGGTCGCCGAAGATGTCCTCG
>DASSJV010000075.1:0-8913 GCA_035691005.1 Gaiella sp. | reverse complement strand
CGTCTCGCCCGACGCGCCCGTCCGTCTGATGTCCGGCGGGAACCTCCAGCGGCTGCTCCTCGCGCGCGAGACGGCGGAGCGCCCAAAGGTGATCGTCGCCGTCCACCCCACCCGCGGCCTCGACGTCGGCGGGACCGAGGCGGTGCGGCGGGTGCTGCGCGAGCAGCAGGAGGCGGGCGCCGCGATCCTCCTGATCAGCGAGGACCTGGACGAGGTGCTCGCGCTCGCCGACCCGGTCGGCGTGCTCCACGAGGGACGCCTTGCGGGTGTCCTCCCGCGCGAGCGGTGCGACGTCGAGGAGCTCGGGCTCCTGATGGGAGGGGCGACGCCGTGAGGCGGTTCGGCCCGGTCGTGGTCGAGCAGCGCCGCGTCGCGTCGGGGTGGACGAGCGCCTTCGTACGCGTCCTCGCGATCGCCCTCGCGCTCGGCCTCGGCGCGCTGATCCTCGAGGCCGGCGGGTACTCCGCGCGCGAGAGCTACCGCACGATGTGGGACGCCGCGTTCGCGAACCGCGACGCACTCGCAGAGACGTTGGTCGCCGCGACACCGTTGATCTTCACAGGCCTGGCCGTCGCCGTCGCGGCCCGGATGCTCCTCTGGAACATCGGCGCGGAGGGCCAGCTCTTCCTCGGTGCGGCGGCCGCGAGCTGGCTTGCGTTCTCGTTCCCTGACGCGCCCCGTAGCGTTCTCCTGCCCGCCATGGTCGTCGCGGGTGCGATCGGCGGCGCAATGTGGGCGGCGGGGCCGGGCCTCCTTCGGGCGACGCTCGGGGTGAGCGAGATCGTCACGACCCTGATGCTCAACTTCGTCGCGATCCTCTTCGTCGACTACCTCGTCCACGGACCCTGGCGCGACCCGGAGAGCTCGGGCTTTCCCCTCTCGAAGCCCTTTTCCCACTCCGCGATCCTTCCCTCGTTCGGCGACACGCGGCTGCACGCCGGCTTCCTGATCGCCCTCGGCGCCGCGGTCGTCGTGTGGGCGCTGCTCCGCTCGACCCGCTTCGGCTACGAGGTGCGCGTGATCGGCGAGAGCCAGCCGGCGGCCCGCTACGCCGGCATGCCGCTCCGCCGCAACATCGTCCTCGTGCTGCTGGTCTCGGGCTCGCTCGCCGGGATCGCGGGCATGAGCGAGGTCTCGGGGATCGTGTTCCGCATCCAGCCCGACATCTCGGCGGGCTTCGGCTACACGGGGATCATCGTCGCGACGCTCGGCCGGTTCTCGGCACCGGGCGTCGTCGTGGCGGCGATCCTGTTCGGCGCCCTCCAGGTCGGCGGCTTCGCGCTCCAGACGACCGAGGTGCCGCCCTCGATCGTGCAGGTGCTCCAGGGGGCGATTCTCTTCATCACGGTCGGCGCGGAGGTGCTGGCCCGCTACCGGGTGCGGTGGAGCCCTCGTCGCGAGCGCGCGCCGGTCGCGGAGGAGACACCGTGAACTCGGTCTGGGTCACGACCTTCGCGATCGCGGTGGCGGCGGGGACGACACTCGTCTTCGCAGCCGTCGGCGAGGTCGTCGCGGAGCGCGCAGGCGTGCTCAACCTCGGGCTCGAGGGGATGATGCTCGTCGGCGCCGTCACGGGGTTCATGGCCCTCGACCGGACCGGCAGCCTGGAGCTCGGCGTCCTCGCGGCGCTCGCCGCCGGCGCGCTGCTCGGCCTCCTCCACGCGTTCCTCACCGTGAGCCTCCATGCCGACCAGATCGTCGCGGGCCTCGCCCTGACGATCTTCGGCACCGGGCTCTCCGCGTACCTCGGCAGGGACGTCGTCGGGAAGCCGGCCCGCGACTCCTTCGATCCCCTGGCGATCCCCCTGCTGCACGACATCCCCTGGGTCGGCCCAGTCCTGTTCGACCAGAACCTGCTGGTCTACACGTCGTACGTCCTCGTCGCGGTCGTCTGGGTGGCGCTCTTCCGCACGCGTCTCGGGCTCCACCTACGGGCGGTCGGGGAATCCGCCGGCACGGCGGACGCGATGGGCGTCTCCGTGGTCGGGCTCCGCTACGGCGCGGTCATCGTGGGCGGCTCGCTCGCGGGCCTGGCGGGCGCCTACCTGTCGCTCGCCCGGACGCCCGGCTGGAGCGAGGGGATGACCGCCGGGCGCGGTTGGATCGCCGTCGGCCTGGTGATCTTCGCCCGCTGGAATCCGATCGGCGCACTCGCCGGCGGGTTCCTCTTCGGGCTGATGGAGGCGCTCAACTTCCAGGCGCAGGCGGTCGGGATCACGCTGTCGCCCTTCTTTCTCGGAATGCTTCCGTACCTCTTCACGATCGCGGCGATCGTGTTCGCGGCGCTCGTCGGCAGCCGGCGGCTCGGAGCCCCCGCGGCGCTCGGCCTGCCCTACCGTCGCGAGGAGCGCTGAGCGCGCGCGGCTCGGCCCGCCGGCTCAGCCGAGCTCGCGGCGTCGGCGCGCCACGTCGTCGATCCGCGAGTCGCGCCCTGCGAGGAGCGCGAGCGGCCCGACGAGAAGGATGAAAAGGACGATTGCGATCTCCACGGTCGTAGTGTGGCTGAGCGGGTACTATTAGGGCAAGTCGAGGTTTTCATGGGAACCATCACACAACCTGATCAATGGCTCGGGGTCGAGGTGCGTCACTTCGCCGCGCTCGACGCGGTTGCCCGCGAAGGGTCGTTCGGGCGTGCGGCGGAGAGCCTCGGATACACGCAGTCCGCCGTCAGCCAGCAGATCGCGACGCTCGAGAAGATCGTCGGCGAGACGCTCGTGGAGCGGCCCGGCGGGCCCCGCGCCGTCTCGCTGACGGACGCCGGGGAGCTCCTTCTCCGCCACGCGGAGGCGATCGTCGCCCGCATCGACGCCGCGCGCGCGGACATCTCCGCGCTGCGCGCCGGCGAGACCGGGACGCTCCGCGTCGGCACGTACCAGTCGGTCGGCGCTCGTGTGCTGCCCGGCGTGATGCGCCGCTTCCTCGCGGACTGGCCGGGCATCGAGCTCGGGCTCTCGGAGCCGGCGACCGATCCGGAGCTCTACCGCCTGATCGAGTCGGGCGAGCTCGACCTCGCGTTCTGCAGCAACCCGCTGCCCGACGGGCCGTTCGCGGCGCTCGAGCTGATGAGCGACCCGTACGTCCTGCTCGTCTCCGCCGACAGCGAGCTGGCCAGGCGGTCGTCGGCCTCGCTCGACGATCTCGGCGACAGCGTGCTGATCGGCTCGAACACGTGCGCGAGCGGGGTCCTGATCGAGACGGAACTCGCCGACCGCGGCTACGACGTCGAGTACGCGTTCCGCTCGGACGACAACACGACGCTCCAGGGGCTCGTCGCCGCAGGCTTCGGCGTCGCACTCACGCCCCTGCTCGCCGTCCTCCCGGGCGACGACCGCGTCAAGGCGCTCAGGCTCGTGCCGAAGGTCCCGCGCCGCGGGATCGCGGTCGTCTGGCACCGCGACCGGCATCGCTCGCCCGCCGCCCGCGCGTTCGTCGAGATCGCGCAGGAGGTCTCGGCGGACGTCGAGCGCGAGCTCGTCGAGCCGTAGCGCCAGCTAGAGCCGCTCGAGCACGGCCGCGATCGCCTGGCCCTGCCCGATGCACATCGACGCGACGCCGTAGCGTGCCTCGCGCCGGTCGAGCTCCGCGAGGAGCGTCGCCGTGATCCGTGCGCCGGTCGCGCCGAGCGGATGGCCGAGGGAGACCCCGCCGCCGTTCGGGTTGACGTCCCCCGCGACCCAGCGCTCGTGGAGCCCCGTGTCCTGGAGGAACTGGAGGACGACGCAGGCGAAGGCCTCGTTGACCTCGATCACCCCGATGTCGTCCCACGAAAGACCAGCCTTCGCGAGCGCGCGCTCGCACGCGAGCGGGTTCCCGTGCAGCATGCGATACGGGTCGACGCCCGCGAGCCCGAAGGAGACGAATCGTGCCCGCGGCTCGAGCCCGAGCCGCGACGCTGCGGCCTCGCTCGTCACGAGCATCGCGGCGGCGCCGTCGACGATCGCGCTCGAGTTTCCGGCGGTGATCCGGCCGCCTTCCCTGAACGCGGCCGGCAGCGCCGCGAGCTTCTCGAGCGAGGTGTCGCGGCGAGGATTCTCGTCCACGCCGACGAGCACCGCGGCGCCGGTCGCGCCGACCTCGACGGGGACGATCTCCCGCTCGAAGCGGCCCTCGTCGATCGCGGCGACGGCCCGGCGGTGGGACTCGAACGAGTACTCGTCGAGCGCCTCGCGCGGGAGATTCCACTCCTCGGCGATCACCTCGGCGGAGATCCCCTGCGGTACGACCTCCCAGCGCTCGTACAGCTTCGGCGAGAAGCCCTCGAAGCCGCCCGCCGTGAGGTTCGAGCCCATCGGCACACGGGACATCGACTCGACGCCGGCCGCGACCACGACGTCGAGGTGCCCTGCCTGCACGGTCGACGCGGCGACGAGCGCCGCCTGCATCGAGGAGCCGCACTGCCGGTCGATCGAGGCGCCGCACACCGTCTCGGGCCAGCCGGCGACCAGCGCCGACATGCGCGCGACGTTGAGCGCCTGCTCGCCGACCTGGCTGACGCAGCCCATCTGGATGTCCTCGATCTCCGCCGGATCGAGGTCGAGACGGCCGGTCAGGCCGTTGAGCGCCTGGGCCGCGAGCTCCTCCGCACGGACGCCCGCCAGCGCGCCGTTCCGCCGGCCGATCGGCGTCCGGATCGCCTCGACGACGAGGGCGTGGCTCACGGCGGTCCACGGTACCACCGAGGTCGTAGACTGACCGCATGGCGTCCACGGTGACCGAGCGGAGGCTCCTGCTCGACGGCGAGTGGATCGCGAGCGACGACTGGGTGGAGGTCGCGTCGCCCTACGACGGCTCGCCGGTCGCACGCGTCGCAAAGGTCGGGGCCGCCGAGGCGCGAGCGGCGGTCGACGCCGCCGAGCGCGCGATGCAGGACCCGTTGCCCGCCCACGAGCGGGCGGCGATCCTCGACCGCGTCGCCGCGGCGCTTGCCGAGCGCGCCGACGAGGCGGCGAAGCTCATCTGCGCCGAGGCCGGGAAGCCGATGAAGGCCGCCCGCGTCGAGGCGGCCCGCGCGGTGTCGACGTACACGATGGCCGCGGTCGAGGCGCGCAAGCTCGCCGGCGAGATCGTGCCGATGGACGCGTCCCAGGCGGGCGCCGGGAAGCTCGCGTTCACGCAGCGCGTGCCCATCGGGGTCGTCGGCGCGATCAGCCCGTTCAACTTCCCGCTCAACCTCGTCGCGCACAAGATCGCGCCCGCGCTCGCGGCGGGCTGCGCCGTCGTCCTCAAGCCCGCGACCCAGACGCCGCTGTCGGCGCTCTTCCTCGCCGAGCTCGAGCTGGAGGCAGGCCTCCCGGCAGGCTGGCTCAACGTGCTCGTCGGCGCGTCCGCCGAGATCGGCGACGTGCTCGTGGAGGACTCCCGGGTCGCGTTGATCACCTTCACGGGCTCCGCCCCGGTCGGCTGGGGGATCCGCGAGCGCGCTCCGCGGAAGCGCGTGAGCCTGGAGCTCGGGAACGCGACGCCGGTCATCGTCGAGCCGGACGCAGACGTGGCGCTCGCCGCCGCCCGGTGCGCCGCGAATGCGTTCTCGTTCGCCGGCCAGAGCTGCATCTCCGTCCAGCGGATCCTCGTCCACGAGGACGTCTACGACGCGTTCCGCGACGCGCTCGTGCCGCTCGTCGACGCGCTCGTCGTCGGCGACCCGGCCGACGAGTCGACCGACGTCGGCCCCCTGATCGCCGCCTCCGAGCGCGAGCGGGTGCTCGAGTGGATCGAGGAGGCGCGCGCTGGAGGCGCGACCGTCCTGACCGGCGGCGTCGTCGAGAACGACCTCCTCCGCCCCACCGTCGTCGAGGCGCCACCGCCGGAGGCGCGCCTCGCGTGCGACGAGGTGTTCGGCCCGGTCTGCACGCTCCAGCGCTACGCGACGCTCGACGAGGCCGTCGCGCTCGCGAACTCGACGCGCTACGGCCTCCAGGCGGGAATCTTTACGGCCGACGTGACCCGCGCGCTCGCCGCCGCGTCGCGCCTCGAGTTCGGCGGCGTCACGATCAACGAGGCGCCGACGTTCCGCGCCGACCAGATGCCCTACGGCGGCGTGAAGGACTCGGGCAACACGCGCGAGGGCCCCGCCTGGACCGTGCGCGAGATGACCGAAGAGCGCCTGGTCGTCGTCCAGCTGTAACGCGCCGTCCTGACCCGCCGGGGCGCGCGACTATCCTGCGCGCGTGGCGCTCTTCCAGAGGAAGCCGGCCACGCCGGCCGCGAGCGAGCTTCGGCGGGAGCGCCGCGCTCTGCTCGGGATCCGCGAGGACCGGCTGCGGGAGCTCGGAGGTCTGACGTTCGAGATGTACCGCCGCGACCAGTTCAACGAGGCGCTCGTCGTCGAGCGCTGCGCGGAGCTCGTCGCGATCGAGACCCGCGTCTCCGAGATCGACGCCCTCGTCTCGGGGCTGGGCCTCCGCCGCCGGCAGCAGGCGATCTGCGTGTGCGGCGCACCGATCCTCGTCGGCGCGCGGTACTGCCCGAGCTGCGGGCGCGCGCTCGACGACGACGACACCGACGACGGCACCGAGGCGTGAACGCCACCGCCGGGGTCGCCTGCGCCCGCTGCGGCACGGCGCTCGCCCGCGGCCAGGAGTACTGCCTCGAGTGCGGTCTCCGTCAACCGGGCCGGTGGCGCGTCGGCCCTCCGCCGACCGAGGCGCACGAGCTGCGACTCCGCGTCGCCGGGCTCGCCGCCGTCGCGCTCGCGGGCACGGCCGTCGCGATCGCCGTCGCGTCGAACGGGTCGGGCTCCGAGTCCGTCGTCACCGCGATCGGCGGCAGCGCCACGGTGCCGGCGACGCCCGTCGAGCCGGGCGCCGCGCTCGCGCAGTGGTCGCGCGCCGAGCGCGGGTGGACGATCGTGCTCGTCTCGGTCCCCAAGACCCGCGGACGCGACGAGGCGGTGGCCGTCGCACAGCAGGCGCGGGCGCGCGGGCTGCGCCAGGTCGGGGTGCTCGACTCCTCGACGTTCGCGAGCCTGCGCCCCGGCTACTGGATGACGTTCACCGGGAAGTACGAGACCGAGGCCGAGGCGACGAGCGTCCTTCGCAAGGCGCGCGCGGCGGTGAAGGGGGCGCGCGTCGCGCAGGTCTCCTCGTAGGGCCGCTCGTCTTCTCGTGAGGCAACGCTCGTGACGAAGTTTGTAACAGCGGCCCGGTCCGGGTAGACTCGCCCTCGGAAGCTGCGGGAGCCCCCGATTGAGCCCGCGGCGAAGGCGAAAACGGACGGGAGACGGGATCCGTATGGAGGCCAACCTCGCGCAGCTGCAGTCCTGCATGTACCAGTACTCGCGGGCGATCTACCGCTCGATCAAGGATTTGATCGATCCGTACGTCGACCAGCCCACGCGCCTCGAATACCGTCGCGCCGTGCTCTGCGAGTGCGAGGAGACGATGACGCGTCTCGCGCAGGATCCGCACTACTTCGCGCGACCGGACCGGACGCTCTTCCACGACATCCGCCGCTACTTCCCGATCACGGCGCAGGCGAAGGTCGCCTGGGCCGTGCGCGAAGGCGTCTCGGCGGCGGTCGCGTTCATCGAGGCGCAGCTCGAGGCGGGACTGCTCGACGGCGGCATCAGCAGGTGCAAGGCCACGACCCGCAAGGGCAAGGCCTGCCAGCGCACGCCGCTCCCCGGCCGCGACTACTGCCCCTCGCATCAGCATCTCGAGCAGACGGTCTCGAGCCGCGCAGCGGCGGTCGCGTAGTCGACCACAGCCAGATCCGCGGGCGCCGAGGGGCGTCCCGCCGAGGCGTGCCGGCTCGGCCGGGCACGGCCGCGATAGGGTAGGCCGCGCGTGTCCCACGACGCCGACAAGCTGATCCGCCAGCTCTCGCTCGTGGCGTTCCTGATGGCGGAGCGCCGGCCGCTGACCGCGAGGGACGTAAAGGGCAACGTCGAGGGGTACTCCGAGATGTCCGACGAGGCGTTCGCGCGCCGCTTCTACTCCGACCGCGCGGAGCTCACGGCGCTCGGCGTGCCGCTGACCTCACAGCGCGACGAGTTCACGGGCGAGGAGCTCTACTCGCTCCGCTCCGAGCACTACTTCCTCGACCAGCTCGACCTCGAGGAGGACGAGCTGGCCGCGCTGCAGACGGCGCTCTACACGTTGGAGGGGAAGTTCGCGTACGCCGAGCCCCTCCGCCTCGCACTCCAGAACCTCGCGCTCGGCCGTCCGGGCTTCCGCCATCCGCCGACCGCGACCGCCGAGCGCGTCCGCGTCACGGCACCGGACTACTCCCCGGAGCTCGCCGCGCGACTCTCGAAGCTCGAGTCCGCGATCTCGAAGCAGCGCACGATCCAGTTCCGCTACTGGTCGCCGGCGCGCGAGCGCGAGACCGAGCGGAGGCTGAACCCGTATGCGCTCCGGCTCGACGAGGGCGTCTGGTACGTCGTCGGGCACGATCTCGACCGCGACGCGACGCGGACGTTCCGCGTCGCGCGAATCCGCTCCGACATCCGCTTCGCGACGCGTCGCGAGCGCGACTTCCGACAGCCGGCCGAGTTCGACGTCGACGCGCATCGCGTCGCGCGCCCCTGGCAGATCGGCGTGCAGACGGGCGTCGCGCGGATCGAGGTGCAGGGCGACACCGCCTGGTGGGTGCATCGCACGCTCTCTGACGCGGGCACGGTCACGGACGGCGTGTTCGAGACCCCGTACGCCGTGCTCGGCCCGCTCGCGTCGTGGATCCTCCGTCAGAACGGCCGCGCGATTCCGCTCGAGCCGCCCGACCTCCGCGACGAGGTCGCGGATGCGCTCCGGCTGCTGCGCGAGCGCCACGAGGGCGCCGCGCCCGACCATGCGCGCGAGCGCCGTGCCGAGCGCCGCGTCGCGCCCGAGCGGCAGCCTGCGGGGCCCGTCGCCCCCGAGCGCTTCGGCGTGCTCCAGGCGCTCCTCGCCTACCTCCTCGCGGAATGCGGCGACG
>DASSJV010000074.1:0-3750 GCA_035691005.1 Gaiella sp. | reverse complement strand
GCGACCTCGGTGTCCCGGTGACCACGCACGCCGGCGTCTGGGGCGCGACCAACGACGACGGCATCCGGCTCATCTACGACAACGGCTTCGCCACGCCGCAGAACATCTACGTGCACGCGGCGACGCTCGAGGACGACTCGTACCATCGCATCGCGGCGACCGGCGGCTCCGTCTCCGTGTCGACGGAGAGCGAGCAGAGCGCGGGCCAGGGCTACCCGCCGACCTGGCGGCTGCGCAAGCACGGCATCCCCGTCTCGCTCTCGATGGACACGAGCGTGTGGTGGAGCGGCGACCTCTTCTGCGCGATGCGCGCGACGCTCGGCGCGGACCGCTCGCGCGAGCACCTGGAGGCGCACGCCAAGCAGGAGACGGTCACCAACCACCACCTGCGCGCGGAGCAGGTCGTCGACTGGGCCACGCGCGGAGGCAGCCGCGCGCTGCAGATGGACGACCTGATCGGCAGCCTCGAGCCGGGCAAGAAGGCCGACGTCGTGCTCGTCAAGAACGAGCACTCCCCCGTGATGTTCCCGATCCTGCACCCCTACGGCCACGTCGCCTTCCAGGCGCAGCGCGCCGACGTGCACACGGTCATCGTCAACGGGCGCGTGGTCAAGAGCGACGGGCGCCTGGTCGGCGTCGACCTCGCGCACGCCCGGCGGGCGATCGAGGAGACCGTCGAGTACGCGGCGAAGACGCTCGGCGACGACGCATGGCTGAACGGGATGCACCCGGAGATCCCGGAGACGCGGATCCTCACCAACCCCTACCAGTACACGAAGTAGGACGGCGATCATGGAAGCAACGAGCACGGTCGGCAACGAGCGCCTGACGGCGGTGGTGGGCGACGTCCTGTCGGCGCTGCACGAGGTGCTGGAGCGCCATCAGGTCACCGAGGAGGAGTGGATGACGGCGCTCGCCTATCTGACCGAGGTCGGGCGCGCGGACGAGTTCGTCCTGCTCTCGGACGTCACGCGCACGTCGGTGCTGATCGACGCGCTCTCGCACGCCGGGGACGAGACCGGCGCGACGGCGAGCGACGTCGAGGGCCCGCTGTACGTCGACGACCCGCCGTTCCGCGACGGCTTCCCGGCGAAGATCTACGAGGAGTACGAGGGGATGGGCGACGCCGACGTGCTGCTGATCGGCGGCACGGTCACCTCGACGGCCGGCGGCCCGCTCGCCGACGCGGTCGTCGACGTGTGGCAGACCGGCCCGACCGGCGGTTACGACATCTGGGACGAGCGCCAGCCCGAGTACAACTTCCGCGGGAAGATCCGCCCCGCCGAGGACGGGAGCTACCAGATCCAGACCATGCTCCCGAAGCCGTACACGGTCCCCACAGAGGGGCCCGTCGGGCGGTATCTGGAGGCGGTCGGCCAGCACGCGTGGCGCCCGGCGCACATCCACTTCAAGGTGACCGCGCCCGGCCACCGGACGCTCGTGACGCAGGTCTTCTTCCCCGACGACCCGTACCTCGAGAACGACACGATCGGCGCGGTCAAGCCGGCGCTCGTGCGCCCGGTCGAGCGGCGCGGCGAGCACCTGGGCTGCGACTTCGACATCGCGCTGGCGCCGGCCGGGTGAGCCGCTTCGCGAGCTGCTCGCTCGGGACGCGCGCCTTCGCGGCGCTCGTCGAGGGCGACCAGGTCCTCCCCCTGCGCGACATCGCGGAGCTCGGCGCCGCGACGCCCTCCGAGGTGCTCGCGGACCCGCCGCTGACCGGCGAGCGGATCCCGCTCGCGGAGGTGACGCTGCGGCCCGTGGTCCCGCGGCCCGGGAAGATCGTCTGCGTCGGCCTCAACTACAGGGCCCACGTCGCGGAGGGCGTCTACGACGAGCCCGACTACCCGGCGCTGTTCCCGAAGTTCGCGGACACGCTGGTGGCGGCGGGCGAGCCGATCGCGCTCCCGCCCGAGTCCGAGGCCGTCGACTACGAGGCCGAGCTCGCGTTCGTGGTCGGGCGCGACGTGCGCCGGGTCTCCGGCGAGGAGGCGCTGGCGGCGGTCGGCGGCTACACGATCGCCAACGACATCTCGATGCGCGACTACCAGTACAAGTCCCACCAGTGGCTGGCGGGCAAGGCCTGGGCGCGCTCCACGCCGCTCGGGCCGTTCCTCGTCACCCCCGACGAGGTCGGCGACCCGCACGCGCTCGACATCTCGCTCGAGCTCAACGGCGAGCGGATGCAGGAGGCCAACACGCGCCTGTTCATCTTCGACATCCCGACGATCGTCGCGACGATCTCCGAGTTCATGCCGCTGCGGCCCGGCGACGTCGTGCTGACGGGGACGCCGAGCGGCGTCGGCTACCGGCGCGACCCGAAGGTGCTCCTGCGCGACGGCGACCGGCTCGTGGTCGAGATCTCGGGCGTCGGGCGGCTCGAGAACACCGTCGCCGCCGAGTGAACGTCAGCATCACCTTCGACAACCTCGGGGAGGCGAGCGACCTCGAGCGCGGCTGGTGGCCCGAGGACGAGCCGCTCGGGCACCACCACTCGGTCACCGAGGCGCTGCCGCGGCTGCTCGACGCGCTCGACGAGGCCGGCCTGCGCGCGACGTTCTTCGTCGAGGGCCTCAACACGGAGCTCTACCCGGACACGCTGCGCGAGCTCGACGCGCGCGGGCACGAGGTCGCCTGCCACGGCTGGCGCCACGAGCGCTGGTCCGGGCTCGACCCCGTGACGGAGCGCGACCGCCTGCGGCGCAGCGCCGAGGGGATGCGCGCCCTGGGACTGGAGCCCGCCGGGTTCCGCCCGCCGGGCGGGGAGCTGACGGAGGCGACGCCCGCGCTGCTGCGCGAGCTCGGGTTCATCTACTGCTCGCCCGCCGAGGGGACGCCGACCGGCGGGATGCCCGCGCTGCCGTTCCGCTGGCCGCTGCTGGACGCCTACCACTACCTGCCCCACTTCGCGGACATGCGCGGCGCGCAGGAGCCGCTCCCGCCCGCACGACTGCGCGAGACGGTGCTCGCCGCGCTCGAGGAGCCGGTCGACCAGCTCGTCCTGCTCTTCCACCCCTTCCTCGCGGACACCGTCGAGCGGCTGGGGGTCGTCCGCGACGTCCTCGCGCGCGTGCGCGAGCTCGTGGATGCCGGCACGGCGCGCTGCGCACCGTGCCGGGAGCTCGTCTAGAGCCGCTCGCGCACGAGCCGCGCGCCGTCCACCAGCGCGCGCAGCTTCGCGAACGCCGCGTCGCGCGGCAGGTACTTCATCCCGCAGTCCGGCCCGACCTGCAGCCGCTCGGCGGGCACGACCGCCAGCGCCGCCTCGATCCTCGCGACCACCTGCTCGGGCGTCTCGGCCTCGTCGGTGGAGAGGTCGAGCACGCCGACGATCACGGTCTTGTGCGCGATCGGCGCGAGCATCGCGGGGTCCAGGCCCGGCTGGGCGGCCTCGATCGCCAGCACGTCGGCCGCGCAGTCCGCCAGCTCGGCGAGGAACGGGTAGCCGTCGGGCTTGTCGTGGACGACGGCGGCGTAGCCGAAGCAGGTGTGCAGCGCGGTCGTCCCCGGCAGGTCAGCGAGCGCGCGGTCGATCGCCGGCAGCGCGAACTCGCGCGCCTTCTCGGCCCGCGACTGCAGCCAGGGCTCGTCGATCTGCACGATGTCGGCGCCGGCCGCGAACAGGTCGCGCATCTCCTCGTTGACCGCGTGGGCGAGGTCCATCGCGAGCTCCGCCTCGTCGTCGTAGAACTCGTTGGAGGCCTGCTGGCTCATCGTGAACGGGCCGGGCAGCGTGATCTTGATCGTGCG
>DASSJV010000073.1:0-2492 GCA_035691005.1 Gaiella sp. | reverse complement strand
TGCTCGGATCGGGCGGAGCCGCGGCACCTGAGAGGGAGTCCTTAGCGCTGCTTCCTTCCGGACCTGACGCGGTTCGGACGCTCCCAGTGCGCGGGACCCGATCGTCAACGCCGCGTGCGCAGACCCTGTCCCGACGAACCGTCCCTCGGACGGCGTTCGGCCCCGCATGGAGCGGATTTCGGGTTCAGGGAACCGCTGACTCCCCACCTAGCGCGGCCGAGCCGGAGGAGGGTAGCACCCCGTGGCTACGATCGAACCGCCGTGATCGAGGCGACGCTCTACACCGATGCGGGCTGCCCCTGGGCCTATTCGGCGAACCCCGCGCTGCGCGTCCTCGAGTGGCGCTTCCGCGACCAGCTCACGTGGCGGCTCGTGATGATCGGGCTGCGCGAGGAGGTGAGCACGGAGGCGGCGAGGACGTTCGACGGCGAGCGGGCCCTCGCGCGCTGGCAGCACGTCTTCGGAGCGCGTTACGGGATGCCCTTCGCGACCGAGCCGAAGAAGCGTCCGGCCGGTACCGGCCGCGGCTGCCGGGCCGTCGTCGCCGCGGGGCTCGCGGAACCGGGCTCCGAGTGGCACGCGTTCCGTGCGCTCCAGTTCGGGCACTTCGCCGGCTCGGTCTACCTCGACGACACGGCGAGCCTCGAGACGGCCGTCGGTGCGGTCGCGTCACGCGCGGACGACCCCGACGTCGTCGCCGAGTACGAGCGCCAGCGCGCTGAGGCGAGGTCCGCGGCCGGATCGCCCGCGCACGCACAGGACAAGACGACCGTCTCCGACGGCCACGTCCGCTTCACCGCGCCGTCGGTCGTGTTCCGCTGTGGCGAGGAGACTGCCTTCGCGGGAGGGTGGCAACCGCTCCTCTCGTACGACACGCTCCTCGCGAACTTCGCGCCCGATCTGGAGCGCGTCCCGCCGCCGGAGTCGCCGGAGGCGCTGCTCGAGTTCTTCCCGCACGGGCTCGCGACCGCCGAGGTGGCGCTGCTCCTCGCCGAGGGCTCCGATCCCGTGCCGGACCGCGAAGCGGCGGAGCACCGGCTCACCGAGCTCGTCGCCGACGGGCGGGCGGTGCGAACGGCGCTCGGTACCGACGCCGTCTGGACCAGCGCGTAGCGAAGCCCGTCCGAGGCGGCTCGTAGGCTGGACGGCGGCGATGCTCGTCCAGGACACGGCGGCTTTCATCGAGCAGCTCGAGGTTCAGGAAGTCGACCGACGCGCGCGAAAGCGCCGCGCGCGTGTCGCACGCGCCGAGATGGACGTCTTGCGCGCCGAGCTCGAGACGCAGCGTGCGGACGACGCGTTGCGGAAGCTCGCGTCCCAGATCGCGGTCGCGCGCGAGCTCGACGACGCCCGTGGCGAGCGTGCGCTCGCCCACGAGATCAAGATGGTGCGGGCGCGCCTCCGCGCTGCGCGTCACGAGCTACACAGCAGCCACCATCGCCTCGAGCACGTGCAGCACGCGGCGTCGAGCGCCGGGGAGCGCGAACGCCGCGCGAGGCTCTTTCGGCTCCACTCGTCCCGCCATTACTTCGAGTGCTCCGAGCGGCGCTTCGTCCGCATGGCAGCTCTCCAGTTCGACCGGCCGGTGCTCGTGGCGAAGCGAGACGGACGCCGCTGGTGGTGGTACCTGGAGCGCTTCTGGTGGGACGACGAAGGCCGGTCGGCACGAGACGTGGCCGCGCTCGTGCTCGCGGGCGACAGGGAGCGCACGAACCGCGCAGCCGAGGCAGCGCGGACCCGTGCGTCGCTCTTCGGGGAGGAGCCGACCCGCGCGAGGGAGGAGACCTTCTCGCCGATCGTCCGCTTCGCGGTCTGGTGCCGCGACCGCGGTCGCTGCGTCGATTGCCGGTCGCTGCTCGACCTCGAGTACGTCCAGATCATCCCGTACTCGAGGGGCGGGTCGCGCTGGACCAAGAACGTCGAGCTCCGCTGCGCGGCCTGCCGCGAGCGCCGAGAGCGGAACACCGCGCGGACGGAGGTGAGCCGCGCCCGGATCGAGTCGGCCGGCTTCCGGCGCTAGCTCTCCGCCTCGAGCTCAGTGAGGCGGCCCGCCAGCTCGTCGCGGTGGCGGGTCGCCTCGTTCACGAGCTGCTCGGCCTCCGCGAGCTGTTTGCGGAGTGCGGACACGGCCCGCCTCCGCTCCTTGTCCCGCGCCCGTTCCTCCCGCTCGGCGTCGCGCTTCTTCGCGGCGGCCGCAGATCCCGAGCTGCTCTCGGGGACGGGCACCCCGGCGAAGGCGTCGAATCCCACTGGCGCGATCTCCTCGACGAGCATCCCACGTTTCAGCAGTGCTCGGGTCTCCTTGCTCGAGAGTGCGCCGCGGATGTGGTCGAGAACGCGGCGGCGTACGGCGTCGGTCGGCTTCCCCGACTTCGAGACGTTGGCCAGCGCGACCTCGCTGAGGAGGCCGGAGGCCTGCTCCATCTCGGCGACGAGAACTCGGTAGGCGTCCGGCTTCCCCGCGAGTTGCGTCCGTGCGAGACGCTCGGCCG
>DASSJV010000072.1:0-12611 GCA_035691005.1 Gaiella sp. | reverse complement strand
CGCTGGGAGGACCAGGAGCAGTGGAAGGGCGGCTGGGAGCTCAGGGGCGGGAAGCTGCGGCTGAAGGCGGGCGGTCGCCTCCGCAAGCTGGCCACGCTCTTCTTCAACCCGGAGCTGCCGACGCTCGACGACTACTACGAGCCGTGGACCTACGACTACGAGACGCTCACCACCGCGGGGCCGTCGAAGCACCAGCCGGTCGCCCGGCCGGAGTCGCAGGTGACCGGGCGCCCGCTCGACCTCGAGTGGGGGCCGAACTGGGAGGACGACCTCGCGGGGGCGCCCGAGCGCGCCCGCCTCGACCCGAACCTCCGGGACGGCGTCGAGGAGCACGTGCGGCTCGAGTACGAGAAGGCGTTCATGTTCTACCTCCCGAGGATCTGCGAGCACTGCCTCAATCCGTCGTGTGTCGCGTCGTGCCCGTCGGGGGCGATGTACAAGCGGGCCGAGGACGGGATCGTGCTCGTCGACCAGGAGCAGTGCCGCTCGTGGCGCATGTGCGTCAGCGGCTGCCCGTACAAGAAGGTCTACTTCAACTGGTCGACGGGCAAGGCGGAGAAGTGCACGCTCTGCTACCCACGGATCGAGGCGGGCCAGCCGACGATCTGCTCGGAGACGTGCGTCGGGAAGATCCGCTACCTCGGCGTCGTGCTCTACGACGCCGACCGGGTGCAGGAGGCGGCCTCCGTGCCCGACGAGAAGGACCTGCTGCCGGCGCAGCTCTCGCTGTTCCTCGACCCGGCCGACCCCGACGTGCGGGAGCAGGCGCGTCGCGACGGGATCGCCGAGGACTGGCTCGACGCCGCCGCGCGCTCTCCGGTGTACGCGCTCGCGGTCGAGCACCGGGTCGCGCTGCCGCTGCATCCCGAGTACCGCACGCTGCCGATGGTCTGGTACGTTCCGCCGCTCTCACCCGTGATGAGCCTCGTCGAGGGACCGGGCTCCGAGGCCGACCCCGACGACGTGTTCCCCGCGATCGAGGAGCTCCGGATCCCGATCGAGTACCTCGCGAACCTGCTCACCGCGGGCGACCCGGAGCCCGTCCGCGTCGCGCTTCGCCGGCTCGCCGCGATGCGCAGTTGGACGCGCGAACGGAACCTCGGCGGCGAGCCGGACCCGGCGCTCGCGGCGTCGGTCGGGATGGAGCCCGACGCGATCGACGCGATGTTCCGGCTCCTCGCGATCGCGAAGTACGACGAGCGGTACGTGATCCCGCAGGCCCACGGCGAGATCGGCGTGAACCCGCACTCGCAGCAGGGCGCCTGCGGCCTGGACTTCGCAGGAGGGCCCGGAAGCTGTGGCGCGCTCTCGCAGGAGAAGGACCCGTTCGGCGCAGCGCCGCCCGTCCCGGGCGCCGAGACGGCGGGAGGCAACGTGTCGTTCCTCGACTTCCGGAAGCGGTCGTGAACCCGAAGCTCCTCTCCGTGCTCCTCGCATACCCCGACGAATCCCTGCTCGGGGCGCTGCCGGAGCTGCGCGCCGCGTGCGCGGCGCTGCCGCGGGCCGAGCGGCGCGCGCTCGAGCCGGTCATCGAGGGGCTCGCGACGACCCCGCTGTCCGAGCTGCGCCGCGGGTACGTCGAGACGTTCGACTTCGACCGTCGCTGCGGACTCCACCTCACGTACCACGTCCACGGCGACCGTCGGCAGCGGGGGCTCGAGCTCGTCCGTCTCAAGCGGCGCTACGCCGAGGCGGGTCTCCCGCTCGAGGGCTCCGAGCTGCCCGACTACCTCCCGGTCATGCTCGAGTTCGCGGCGCTGCGGCCCGCCGAGGGGCACGAGGCGCTGACCGCGTTCCGCGGTGTGCTCGAGCTGATCCGTGCGGCGCTCCACGACCGGGGAAGCCTTCATGCGGGCGTGCTCGACGCGCTCTGCGCGGCGCTTCCCCAGCCCACCGCGGCGCAGGTACGCGAGATGCAGCGGCTCGCCGAGGAGGGCCCGCCGGCCGAGCTCGTGGGCCTCGACCCGCTCGGCATCCAAGCGCCCGCGGAGGTCGGGGCATGAGCCGGGCGGACACCATCCTTTGGATCCTGCTGCCGTACGTGGCGCTCACCTCGTTCGTGGTGGGCCATGTCTGGCGCTACCGGCGGGACGGGTACCGGTGGACGGCCCGCTCGACCCAGTTGCTCGAGCGCAGGCTCCTTCTCGTCGGGAGCGTCGCGTTCCACGTCGGGATCCTCGGCGTGATCGCAGGGCACGTCCTGGGAATCCTCGTCCCGAAGTCGTGGACGAACGCGGTGGGCATCTCCGAGGATGCCTACCACTGGCTCGCCATCGTCGCGGGCGGCGCCGCGGGGATCCTTTTGTGCGTCGGGGCGCTTGTCCTCGTCTACCGTCGCCTGCGGATCGATCGGATCCGCGCGACCACCCTGCCAAGCGACTGGGTCATGTACCCCTTGCTCCTTGCCACGATCACGCTCGGCATGTTCTGCACGTTCCTGGGCGGGCTGGTCGACGAGTACGACTACCGCGAGACCGTCTCGCCCTGGTTCCGGAGCGTCTTCGTGCTCGACCCGAAGGGCTCGCTGATGGTCGACGCGCCGTTCGTGTATCAGGCGCACGTCACGATCGCCTGGCTCCTCTTCGCGGTGTGGCCGTTCACGCGGCTCGTGCACGTGTGGAGCGTCCCGGTGGGGTACGTCGTCCGCTCGCCGATCGTGTACCGGGCGAAGCGGGGCGCAACCCGGACGGCGCTTCGCTGAGCCTCGGCGCGGCTCAGCAGCAGGTGTAGACGCCCGGGTGTACGCCGGACTCGTCGGGTGCCGGGAGCTCGGTGGCGGCGAGCGCGGCGCCGTCGAGCAGGTCGCGCTCGCTTACGGTCACCTCTGCGAGGTCGTAGTACGCGAGGATCTCGTGGAGGACGACGAGCCCCGCGACGATCACCGGGGCGCGGGCCGACACGAGGCCGTGGACGCGCTCGCGCTCGGCGAGCGGAAGCGTCGCAAGGCGTTCGACGATTGCCCCGACCGACGCGCGACCGAGGCGATCGCCGTGCACCGAGAGCGCGCCGCCGCGCTCGACCTTCGCGGCCGTCGCGACCGTCCCGGCCACGCCGATCGCGCGGTCGACCGCCAGGCGCGGCAGCAGTCCCCGCACGTGCGCCTCGCACGCGGCGAGCTCCTCGCCGCGCGGCGGGTCGGAGACGAGGAAGCGCTCCGTGAGACGCACGCTCCCGGCGTCCGTGCTGAGCGTCGTCTCGACGCCCGATTCACCGACGACGACGAGCTCCGTCGAGCCGCCGCCGATGTCGACAACGAGCGTCCGGGGCGCGACCGGCCCGTCGCTCGCTACGCCTGCGAGTGTCATCGCTGCCTCCTCGTCGCCCGAGAGCAGGCGCGTAGTGAAGCCGTAGCTCCACTCCACCTCGCCGAGGAACGCCTCCCCGTTGTCCGCGTCCCGCACGGCGCTCGTCGCGACGGCGAGCACGCGCTCCGCCCCGAGCAGCTCCGCCTCGCGCCGGTAGTCGACGAGGACGTTGCGGACACGCGCCACCGCGGTGGGGAGGAGGATCCGCCGCCGGTCGACGGACTCGCCGAGCCGCGTGACCTCCTCGCGGCGCGCGACCTCGTCGACTCGGCCGTCCTCGACGTCGGCGACGAGCAGGCGAGTCGTGTTCGTGCCGAGGTCGACGGCGGCGACACGCACGCTCTCACCGTACTCGTCTTCCGCGCGGACGACAGTCCCGCGCCGGTCAGACGCCGGGCAGGAACCAGAGCAGGCGGCGCATGGTCTGGCGGGCCTCGCGCACTGCCCCGAGCTGCACGTCGAGCTTCGCGCGCGAGACCGCGAGGCGCGCGGCCGCGTCGCCGAGCGACGTGCCGGAGGCGCTCGCCCGGTCGAGGTGCTCCTGGATGTCCGCGGTCGCGTCCGCGATCCGCGCGGTCTCGGCGCCGAGCGTCCCGCCCGTGCGTTTGACCAACCGCCAGAGCGAGATCCCCCGCACGAGGGCGTACGCGATCCCGCCGACGACCCCGGCGAGCAGCACGGCGAGCGCGATCCAGAAGCCCACGACCGGTGCTACGATAGTGGCCGCGACGCGGGGTGGAGCAGTCAGGTAGCTCGCCGGGCTCATAACCCGGAGGTCGCGGGTTCAAATCCCGCCCCCGCTACTGGAAAGGCCCTGCAAGACAGGGCCTTTCGTCGTTCTCGGGCGTCTGTTTGCTCAGCCCGCGCGCTTGCTGGCGTAGAGGTGCCTCGCCCAGACGAAGGAGGCGACGGCGATGCCGACGCTCCAGGCCACGGCGATGATCGCGTTCGAGCCGATCGGGGTGCCGGTGAGGAGCCCGCGCTGGGTCTCGGTGGTGGGTGTGAACGGCTGGTACTGCCCGAACTGGCGGAGCCCGGCGGGCATCGACGCGACCACGACGAAGCCGCTGCCGAGAAACGGGAGGAGCGTGAGGAACATCGGCGTGTGTTGCTCGCCGTCTCGATGCTCCTGGCGGCGAGCCCGAGGGCCGTCGCGAGCCAGATGAGCGCGAGCGAGAACAGGGCGAGCATCCCGATCGCGCCGAGCCACTCGAGCGGGCCGGCCGTCGGCCGGAAGCCGAGCGCGACGGCGACGGCGAGCAAAATGCCGATGCTGAGGAGGGTCTGAATCAGGCTCGCGAGCACGTGGCCGGTGCGGACGGCCGAGCGGGCGATCGCCATCGTGCGGAAGCGGTCGATGATCCCTCCGGTCATGTCCATCGCGACGACGATCGCGGTGCCCTGGACGGCGGCGGCGACGGTCATGAGCAGCACGCCGGGCGTCACGTAGTTGAGGTACCCGGCGCGCCCCTGGTGGCCCGCGGCGTGCTCGGCGCCGAGCCCCTGGCTGAGCCGACCGCCGAAGACGTAGACGAACAACAGGAGGAAGACGACCGGCATGCCGATCAGCAGCAGGGTGAGGGACGGGTAGCGCTGCAGGCGGCGCAGGTTGCGGCGGAGCATCGTGGTGGAGTCGCCGACGGTGTAGGCGAGGGTGGTCATCAGGCTGCCTCCGCTTCGGACGTCGGGTCGCCGGTGACGGCGAAGAAGACGTCGTCGAGGTCGGGGTTGTGGATCGAGAGGTCCTCCACGGCGATCCGGGCGCCGTCGAGTTGCGCGAGCACGCGGCGGAGCGACGCGACGTCGCCGTTTCCGAAGACGCGAAGGGAGAGCCGCTCCTCGTCGGGCGCGGCTCCGTCGAGGACGGAGGCGGCTGCGTGCAGGGCAGTCGCGTCGGCGAACTGAAGGCGGATGTGCCCGCCCGGGGTGCGTCGCTTCAGCTCGTCGGACGTGCCCTCGGCGACGATCCGTCCGTGGTCGAGGACGGCGATCCGGTCGGCCAACTCGTCTGCCTCGTCGAGGTACTGGGTCGTGAGAACGATGGTGACGCCGGCGGCCGCGAGACCGCGGATGTCGTCCCACATGTGACGGCGGCTGCGCGGGTCGAGCCCTGTCGTGGGCTCGTCGAGGAAGATCACGCGCGGCGCGCCGACCAGCGTCATCGCGAGGTCGAGCCGGCGCCGCATTCCGCCCGAGTAGGTCGAGACCGGGCGGGTCGCGGCGTCGGCGAGGCCGAACTGCTCGAGCAGCTCGGCGGCGTCCGCGCCGCGATCGGCGTCACCGGCCAGTTCTCGGCCGTCTGACGAAAGGAGAGCCGCGCTACCCGGATGGCCTGTGCGCAGACGCGTCGAAAGTCCGCCGGAACACTCGTAGTCTGTGCCCGTGCACCGGTGCCCGAGCTGCGGCGAGAGCAATCCCGACGGCGCGCGCTTCTGCAGCGAATGCGGGTCAGTCCTCGCCGCGCCCGCGTCCCGGGAGTCGCGGAAGACGGTCACCGTCCTGTTCGCCGACGTCACCGGCTCGACGGCGCTCGGCGAGCGGCTCGACCCGGAGTCGTTCCGCCGCGTCATGGCGCGCTACTTCGACCTCGCCCGAGGATGCCTCGAACGGCACGGCGGGACGGTCGAGAAGTTCATCGGCGACGCGGTCATGGCCGCGTTCGGCGTCCCGGTCGTCCACGAGGACGACGCGCTGCGCGCGTTGCGCGCCGCCGTGGAGCTCCGCGAATCTCTCGCGTCGTTGAACGCGGAGCTCGAGCGCGACTACGGCGTCTCCCTTCGCGTGCGCACCGGGGTCAACACGGGGGAGGTCGTGACGGGGACCGAGGAGCGGCTGGTCACCGGCGACGCGGTCAACGTCGCGGCGCGCCTGGAGCAGGCCGCCGAGCCGGGCGAGATCCTCATCGGCGAACAGACGCACGTCCTCGCGCGCGACGCGATCGAGGTCGAGCCGGTCGCGCCCCTCGCCGTCAAGGGCAAGACGGAAGCGCTCGTCGCCTTTCGCCTGCTCCGAGTGAGGGTAGGTGCCCCCGCGTTCGCCCGACGGCTCGACGCGCCACTTGTCGGACGCCGGGCCGAGCTGGCCCGAGTGCGCTCGGCGTTCGACGACGCGGTCGAGGCGCGGGGCTGCCGCCTCGTCACCGTGGTCGGGCCGCCGGGGATCGGCAAATCGCGGCTGGCGCGGGAGGTGTCCGAGGCGCTCGCGGGCGAAGCCTCTGTCCTGACCGGCAGGTGCCTGCCGTACGGGGAGGGCATCACTTACTGGCCGCTCGTCGAGATCTTCCGGGAGGCGGGTGCCGAGCACGAGCTCGATGCCGCCCTTTCGTCAGGCGCGCCCGAGGAGGTCTTCTGGTCGGTGCGGAAGTCGCTCGAGCAGCGGGCGCGCGAGCGACCGCTCGCACTCGTCGTCGAAGACATCCACTGGGCCGAGCCGACGCTGCTCGACCTGGCCGAGCACCTGGGTGACTGGACGCGCGACGCGCCACTGCTGCTCCTCTGCCTCGCCCGGCCGGAGCTGCTCGACGGGCGGCCCGCCTGGGGCGGGGAGGTAATGACTCTCGCGCCGCTGTCGGAGCCCGAGGCCGAGGAGCTGATCGAGAATCTCGTCGAGGGCGCGCCGCTCGACGATTCGACGCGTTCCCGGATCCGCGAGGTGGCGGAAGGGAACCCTCTCTTCGTCGAGCAATTGCTCGCGATGCTGGCCGACGGGGGTGACCCGGGTGCAGTGCCGCCGACGATCCAGGCGCTGCTCGCGGCGCGTCTGGACGCGCTGCCGGAAGAGGAGCGCGACGTCCTCGAACGGGCGTCCGTGATCGGCCACGACTTCGAATGGGAGGCGCTCGGCGAGCTCTCCCGCGACGGGCGTCGTCCTCCCGGCGCTCGACTTGCGGCGCTTGTCCGCAACGAGCTGATCCGCCCGCATGATGCGATCGCGGACATGTTCAGCTTCCGGCACGCGCTGATTCGCGACGCGGCGTACGCGCGGCTGCCGAAAGAACGACGCTCGGAGCTGCACGAGCGGTTCGCCGACTGGCTGGACGGACGCGGCGACGAGTTCGACGAGGTCGTCGGCTACCACCTCGAGCAGGCGTGCCGCTGGGTCGTGGAGCTCGGTCCGCGGGATGAGCGCGCGAACGCGCTCGCCTCTCGCGCGGCGGAGTCGCTCGCGACGTGCGGTAGGCGCGCCCACGCTCGCGGGGACGGCCCGGCGGCGGCGAACCTCCTCCAGCGCGCGGTCGGGCTTCTCCCGGACGACGATCGCGACCGGTTGAGTCTCATGCCATCTCTCGGTCGTGCGTACCGGGACGCGGCGAACATGGAGCGCGCCGAAGCCGTCCTCGCCGAAGCGCTGGAGCGCGCGCTCGCGCTCGGCGAGCCGGTCATCGCGGCCGACTCGGCGCTCGCGCTCGTCGACCTTCGCTTCCACACGACGACCGCGACGCGGCAGGAGGTGCTCGCCGAGGTCGAATCGGCACTGCGCGTCTACGCGGAGCACGGCGACGAGGCGGGTCTTGCCCATGCGCTTGCGCTCGCCGGGAGGCTGCGCTTCTGGGCCGGCGATTCTGCCGGGGCGCTCGAGGATCTCGAACGTGCAGCCGGCCACGCGCGAAACGCAGGTGATCGCTACCAAGAGGCCGAATGTCTCCAGTACATCGTCGCCGCGATCGTCTACGGTCCGACCCCGACGTCCGAGGGCCTTGTGTCGTTGGAGTCCCTGCGCACGCGGCTCGAGGGGAACCGCAGGCTCGACATGGCGTTCCTGAATGCGCGGGCCCGCCTGGAGGCGATGGAAGGGAGGTTCGAGCCGGCGCGCTCGGCGTTGACACGGGCCGCGACTCTCGCCGAGGGCGTCCTCGAGGTCGAGCTCCATTCACACGTCAAGGTGGCGGCCGCCGACGTCGAGCTCCTCGCGGGCGAGTCGGTGGCGGCGGAGCGACATGCGCGCGCAGCGTGCGATCGGCTCGAGGAGATCGGCGAGCTCGGCTACCTCTCGAGCGCCGTGCCGTCGCTGCTCGAGGCGCTGTACCGGCAAGGGCGGGACGAGGAGGCGCTCCGTCTGTCCGAGCGATGGGATCCGGCTCGGCTGACCGTGCCCGAGGACGTCGACGGACAAGCGGCGTGGAGGGCCGTCCGTGCGAAGCTGCTCGCCCGGCGCGGCGATCTGGTCATGGCGGAGGCACTCGCGCGCGAGGCGGTTTCGCTCGCAGGGAGGACCGACTACGTCGAGCTGCACGCAGAGGCGTGCGCCGCCCTCGCCGAGGTCCTGCGCACCGCAGGTCGACGGGAAGAGTCCAGCGCGACGCTGGCCGAGGCCCTTGCCCTCTACGAGCAGAAGGGCAACGTCGTGGCCGCGCGGACGCTGCGCGCGACGTCCACCGAGCCTCCCGCAGGCGTCTGAGCGCTACGGAGCCTCGGTGAACGGCATCGTCACCTCGTGCACGCCGGCGGACGTCGTCACGGCGAGCTCGTGGTCGCCGCGCCGGAAGACGCGGAGCATCGCGGGGTTCTCGACGAGGACGTCGGCGGTGAAGCCGCGGACGCCGTGGCCGCGCGCATACTCGACGGTGCGGGCGTGCAGCCGTGCGCGGCATCGACGGATTGACCTCGGCGATCACGGTGCGGGCTGCGAGCGCCGCATCGCCCGTGATGTCCACCGAGACGCCCAGGCTGCACATCCCTTGCTCGTCCGGCTGCGCGACCTGTACGAGCGCGACGTCGAGCCGCAGGAGCCCGGCGCGGCAGAGACGCGGCACGTCGGCCGAGCGCCTCGACGAGCGTGCGCGGCGTCTCGCAGGCGCTGCCGACGAAGACGTGGTCGCCCGGCCCGATCAGGCCGACGGCCTCGTCGGCGGACACGTGCCGTGCCCCGAGTTCCCCGGTCGAGCTCGTCGCCACCCCTCCGTCATTCTCCACGCCCACGCAAGCGGGTCGCCGATTGCCGCCCAGGCTGCGCTCCCTCAGGCAAGGTCGGGAGGACGCCGTCGGACCGCGAGAGGAGAACCCCATGCAGCTCGGAATCGGCCTGCCGAACACCATGGCCCACGAGACGGATCGGAGCCTCATGCTCGACTGGGCCCGCCTCGCCGACGAGGCCGGGTTCGCCGTGCTCGGCACGATCGACAAGCCCAACTACGACTCGTGGGACCCACTCACGACGCTTGCGGGGGTTGCGGGCGTGACCGAGCGCATCCGCCTCGCGACTACGATCCTCCAGCTCCCGCCCCGCAACGAGGTGCTCGTCGCGAAGCAGGCGGCCGTCGTCGACCAGCTCTCGGCCGGCAGGCTCGTGCTCGGGCTTGCGCAGGGCGGGCGAGAGGACGACTTCGAGGTGTTCGGCGCCGAGTTCCGCGGCCGCTCGTCCCGTTTCGAGCGGCAGGTCGGCCGGATCCGCGAGGTGTGGGCAGGCGCACGCGCGACCGATCGAGACACCGGCGTGCTCGGCCCGGCGCCCGTGCAGCAGCCAGCGCCGCCGATCTGGTCCGGCGCGATGACGCCGAAGGCGGTCGAGCGTGCGGCGCGCGTCGCCGACGGCTTCATCTTCGGGACGAGCGGCTCCGCGGCGATGAAGGAGCGCACGCCGGGGATCCGCGAGGCGTTCGCGGCCGCGGGGAAGCCCGCTGCGACCGTCGCCGGGCTCGCGTACGTCGCGGTCGGCGACGATGCCGCGAAGGCCCTCGACGAGGCGGCGCACCATGTGCTCCGCTACTACGGCCGGCTCTGGACGGAGCCGGAGAACCTCATCCACCACGGGTCGGCCTCGAAGCTCGCCGAGGAGATCGCGGCGTACGAGGAGGCCGGCGTCGACATCCTGATCGTCTTCCCCGAGATCCCGAGCCTCGAGCAGGTCGAGCGGCTCGCAGAGGAGGTCCTGCCGGCGTACGCCGAGACGGGCGCCCGCTCCTACGTCTAGATGATCGACTAGGGCCCGCACGCGGCCGCGGCGGCCCGCTTGTACCCTCTGCCGCATGGCTCGGCGACGCCCCGACCGGTCCTCGCGCACCGTGCGCGTCGTCGGGCCGGCGCTCGTGGTCCTCGCCCTCGTCGGCGTGGTTGCGGTCGCGGCCACGGGATCGTCCTCGGAGGGCTCGGGCAGCTCGACCCCGCCGTCCGACGTCCTGCTCGACATCCTCTTCAGCCTCGTCATCGTCCTGCTCCTCGCGTGGGTGGCGGTCTCGCTCGTCGCGCTCGCCCGCTGGCGGGAGGCCGAGTGGACCGCGCCGCGTCGGAGAAACGACCTGCGGGCGATCGCGACGCTGGTCGCGTTCGGCTTCGCGCTCGCGCTGTACATCCGTGAGCGGGGCTGGCACCTCGCGTTCGACCCACAGCAGACCCCGCTCGACCGCGGGGAGGGGGGCGCGGCGCCTCCCGGCCTCGACGCCGGGCCGGGCGCCGGCTACCAGTTCGAGTTCGCCTGGCTCCCGGTCGCGATCGTGCTCGCCCTTGCAGCGGCGGGGGTTGCGGCGTTCGTCCTGGCCGCTCGCCGCTCGGCGAGGACGACCGCGCGTGCCGAGCTCGCGGTCGAGCTTGCCGACACGCTCGAAGTCACGATCGACGACCTGCGCGCCGAGGCCGACCCGCGCCGCGCCGTGATCGCCGCGTACGCCCGTCTCGAGCGGGTGCTCGCCGCGCACGGCGAGCCGCGCCGGGAGTCGGACACGCCGGAAGAGCATCTCGCGCGCGTCCTCGGCCGGCTCGACGTCGACCGTCGCGCGACCCGGCGCCTCGTCGACCTCTTCGTCCGCGCCGAGTTCTCTCCCCACGTGGTCGACGCTGCGATGAAGGACGAGGCGATCGACGCGCTCGTTCGGGTCCGCGACGAGCTCCGGGACAGCGCCGGGCTGGCGGAGCCTGCAGAGGTGCCTGCGTGAGAGACGCCGTCCGGCGGGCGGCGCGCCTGCTCCTCCTTCCGACGATCGCCCTCCTGCTCGTCGCGGTGCTCGCGGCGGGCAGGCTCGAGCAGGCGGTGCGCGTCTACGCGCTCGTCGTGTGTGCCGTCGTGCTCGGTCTCGCGGTTCAGGCGCTCCGTGAGTCGTTCCCAGATGCGGGTCGCCTGCGGTCGACGCGCGGCGACCGCGACCGCCCGGCGGAACGGCCGCGCAGCCTCGGGCAGCTCGAGGGCGAGGTCGCGCTCGGCGCCGGCGACGCCGCCAGCTTCCACTACCGCCTCCGCCCTCGGCTCAGGCTGATCGCGGCGGGGCTGCTCGAGGACAGGCGCGGAGTGTCTCTCGACCGCCAGCCGGAGAAGGCCCGGGCGCTCCTCGGCGACGAGACCTGGGAGCTCGTCCGGCCCGATCGCCCCGAGCCTTCCGACAGGCATGCGCCGGGCCTCCCTCTCGGCGCACTCGAGCACGCCGTCGTCTCGCTGGAGCAGCTCTAGATGGAGCTCGAGCGCGTCCGCGAGCTCTCCGGGCAGGTGCTCGACGAGGTCGAGCGGGCGATCGTCGGCAAGCGCGACGCCCTCGAGCTGACGCTGCTCGGGCTCCTCGCCGACGGCCACGTCCTCCTCGAGGACTACCCCGGGCTCGCGAAGACGCTCGCCGCGCGCTCGTTCGCGCAGACCCTCAGCATGGAGTTCACGCGGATCCAGTTCACGCCGGACCTGATGCCTTCCGACGTGACGGGGTCCTCCATCTGGAACCAGCGGGACGGCGACTTCGAGTTCCGCCCCGGCCCGGTCTTCACGAACCTCCTCCTCGCCGACGAGATCAACCGCGCCCCGCCGAAGACGCAGGCGGCGCTGCTCGAGGGCATGCAGGAGCGCCAGGTGACGATCGAGGGAGCAACGTACCCGCTCGCGAGGCCGTTCCTCGTGATCGCGACCCAGAATCCGATCGAGTACGAGGGCACGTACCCGCTGCCCGAGGCGCAGCTCGACCGCTTCCTCCTGCGCACCGCGTTCGGCTACCCCGCCCGTGACGACGAGATCGACGTGCTCGGCCGTCGCGTCGAGCGGCGGACGGACGACGTCGCGCTCGAGCCGGTCGTCGACCGCGAGACGTTCCTCGAGATGCAGCTGGCGCTCGAGACGGTGCACGTCGCGGAGAGCATCCGCGGGTACTGCGTCGACGTCACGGCGGCGACGCGCGAGTCGCAGAGCATCGCCGTCGGGGCGAGCCCGCGCGGGAGCCTCGCCCTGCTCAAGCTCGCGCGCTGCAAGGCGGTGGTGGCGGGGCGCGACTTCGTGGTGCTGGACGACGTCAAGGCCGTCGCCGCGCCCGCGCTCGCGCATCGCCTCGTCCTGCGGCCGGAGCTGTGGGTGCGGCGCGTGTCGGCCGAGGACGTCGTGCGTGAGGTCCTCGCGGCGGTT
>DASSJV010000071.1:0-2168 GCA_035691005.1 Gaiella sp. | reverse complement strand
CTCGTTCACGGCGACGTTCATCAATGGAACGCCCTCGAAGCCGCCGACGGGTTCAAGCTGGTCGATCCCGACGGCCTGCTCGCCGAGGCGGAATACGACCTCGGAATCATCATGCGCGAGGACCCGCTCGACGGAGATCTGCACGATCGAGCCGGCTGGCTCGCGGCCCGGACGGGCCTCGATGCTGCCGCGATCTGGGAGTGGGGCATCGTCGAGCGGGTCTCGACCGGTCTGCTCGGGACGCGCGTCGGGCTCCAGCCGATCGCCCGTCAGATGCTGGCCGTAGCCGACGAGCTAGCTCAGTAACGTGACGCGCGCTCGGCCCACGGCGGGACACGAAAATCGACTAGGTTCGCCGCATGACCGAACGACCGACATTTCTCGACGAGCCGCCGGCCTCAGCAGATGCCGAGCGCCTCTACGCCGACGACATCGAGTCGGACGGCTACGTGTGGAACGTGAGCCGCCTCTGGTGCTGGCGTCCCGACGTGTACGAGGGCATGGCCAAGCTTCGCGGGATGATCACCGAGGACTCGACGCTGACTGACCGTGAGATCGCGGTCCTCGTCACTGCGACCGCATCCGCGCTTCGGGACTCCTACTGCTCCTTTGCGTGGGGATCCCGCCTGGCGAGGCTCGCCGACGACGAGACAGCCGCAGGTGTGATCGCTAGCGACGACGGCGGCCTCGACGAGCGGGGACGCGCGCTCGCCGGCTGGGCGCGGCAAGTCGTCCGGGACCCGAATGGGACGACGCCCGGCGACGTGGAGCGCCTGCGCGCAGCCGGCCTGTCAGACCGCGAGATCTTCGAGGCCACCGCGTACGTCGGACTTCGCCTCGCCTTCTCGAGCGTCAACGACGCGCTCGGCGCCGATCCGGACGTCGAACTCGCGGAGGAAGCGCCCGCTCGGGTGCGCGCTGCGATCGACTTCGGACGGTCTCCGGCCTAGCCGTCGGGCTACCGGTTGCCGTGCGCGCCGCGGCGGGTCATCGCGACGGCGCCGCACTTGGCGGCAAGCTCGACCGCTCCTTGCGGGGAGTGCCCGCTGCCGAGCGCGAAGGCAAGGCCGGCGGCGAAGGAGTCGCCGGCGCCGTACGCGTCGACGAGCGGCCCGGGGAGATCGACTGCAGCGAAGGTCTCGTCCTCGCCTGCGACGACGTACGAGCCGCCCTCGCGCCCCAGCGTGGAGACGACCATGTGCGGCTCCGGATCGAGCTGGCCGGGCTCATACGCCTCGCTCGAGTCGCGCCCGCTGCGGACGAGCGCGTCGAGTTGTACATGGGCCCCGACGAGCGTCGGTAGCTCGCGCGCGGTCGCGACGAGGGCCCGAGCCTGGCGCGCCGCACGGAGCGCATCGCGGTCGCCCGCGCAGAAGTACACGGCGTCGACCCCCGCCAGCTCCGCCCACGGCAGCGGATCGGCGCCGTGCGGATGCAGCTTGTCGCCCATGAGCGTGATCGTCCGTTCGCCGTCGGCGTCGAGGTACGTGAATGCGCGCCGCTGCGGCTTTTCGCGCATCGCGGCATGGACGCGGCAGCCGAGCTCCTCGAGGGCCGCCCTCGCGCGTTCCCCGAGCTCGTCGTTCCCGACCGCGACGAAGAAGTCGACGTCCGCGCCGAGCCGCACGAGCTCTCCCGCCGCAACCGCCCCGCCGCCTGCGGGCTCCTCCCACGTGTCCGCGGCGGTGACGATCTCGCCCGGCGCGGGCACCGCGTCGACCTGCGCGAAGCGGACCCACTCGACGTGGCCGACGACGGCCGCCCTCACAACTGCGACCCCCGCTGCGTTAGAGAAGATGATGGCTGTAGTGCAGGTTCCACCATTCGAATCTTTCTACGAGGAGCACTGCGATGCCGTGCTCGGCGAGCTGCGCCGCTTGCTCGGTGCGCAGGCCGCCGAGGATGCCTACCAGGAGACGTTCCTCCGTGCGCTCCGCGCCTACGGCAAATTGCGGCACGCGGACAACCTGCGCGCGTGGGTGCTGACGATCGCCCGCCGGGTAGCCGTCGACCACCACCGCCGGCGCGAGGCGACACCTGCGCCGCCCGAGCCCTCGCGCGACAAGCGACCCGCCTACGCGGAGCTCGGCGAGCTCGCAGACGGCCTGCCACGAAAGGAGCGTGCCGCTGTCGTGCTCCGTTACGGCTACGACCTTTCCTACGCGGCG
>DASSJV010000070.1:0-9348 GCA_035691005.1 Gaiella sp. | reverse complement strand
GCGCGGCACGTGGTCGGGCTCGAGGCGCTCCATGTCGCAGTACAGCTCGACGTGGCACGGCTCCTCGGTGATCCGCACGTACGTCGCGATGTTCCCCGCGATCCCGTGCCGCGTCGGGCCCCACGAGACCCAGCGCCCGTGGCGGGCGACGTGATCGAGCAGGTCGCGCATCTTCCCGATGTCGACGACGTCGAATGCGAGGTGGTGGAAATGCGAGTAGCCGCGGTCGACGAGGGCCATCACGTGGTGCTCCGAGTCGATCCGCAGCCAGACGCCGGCCTCGCCGAGCCAGTCGGAGACGGACATCCCGAGGACGTCGCGGTAGAACGCGAGGTTCTCGTGGATCGCGCCGGTCAGGCAGTTGACGTGCCCGAGCCGCCGCGGTCCGCCGACGTGCACGGCGGTCGACCGACGCGCGTGCTGCGGCCAGCGGTCGGTCTCGCTCGCCGGCGCGCGGCAAGGGAGGAGCTCGATCCCGCGCCCGTCGGGGTCGAACGGCCAGAGCGCGCCGTCGTGCTCGTCTGCGGGGACGCCCGCTGCGGCGAGGTGGGCGCGCGCGTCGTCGAGCGAGCAGTCCGTGTGGAGCTCGTAGGCGACGTGGTCGAAGCCGGGCGGCTCCCCGCCCTCGACCAGCTCGAGCGAGTACGGCTCGTCGTTGCAGGCGAGGAGCGCGCGGCCCGACTCGCGCGAGCGCTCGACGAGCCCGAACTGGAGCGACCAGCGCGCCGCGGCCTCGTCGAGGTCGCGGACGCGGAGGCAGACGTGGTCGATCCGGCCCAGGCGGATCACGGGCGCCGCCTCACGGCACGCGCCCGTCCAGCACCATGCGCTCCGCCTCGTCCTCCGGGATCGCGAGCGCGACGTGGAGCGTCTGCGCGGAGACCTGGGGCTGCTCGCCCGGCCCGCTGAGGTCGACGTCCCACTCCTCGATCGTGTTCTCGAGCCGCCCGAGGCCCGTGATCTCCACGGCGACCTCGTCGCCGGGCTTCATCGGGCGCGAGTTCGCCGGGGTGCCCGTGAGGATCACGTCCCCCGGCTCGAGCGTGATCGTCCGGCACAGGTCGGCGAGCTGGTACGCGACGGGGAAGATCAGGTCTGCCGCGGTCGTCTCCTGGACGACGTATCCGTTGAGCCAGGTCCGCAGCGTGAAGGACGTCGGGTCGAACTCGGCGGCGGGCACGAGCTCAGGGCCGAGCGGCAGAAAGCCGTCCTGCCCCTTCACGCGGAGCATCGCGCCGCGGTCGGCGTGCCTGAAGTCGTGCATCCCGACGTCGTTCGCGCAGGTGAACCCGGCGACGTGGTCGAGGACGGCGTCGAGCGGCACGCCCTTCATGCGCTTCCCGACGACGACCGCGAGCTCGCCTTCGTAGTTGAGGAAGCGCGCGCCCTTCGCCATCTGCACCGGCCGGCGATGGCCGTTCAAGGTCGTCGGGGGCTTCATGAAGTACGAGGGCTCGGGCGGCGTCCGCGCGGCGTACTCCTCGATGCGCGAGCGATAGGTGAGGTGGACGGCGAAGATCTTCGTCGGCTCGACGGGAGCGAGATACATCGCGTCCGCCTCGGCGAGCTCCGAGCCGTCGTCGAGCACGATCCGGTCGCCGGCGCGGTGGCCCCAGCGCGGCTCCCCGTCGACCTCGACGCGGACGAGCCGTCCCGCGAGCTCAAAGGTGGGCCGCATACTCCTCGACCTCCCAGACCGAGACGACCTCCGGGTCGAGCTCACCGACGACGTCGCCGAAGCGCTCGACCTCGAAGCGCTTCATCGCGACGAACGTCGCGACGAGCTCGGACCCGAGCCGCTCGACGAGCCACGTGTCGGCCTCGAGCGCATCGAGCGCCGCCGCCAGGTCCTGCGGCAGCTTCGTGCCCGCATGCGCGTCGTCGGCGCGGTACGCGTCCCCGACCACCGCCTCCGGGGGCTCGAGGCCGCGCTCGATCCCGTCGAGCCCGGCGAGCAGGAGCGCGGCGACGATCAGGTGCGCGTTGGCCGAGCCGTCGCCCGTCCGGACCTCGACGCGCGAGCGCGAGCCGCGCTCCCGGGGGATCCGGCAGAACGCCGTGCGGTTGTCGTGCCCCCAGTTCGCATGGGTCGGCGCGAGGCTGTCCGGGAGGATCCGCTTGTACGCGTTGACCGTCGGGCCGAGCAGCGCCTGCAGGCCCTGCGCATGGTCGATCACCCCGGCGACGAACGAGGCGGCGAGCGGGCTCAGGCCGTCGGGGCGCGCCTCGTCGGCGAAGGCGTTCCGCCCGTCCTCGCCGTTCAGGGAGAGGTGGATGTGGAAGCCCGACCCACCCTGGTCGGAGAACGGCCGGCCCATGAACGTCGCGAGCAGCCCCTCGCGCACGGCGATCTCCTTGACGGCCGCCTTGAGCATGAACGCGCGGTCGGCGGCGTCGAGCGCGCCCGAGTGCTTCAGGTTGATCTCGTACTGCGAGTTCATGTACTCGTGGTTCGCGGCGAACGCCTCGAGCCCGAGCTCGTCGCACCAGAGGAGCATCTTGAGGACGACCTCCCGCGGGTCGGAGACGGCGCCGACCGTGTAGACGCGGGACAGCTCGTCGACGTAGCGCCGGAGGCCACCGGGCACCGACGGGTCGCGCTCGACGAGGAAGAACTCGAGCTCGGGCGCGACGACCGGCTCGAGCCCGCGCTCGGCGTACGCGGCGACCGCGCGGCGAAGGAGGTTGCGCGGGCAGACGGGCCAGTGCTCCTCGCCGTCGAGCGTCCACGCCTCGCCGAGGCACCACGCCACCTCGGGCAGCCACGGGACGACACGGAGGGTCTGGAGGTCGGGCTTGACGGCGAGGTCGACGTAGCCCTCCTCGCCGCCGACGACCGGCGTGTGCCTCAGGTCGGTGCCCATCACCGCGCCGCAGAACGTGACGCCCTCCCCAGCGATGCCCGGGAAGTGCCGGAGCGGAATGTCCTTCCCGCGCGCGACGCCGTGCAGGTCGGTGTAGAGCAGCCGCACGGCGCGGAGGCCGCTCGCGTCGAGGGCCGCGAGCGCGGCCTCCGCTTCGTGTTCGTGATCGGTCATCCGACTCCCCGACTCGGTGCGATGCGCCGTCATCGGACGATCCGGACGGGCAGGCGCTTGATGCCGTTGAAGAAGTTCGAGCGTAGCCGCACCGGCTCGCCCGCCAGCTCGAGACGCGACAGGTGCGGGATCATCTCCTCGAGCCAGACCCGCACCTCGAGCTTCGCGAGGTGCGAGCCGAGGCAGAAGTGCGGCCCGCCCAGGCCGAACGTCACGTGCTTGTTCGGTGTCCGGCCGACGTCGAGGCGGTACGGGTCCGGGAACTTCCTGTCGTCGTAGTTCGCCGACGCGTACCAGATCGTCACCTTGTCCCCGCGCCTGATCCGCCGGCCGTGGAGGACGACGTCCTGCGTCGCGGTCCGTCGGAAATGGTGCACGGGGTGGGCGCGGCGGAGCAGCTCGTCGGCCGCGGTCGAGGCGAGCGCCGGGTCGTCGAGGAGCCGCGCGAGCTCGTCGGGATGTGTGAGCAGGTCGACGAGCCCCAGGCTGATCGTGTGCCGCGTGGTCTCGTTTCCCGCAGTCGTGAGGAGGATGAACATCGTCCCGAACTCCTGCTCGGTGAGCCGCGAGCCGTCGAGCTCGGCCTCGACGAGCTTCGTCGTGATGTCGTCCCGCGGGTCGTGCCTGCGTGCCTCGCCGAGCGCGCGGCCGTACTCGATCAGGTCGAGTGAGAACGGGCTCGAGAACGGCAGCTTGCGGAGCTCGGGGTCGCGGAGCGCCCGCTCGGCGACGTACTCCTCGCCGACGACCTCTGGGTCGGTGTTCCCGAGGATCTTGTCCCCGAGCTCGATGATCAACCGGCGGTCCTCGACGGGGAGGCCCATGATCTCGGAGAACACCCACATCGGCAGCTCGGCCGCGACCGACTCGACCCAGTCGAACTCGCCACGCTCGACGGCCCGCTCGATGATGTCGCGCGCGAGCCCGCGGATTCGCTCCTCGTACGCGTTCACCACGCGCGGGGTGAAGCCCTTGTTGACGAGCGCGCGCATGCGCGTGTGCGGAGGCGGGTCGGTGTCGATCATCGAGCGCCGGGCGGCGAGCTCCTCCGGGGTCAGATCCTGCAGCGACGTCCCGCCTAGCTCCGACGAGAACGTCTCCCACTCCTTTGCGACCCGGACGACGTCCTCGTAGCGGCTCAGCACCCAGAACCCGGGGCCCTCGGCCTCGGGCTGCCAGTGGAGCGGGGCGTCCCGGCGGAGAAGCGCGAGCCAGTCGTACGGCACGCCGCGCTCCCAGACGTCGAGATCGGTGAGGTCGACGTCGTCGAGCGCGAGGCCGTCGAGCGACGGCCCGGGGACGGTCTGCTCCGCGACCGCGGCGGCGTCGACCGGATGCGCGGGCTCGCGGACGGCGGCCGGCGCCGCGAGGCGCACGAACAGCGTGCCGGCGTCCTCGCGGGCCTCGTAGATCGGCAGCGGGTCGAGCGCGGGCGGCGTCACGACGTCGCCCGTGCGGACGTCGAACTCGGAGCCGTGACAGGGGCAGATCACCACCTCCCCGTCGAGCTCGCCCTCCGCGAGGGAGCACTCCTCGTGCGTGCAGGTGTCGTCGAAGGCGAGCCAGCCGTCGTCCGTCCTTGCGAGACAGACGGCCCGCTCGCCCACGTCGACGCGGCGGAGCGTCCCGGCCGGCTCGTCGCCGGCCGCTCCGACCTCGTGCCAGGCCACCTGGCTCACAGAGGCATCTCGTTCTCGGGCAGCGGCTCGAAGTCCAGGGTCTCGTCGAGCGCCGGGACGCCGCGGTGCTCGGCCGCATGCGCCGCGGCGCCACGCACGTTCGCCGGCCGCAGGAGCACCACGAGGACGAACCACGCGAGCGCGACCACGACGACGCCGATCGTCCAGTAGATGGCCTCCCAGTTGACGTTCGTCCGGTCGTGCGGCTCGGGGTTGAGCGCGCCGTAGTACCCGAGGATCGGCGTCGCGACGGCGACGAGGAGCACGGCGTACTGCCACGGCTTGTTCCCCGCCTGCCGCACGAGACCGAACGCGACGACCGCGAGGATGAGGTAGACGAGCTCGACCGCGAACGAGCCGATCGTCGCGGAGAGGATGAACGTCGCGAACCCGTCCGACGGGAAGATCGGCACGAGCTGGCCGTCCTCCCCCGGCACGACGAAGCGGTGCTGATAGCTCGCGAGCCAGGAGACGAGCATCAGGCCGATCCCGCCGACGGCGACCATCAGGTTGCCGACCCACGGCGTGTCGAACCGGGAGGTCCGCGCGAACACCTTCGGCAGCAGGCCGTCGCGCGCGAGCGCGAAGTAGCCGCGCCCGATGGTCACGCAGATGGCGAGCGCGAGCGCCATGGCGTCGAGGATCACGACGAGGTCGAGGATCGCGGCGTACCACGAGCCGATGTAACGCGTCGCCATCTCGTTGACCGCCCCGGGCGAGAGCGCCCACGCCCCCTCGCTCACGGCCTGCTTGCCGTAGCCCATCGAGAACGCGAACGCCATCACGACGTAGAAGAGCCCTGTTGCGGCGATCGTGAAGAGCACCGCCCGCGGGATCGAGCGGTGCGGGTCGTGCGACTCCTCGCCGATCGAGGCCGCCGCCTCGAAGCCGACGAAGAGGAGGATCCCGATCAGGACGCCTCCGAGGACACCCCCGCCGGTGACGCCGAACCACGAGGTCTCGCCCGGGTTGAAGACCGAGAGCGAGATGCCGTCCTCCCCGCCCTTCGCGAGGATCACGACCGCGAGGATCAGCATGGGGACGAACGAGACCGCCGCGAACGTGAGCATCGCGCGCACGGCGACCCGGACGCCGAGGTGGTTGAGGACGAGGACGATCCCGAGCGCGATCAGCCCGAACACCCACCAGGCGGGCGCGTTGTCGGAGATGTGCGCCTCCCAGGCGCCCTCCGAGAGCAGCCCGACGCCGAGATAGATCCCCCCGCCCCCGAGGAAGAGCGTCCCGAGGAAGAACACCCCGGCCGTGAGCACGCCCACCCACGCGTTCGCGCCGTGCGTGAGGTACTCGTACACCGCCCCCGCCCCGGCGAAGCGGCGCGCGTAGAGCGTCACCGAGTAACCGATCGCGAGCACTCCGAGCCCGGCGAGGAGGATCGCGAGCGTCGCGTTCCAGCCCGCCCCCGTCGCGGGGTTCGAGACGAGGCCGAGCAGGAGGGCCGTGGAGAACATCGGGCCGATCGCCAGGGACTGGGCGACGGCATGGATCGTGGAGAGGTTCTTCTGCCCGAGCGTGGCACCCGGGCCCGACGGATCGGTCGTGCTCATCAGCGCCTCCTGTCCGACAGCCGGCGCCCCATGCGCCGGAGCGGGGCGATTATCCACCGGACGCCCGCCGGAGCGAAATGCGCCGAGCGGGTCACGCGCCTTCCTCGCGGAGCACGTCCCACGCGCGACGGACGTCGTCCTCGGTCGTGCGGAGGTGCCCGACCGCGAGCCGCAGGACGTAGCGGCCGTCGAGCTTCGTGTGCGAGAGGAACACCTCGCCGCGGGCGTTGACGCGCTCGAGCAACGCGGCGTTATCGTCGTCGGAGCCGTCGCGCCGGAAGCAGACGACCGAGAACGGGCGCGGCGCGCAGAGCTCCCAGCCCGGCTCCTCGCGGACCCAGCCCTCGAACCTCTCCGCGAGCGCGATCGCGTTGCGGATCGAAGCCTGCAGGCCCTCGCGGCCGTAGCAGCGGAGCACGGCCCAGAGCGTGAGCGCGCGGAACGTGCGCCCGAGCGCCGGGCCGTACTCGCTGAAGCTGACGACGTCGTCGGGCGTGCGGAGGTACTCGGGGACGAGGCTGAACGCGTCGCGCAGTGCTTCGGGGCGCCGCGTCCAGAACGCGGAGCAGCCCTGCGCCGTGAGCAGCCACTTGTGCGGGTTGACCACGACCGAGTCCGCCCGCTCGACGCCCTCGAACGCCCAGCGGTGCTCGGGGCAGACCATCGCCGCGCCCGCGTAGGCGGCGTCGACGTGGAGCCAGACCCCGTCCCGCTCGCACGCGTCGGCAATCGGGGCGACCGGGTCGACCGAGGTCGACGAGGTCGTCCCCACGGTCGCGACGACGGCGCAGGCGCCGGTCAGGTCGAGCGCGTCCGGCCGCAGGCGGAACGCCTCGTCGGCAGGCGTCTTGCGGATGTCCAGGTCGAGGAGACGGCACGCCTTCTCGACGGAGGAGTGCGCGTGCTCCGAGCACACGACGACGCGGTCGTCGGGCCGGACGTGGCGCGCGGCGGCGAGCGCGGCGAGCGTCGAGATCGAGGCCCCCTCCTCGAGCTGCCCGTGCCAGCCCGCGGGCAGGCCGAGCAGGTCGGCCAGCCAGGCGAGCGTCACCTCCTCGAGCTCCTGGAGCGCGGGCGACGTCCGCCACAGGATCCCGACGTTGTTGAGGCCGGCGGTGAGGAGCTCCGCGAGGATCGCGGGCTCGGAGGCGCAGGTCGCGAAGTACGCGAAGAAGCGCGGGCTCTGCCAGTGGGTCAGGCCGGGCAGCAGCACGTCGTCGAGGTCGCGCAGGATGTCGGCGAACGGCTGTCCCTCCTCCGGCGCGCGCTCGGGCAGGCGGGCGCGGATGTCGCCGGGCGCGACCTGCGCGAGCACCGGCAGGTCGCGGACGCGCTCCAGGTACCGCTCGAGCCACTCGAGCGTCGCGAGGCCGTCCCGCGCGAGCGTCATCCCGTGCCTCTCACCGACCGTGTCCCTTCCGACATGCGCCTCGCAGCATGCACGCTGGCGGGCGCGGCCCCGATGCTATGAGATTCGAATACCGAATGTCAATCATCGAACTTCCACCGCGGGCCGTTCGACCCGCGAGCGCGGGAGGAGCGTCCGCAGCGGGACGAGTCCCAACGCCGTGATCGCCGCCCCCACTCCGAAGGCGACGCCGTAGCCGCCGAGCGAGGCGGTCAGCCCGATGAAGGCGGCGCCCACGGCGAAGCCGAGCCCCTCGAGCATCTTCAGGCTGCCGAGCGCGGCGCTCCGCTCGTCCTCGGGCGCGCGGCCGACCGCGAGCAGGAACAGCGCCGGGTAGAGCAGCGCGTGGCCGGCGCCGAAGACCGCGGCCCCGAGGTAGAGGCCCGCCGGCCGCTCGAGCGCGGCCGCGAGCGCGAGTCCTCCCGCGGCGAGCAGCACGCCCGCCGAGGCGGCGCGTCTCGGCCCGACGCGGTCGGGCAGGCGCCGGCCGAGGACGCGCATCGCGACCAGCACCGCGGCGTTGACGAGGAGCACGAGGCCCGCGCCCTCCATCCCGAGCTCCTTCGCGTAGAGGGGCGAGAAGACGACGAGCGCGGAGAAGCCGAACATCTCGAGCGCGATGACGGCTCCTGGGATCGCTGCGTAGCGGCTGAACAGCGCGAAGGCGGGCCGTGGCCGGCTCGTCTCCGGCCGCGTCTCGGGAAGGGTGAGCGCCGCCGCCACGCCGGAGAGGGAGAGCGCGATCGCGACGATCCACACCGCCTGGAACGAGGTCGCGCGGTGGACGAAGTCGCCGATCACGGGGCCGAGACCGAGCCCCGCCCACGCGGAGAGCGAGTAGAGGCTGTACGCCTCGCCCCTGCGGCGGTCGGGCGCGAGGTCGTTGACCATCGTGACGGCGCCGACGATGCAGGCCGCGTCCCCGACGCCCGCGGCCGCGCGGAGCGCGAACAGCGCGGCCGGGTCTGTGGCGACCGGGAAGAGCGCGAGGAACGAGCAGAAGACGAGCGGCCCGCCGAGCAGGAGGAGCCGCCGCCCTCGGCGGTCGGCGAGCCGCCCGAGCACCGGCTGCGCGAGCGCGCCGACGAGCAGCGCGCCGCTCATCACGATCCCGACCGCGACGTCGCCTCCGTCGAGCGGCCCGCGCACGTAGAGGGGCAGAACCGGCAGGAGCGACCCCGAGGCGAGCGTCGTCAGGAGCGAGTAGAGGCAGACGAGCGCGAACGCGGGGCGGAACAGCGTGTCGGCGCCGGCCGGGTGCACCTCGACGCGCACGACGATGCGGCTAGATGGTTCCGGCTTCCAGGACGCCGCGCAGGAACGACTGCGTGCGCTTCTCCCGGGGCGCCTCGAAGATCTGGGCGGGCGGCCCCATCTCGAGGATCTGGCCGTCGTGGAGGAAGCAGACCGTGTTCGCCACCTCGCGGGCGAAGCTCATCTCGTGGGTCGCGATCACCATGGTCATCCCCTGCTGCGCGAGGTCGCGGACGAGCCGGAGCACCTCGTTGACGAGCTCCGGGTCGAGCGCGGAGGTGATCTCATCCAGGAGCAGCACCTTCGGCTCCATCGCCATCGCGCGCGCGATCGCGACGCGCTGCTGCTGGCCGCCGCTCAGCTGGTCGGGGTACGCCTCTGCCTTCTCCTCCAGCCCGACGCGT
>DASSJV010000069.1:0-14912 GCA_035691005.1 Gaiella sp. | reverse complement strand
AACCTCGACATCGTCGAGCGCGACGGCCTCGTCGCACAGGCGGCGGCGCGCGGCGCGCTGCTCAACGAACGGCTCCGCGCGGCGTTCGACGACCACCCGCTCGTCGGCGAGGTCCGCGGCATCGGGCTGATCGCCGCCGTCGAGTTCGTCGCCTCCCGCTCCCCCGCCCGGCCCTTCGACCGGGCCCTCCGCATCGGCCCGCGCATCACGCAGCGGTGCCTCGAGCGCGGCCTGATCACGCGGGCCCTGCCCGACGCCGACACGATCGCGTTCTCGCCGCCCTTCGTCGTGACAGAGGACGAGATCGAGGAGATGGTCTCGACGGCGCGCGCCGCGGCCGACGACGTGGCGGCAGAGCTCGGGGCCGGGTGAGAACATCGTGATGTGCCGACGCTCGGGCTGATCGTGAATCCGATCGCGGGTATCGGCGGCCGCCTCGCGCTCAAGGGGAGCGACGACCGCGAGGCGGTCGCTCGAGCAGTCCGCGGGGGCGCCGACCTCGTCGCACCCGCGCGGGCGCGGAGAGCCCTCGATGTCGTCCGGACGCAGACGTCCGGGACGCTCGTGCTCGCCGCCGAGGAAGGGATGGGCGCCGAGCTGGCCCGCGAGGAGGGCTTCGCCGTCGAGGCGCTCGCGCACGTCCCCGGCTCGCCGACGACGGCCGGCGACACACGCGCGGCCGCGCGCGAGCTGCGCGAGCGGGGCGTCGACCTCCTCCTCTTCGCGGGCGGCGACGGCACGGCGCGCGACGTCGTCTCGGTGATCGGCACCGACGTCCCGATGCTCGGCGTCCCCTCCGGCGTGAAGATGCGCTCGGCGGTGTTCGGGACGACGCCCGAGGCGGCCGGCGAGGCCGCCGCCCGCTTCCTCGCACGGCCCGGGGCCGTGACGCTCGTCGAGCGCGAGGTCCTCGACGCCGCCGACGGAACCGAGAGCGAGCTCTTCGCGGTCGCACGGACGCCGAGCGTCGTCGGGCGTCTGCAGCGCGGCAAGGCGACCGCACGGCCCGCCGACGACGCCGCGCTGGCGGCGCTCTGCGACGAGCTCGCCCGGGAGCTGGAGCCCGGGCGGCTCTACCTCGTCGGCCCCGGCACGACGACGAGGCGCATCCTCGCCGCGCTCGGGCTCGAAGGCACGCTGCTCGGCGTCGACGCGGTGCTCGACGGCGCGCTCCTGGCTGCGGATCTCGACGAGGACGGGATCCTCCGGCTCCTCGACGCCCACCCGGATGCGACGCTCCTGCTCGGCGTGATCGGCGGCCAGGGGTTCCTCCTCGGCCGCGGGAACCAGCAGATCTCCGCGGAGGTGCTCCGCCGGGTGGGAACCGACAACCTCGTGATCGTGGCCGCCGCCGACAAGGTCGCGGCGCTCGACCCGCCCGTCCTCCACGTCGACCTCGGCGACGGCGCGCGGGAGAATCTCCTCGAGGGCTATCGGAAGGTGCGCGTGGCGCCGCAGCGGTCGGTCGTGCTGCGGGTGTCGGGCGAATGACGGACGAAGGGAGGAAACGCGTTGGCGACACGCATGAAGCCGGGTGAGGCCCACCCGTACATGGCGATCTCGCCGCCGGGTGTCGTCGACGAGATGCTCGCGGAGATCGGACTCGACGACCTCGAGCAGCTGTTCGAGCAGATCCCGGAGGAGCATCGCCTCTCGCGGCCGATCGAGCTGCCGCCGGCCATCCGGGCGGAGGCGGCGCTCCGTCGGCACCTCACCGAGATCCTCGCTCGCAACGAGACCTGCGCCGAGAGCCTCAGCTTCCTCGGCGGCGGCTGCTGGCAGCACTACGTGCCTGCGGTCTGCGACGAGATCGTCTCGCGCAGCGAGTTCCTCACCCCCGTGTGGGGCACCCCCGCTTCGGACTTCGGCCGCAACCAGGCGTGGTTCGAGTACGCGAGCCAGCTCGGCGAGCTCGTCGACATGGACTTCGTCGGCCTCCCGGTCTACACGTGGGGCTGCGCTGCGGGCAACGCGGCCCGCATGGCCGCGCGCCTCACCGGGCGCGACCAGCTGCTCGTGCCGGCGGCGATCGACCCGGAGCGGCTCGCGGTGATCCGCAACTACTGCGCACCGCCGGAGCTCCGCGACCACGTCGAGGTGATCGCGGTCGACTACGACCCCGCGACGGGGCGGCTCGACCTCGACGACCTGCGCGAGAAGCTCGGCGAGCGGACGGCCGCCGTCTACGTGGAGAGCCCGTCGTACCTCGGCGTGGTCGAGTCCGACGCGGCGGAGATCGCCGGGCTCGCCCGCGCCGCAGGCGCCGAGACGATCGCCGGCGTCGACCCGATCAGCCTCGGGGTGCTCGCGCCTCCGGGCGCGTGGGGCGCGGACATCGTCGTCGGGACGACCCAGCCGCTCGGCGTGCACATGCACTGCGGCGGCGGCGCGGGCGGCTTCATCGCGACCCGCGACGAGGAGCGCTACGCCCGTGAGTACCCGACGCTGCAGGTCTCGATCTGCAACACGATCGAGGGCGAGCGGACCTTCGGCGTGATCCTCTTCGAGCAGACGTCGTACGGCGCCCGCGAGAACGGCAAGGACTGGACGGGCAACTCGGTCTACCTCTGGGCGATCGCGAACGCCGTGTACATGAGCCTGATGGGGCCGCAGGGGTTCCGCGACGTCGGCCGCGCGATCCTCCAGCGGACCCACTACGCGGCGCGCAGGCTCGCCGAGGTCCCGGGCGTCTCCGTCCGCTTCGGCGAGGGCTTCTTCAAGGAGCTCGTCGTCGACTTCCGCGGGACGGGCCGGACCGTCGCGTCAATCGACGACGCGCTCCGCGAGCGCGGCATCTTCGGCGGCAAGGATCTCTCGACGAGTCATCCGGAACTGGGTCAGAGCGCGCTCTACTGCGTGACGGAGGGGCACACGAAGGCCGACGTCGACCGGCTCGTCACGACGCTCGAGGAGGTGACCCGATGACCGCGCTTCGCCGCTACCACGCCGCCGTCTGGGACGAGCCGCTCGTGATGGAGCTCGGCCGCCCCGGCTCGCGCGGCGTCGAGATCCCGCCCGTCGAGCCGGAGCTCGAGGCGGAGGTCGGGGACGTGGAGATGCTCGTCGCGCCGTCGATGCTCCGCGAGGAGCCTCCCGAGCTGCCGGAGCTGTCGGAGCCCGAGGTGCTGCGGCACTACCTCCATCTCTCGCAGGAGACGCTCGGGATGATGGGTGTGAGCCTCTTCGGGACGTGCACGATGAAGTACAACCCGCGCGTCAACGAGGCGGTCGTGAAGCAGTACGTCTCCGAGCTGCATCCGCACCAGAGCGAGGCGACGCTGCAGGGGATCCTCGAGATCGTGTGCCTCCTCGAGGAGGCGCTCTGCGAGCTCTCCGGGATGGACCGGTTCGTCTTCCAGCCGGGCGGGGGCGCCGACGCCGCGTACCTCCACGCGTGCATCACCCGCGCGTACCACGCGTCGCGCGGGGAGCTCGCGCAGCGGACGGAGATCATCACCTCGATCCAGGCCCATCCGTGCAACGCGGCGACCGCCGCGACTGCCGGCTTCGACGTGGTCACGCTCCCGCTCGAGGAGAACGGCTACCCGTCGCTCGAGGCGCTCGAGGCCGTGGTCTCCGAGCGCACGGCGTCGCTCGTGATCAACAACCCGGACGACATGGGGATCTACAACCCCGACATCGCGCGGTGGGTCGAGGTCGTCCACGAGGCGGGCGGGCTCTGCTTCTACGACCACGCGAACTTCAACGGCGTGATGGGGAAGATCCGCGCAGCGGAGCTCGGTTTCGACGCGTGCATGTTCATGCTGCACAAGACGTTCGGCGCGCCGAAGGCGGGCGGCGGGCCCGCGGTCGGCGCGTACGGCTGCACCGAGGCGCTCGCGCCGTTCCTGCCCGGGCCGATCGTCTGGTTCGACGGCGCGCGGTACCGGCTGACCGAGGCAGAGGCGCCGAGCGTCGGTCGCGTGCGCGAGTTCCTCGGCAACGTGCCCGAGCTCGTGAAGGCGTACGCCTGGGTGCGGGCGATGGGCGGCGACGGGATCGACCGTGCGTCAGACCTCTCGGTGCTCGCGAACAACTACATGGAGAAGAAGCTCCTCGAGATCCGCGGCGTCTCGAAGTCGCATCCGCACCTCACGCAGAAGCGGCTCGAGATGACGCGGTACAGCCTCGAGGAGCTCGCCCGCGACACGGGCGTGACCGCGGTCGACGTGCAGAACCGGATGGTCGACTTCGGCGTCGACGCGTTCTGGCTGAGCCACGAGCCGTGGCTCGTCCCGGAGCCCTTCACGCCCGAGGCTGGCGAGATGTGGTCGAAGGAGGACATCGACTACTGGATCGCCGTCCTCGCGCACGTGTGCGAGGAGGCGTATTCCGACCCGGAGATCGTCAAGCGGGCACCGCACCGGCAGGTCGTGCATCAGCTCGACCCCACGGGGCTCGACGACCCGGGCCGCTGGGCGACGACCTGGCGCGCCTACCGCCGAAAGCGGGCCGCCGCGACCGGCGGTTAGCGGTCCCCGGACGCCGCCGAGGGCGGCAGTCCGTTTCGGGGATGCCCGGGCCCGGCGAAGCCGGGCGCGGGAGTCTGCGGCGTCGTTCCGCGCGAGCGGAATGCACGCTCGCAGGCTGGTCAGGTCGTAGCGCGCAGGTCCCGCTCGACGGCGGCCGAGAGCTCGAGCAAGCCAGGGAGGAGGTCGCGCAAGATCCGCTCGATCGGCCAGCGGCTCGTGTGCACCGCGACGTTCACGGCCGCGACGACGCGCCCGTGAGCGTCGCGGATCGGCACGGCGAGCGCCCGCAGGCCGTCCTCGAGCTCCTGGTCGACGAGCGCGTAGCCCTGCTCCGCCACCCGCGCGAGCTCCTCGCGGAAGGCGCCCCGCTTCGTGATCGTGCGCTGCGTGTAGCGGCGGAGCGCGAACGAGCTCGCGTTTTCCGCGAGCCACTCCGCGCCCCGGCCGGCGAGGAGCACCCGACCGAGCGCCGTTGCGAAGGCCGGGTCGTGCGTCCCGACGTCGACCGAGACGGAGAGGATCCGCCGGGCCGAGACGTGCGCGACGTAGACGATCTCGAAGCCGTCGAGCACGGCGACCGTCGACGACTCCCCGGCGTGCTTCACGAAGGCGCGCATGTGCGGCAAGGCGAGGTCCGGGAGCCTGAGGCTCGCGAGGTACGGCCGCCCGAGGTCGAGCACGCGCGGGCGGAGCCTGAAGCGGCGTCCGTCGACCTCCATGTAGCCCAGCTCGACGAGGGTCAGGAGGAACCGACGGGCAGCCGCGCGGGGCAGCCCCGCCGCCTTCGCCACGTCGCTGAGCGTGAGCGACGTGGGCGCGCCGTCGAAGGCGCGGATCACGGAGAGCCCGCGCTGGAGGGACTGCACGAAGTCGGCGTCACGGGTTGCCGGCTCGCGCTCCTGCCCGTCCCGCGTCGCGTCGAGGGCCGTCGGGTCCGGCGTCTCCGCGAGGCTCTGCTCGATCGCGGCCGCCGTCTCCCGGAGGCGTGGGAGCAGCTCTGCGCGGATCGTCTCGACGGGCCAGCGTCCGGCGTGCACGGCGAGGTTGAGCGCCGCGACGACCTGTCCGTCGGCGTCGTGGATCGGCACGGCGATCGCGCGGAGGCCCTCCTCGAGCTCCTGGTCGACGAGCGCGTAGCCCTGACGCCGCGCCCGGGCGAGCTCCGAGCGGAGGGAGGTCGGGCGCGACACCGTGCGGTCGGTGATCGAGGGCAGGGTCGCCGCCCCCAGATACCCGTCGAGCCAGGCGTCGTCCTGCGCCGCGAGCAGCACCCGCCCGAGCGAGGTCGCGAAGGCGGGATCGCGCGTGCCGACGTCGATCGTGATCGACATGATCCGGCGCGCCGGCACGTGGGCGACGTACACGATGTCGTCCCCGTCGAGCACCGCGATGGTGGCGGACTCGCCGACCTCGTCGACGAGCGCCTGCAGGTGCGGCTCCGCGATCGCGGGCAGCCGCAGGCTCGAGAGGTACGCCCGACCGAGCTCCAATACGCGCGGGCTCAGCTCGAAGAGGCGGGCGTCGAGCCGGACGTAGCCGAGCTCGACGAGCGTCAGGAGGAACCGCCGGGCAGCGGCGCGCGCGAGGCCGGTCGCGGTGGCGACCTCCCCGAGCGTCAGCGTCGTGCTCTCGCCGTCGAATGCCCGGATCACCGCGAGCCCTCGCTGGAGCGACTGGACGAAGTCGGCCTCCCGGTCGGACGCCTCGACCGGAGCCGTGGTGCGCGGACTCATGCGGCCCCCGCCCTCGTCCGCTCCACCGCGCGCACCGCCTCGAGCTCCTCCGCGGTCGGCGGCGGCGTGGTCTCGAGCCCCTCCGCGAGGCGAAGGTCCCAGCCCGTGGCCGCGCGCACCTGCTCGACGGTGACTCCCGGATGGACGTGCGTCAGAACGAGCTCGCAGGTCGCGGGGTCGGGTGCGAGCAGCCCGAGGTCGGTGATCACGCGCGACGGGCCTCCCCCGCGCAGCCCGAGCCGCGCGCGGTCGCCGGGCCCCGCGCCGTAGCCCACGGAGGTCACGAAGTCGACGGTCTCGACGAGCTTGTCCGGGCCATGGCGAAGGACGATGATCACCTCGCGGCAGGACGAGGCGATCTCCGGTGCGCCTCCCGCCCCGGGGAGCCGCACGTCCGGCTGCTCGTAGCGGCCGACGACCGTCGTGTTGATGTTCGCGAAGCGATCGAGCTGCGCTGCGCCGAGGAAGCCGATGTCGATTCTCCCCGGCTGGAGCCAGTAGTTGAACATCTCGACCACACCGACGACCGTGTCGGCGGTCTCGGCCAGAATCCCGTCCCCGATCGACAGCGGCAGCGAGGGCGGCCGGGAGCCGATCGTGCCCGACTCGTAGACGAGTACGAGCCGCGGGGCGTGGAGTCGGCGGGCGACGTTCGCCGCCGTGCTCGGGAGGCCGATGCCCACGAGGCAGGTCGCTCCGTCCGGAAGCGCGCGGGCGGCCGCGACGGTCATCATCTCCGCCGGCGTCCAGCCGACGGCTTCCGCGCCCTGCGCCTCAAGTCTGGAGGACATGCGCCTCCATCCATGCGCGAAACGCGTCGCGGTCGCGGCTGATCGCGGCCCACGAGACGTAGAAGTCGTTGTCCCGCTCGGTGTAGCCGTGGGCGTACGACGGGTGCGCGCCGCCGGGAGCCGGCGAGACGAAGTCGATCGTCCAGGCAGGGAGGACGACGCCGCCCGCGCGCGGCTCGAGGACGTCCACGAGCTCCTCGACGGTCACGACCGCCGTGCGGGCCGCGAGCACCGCCTCCTTCTGGATCCCCGTGATCCCCCAGAGCTGCACGTTCCCCTCGCGGTCGGCCTGCTGCGCGTGCACGACGGTGACGTCCGGATTGAGCGCCGCGACCGCAGTCAAGGCCTCGCCGGTGAAGGGGCACGTGATCGTGCGGATGGTGTCGGTGCGCGGGACGAGGTCGCTGCCGGCGTACCCGCGCATCACCGCGAACGGCAGGCCCGCCGCCCCCGCCGCGTAGCGGTTCGCCATCCCGGCGTGGCTGTGCTCCTCGAGCTCGAGCGGCCTCGGCCACCCGTGCTCGACCGCGTCGCGGAACCGGTAGAGGTTGCCGACGCCCGGGTTCCCGCCCCATGAGAACACGAGCCGGCGGGCGGCGCCCATCCCGATCAGCTGGTCGTAGAGGATGTCGGTCGTCATGCGCACGAGCGTCAGATCGGTCCGCCCCTGCCTGAGGATCTCGTGACCCGCCGCAAAGGGGATCAGGTGCGTGAAGCCCTCGAGCGCGACGCTGCAGCCGTCCACGACCGTTCGCGCGATCGCCTCTCGGAGCGGGACGATCGCCGCTCGCCGGGGATGCTCGACCACGGTTTCCGGTGCGAGCCCCACGGTGGTCGAACGATAGGGGCGGGCGCTGGACCGGTCAACCGAAACGTGCAGAATACGCACCGATGAACGGAGAACGCACACTTGCCCGCGACCCGACCGGCGACGTCATGCGGTCGCGGCGGTGAGCGTGCGGATCGGCGCGAAGGTCCCGAACAGCGGCCCGCTCCCGGGCGCCCTGGGGATCCCGCAGATGGCACGGACGCTGGAGGAGGCGGGCTTCGCCTCCCTCTGGGTGAGCGACCACGTCGTGCTCCCCGCCGAGATCGGCTCCCGCTATCCGTTCTCCGCGGACGGGCGGGCCACGTGGTCGACGTCGGTCCCCTACTTCGACGCCGTCGTCGCACTGGCCCTGATCGCCGGCGCGACGGAACGTGCGACGATCGGCACCGCCGTGCTCGTGCTGCCGCTCCGGAACCCGGTGGTCTTCGCCAAGCAAGCCGCGTCTCTCGACGCCGCGAGCGGCGGGCGGCTCCGCCTCGGGGTGGGCGCCGGCTGGCTGCGCGAGGAGTTCGAGGCGCTCGACGTGCCGTTCGAGACGCGCGGGCGGCGGCTCGTCGACGGCATCCGGATCATGCGCGAGTGCTGGACGGGGACGTACCAGGGCGACGTCGTGTGCGAGCCGCGACCGGTGGGCCCGCTGCCCGTCTACGTCGGCGGCCACGCGGAACGCGCGCTCCAGCGCGCCGGCGCGCTCGGCGACGGCTGGCTCGGGCAACAGTCGCTCGACGCGATCGACACCCACGAGCTCGAGGCGGCGCACGCGGCGATCACCGTCGCTGCGGCGGACGCCGGGCGCGACCCCTCGGCCCTTCGGGTCGTCCTCCGGATCGTCGACTCCGCGGGGCGGAGCGACGACGTGGCGCGAGTCCTGCCGGCGCTAGAGGCGGCCGGGGTCGACGAGGTGATCGTCGACCTCGACTGGGACGGCGACCCGGCCGCCGCCTACGCGCGGATGGCGGCGTGACCCGCACCGTCCTCGTGACGGGCGCCTCGCGCGGGATCGGGGCGGAGGCGGCGCGCGCGCTCGCCGCCGACGGAGCGGACGTCATCGCCCACTACGGCTCGCACCGGGCGGGCGCCGAGGAGGCGGTCGCGGGGCTGCCGGACGACCGCAAGCTGCTCCTCCAGGCGAGCATGTCCGAGCAGGGCGCGGCGAGGGCGCTCTGGCGCGACGCGCTCGCGTGGCGCGGGCGCGTCGACGTCCTCGTCGCGAACGCCGCGATCGCGCCCGAGACCCCGTTCGAGGGCACGGACGAGGAATGGGACGCCGGCTGGGACGCGACGCTCCGCGTGAACGTGCTCGAGCCGGTCAGCCTGATCCGCGAGGCGGTCAACCACTTCCGCGAGCACGGCGGCGGCATCGTGATCACCCTCTCGAGCTGGTCGGCGCAGCAGGGCTCCGCGATCTCCTCCCTCCCCGCGTACGCCGCGTCGAAGGCCGCGGTGAAGGCCGTGACGCAGACGGTCGCGCGCGCGTACGCGGCCGAGGGCGTCCTCGCATACGTCGTCGCCCCCGGGATCGTGCGGACGCGCATGTCGGAGATCTCGGCGACGGCCCGCGGTGGGATCGACGCCGTGAACGCGTTCCTCGCGATGGGCGAGATGGTGCCGGCGGAGGAGGTCGGCGAGCTGATCGCGTTCCTCGCGAGCGGGAGGTGCCGGCACCTCTCGGGTGCCACGATCGACGTCAACGGCGCGACGTACGTCCGGTAGCAGGCTTGCGGATGGAGATCAGGCGGATCGACGTGTACGCGATGCGCTACCACCACGCGACGGGGCCGTTCGTCATGTCCGGGGGGCGCGTCTCGACGGATCAGGAAGGCTCGGTCGTCCGGGTCGAGACCGACGACGGCCTCGTCGGTTGGGGTGAGCAATGCCTGATCACGCCGACCTACTCGGAGGGGTACGCGCCGACGTCGCAGGCGGTGCTCGGGCTGCTCGCCCCCACCCTCCTCGGCGCCGATCCGCGGCGGGTCGACGTCGCCTACGCCCGCATGGACGCCGCGACGAAGGGCTACCGCTACGCGAAGGCCGCGCTCGACATGGCCTGCTGGGACCTGCTGGGCCGCGCGACCGGGCTGCCGCTCGGCGACCTGCTCGGCGGGATCCACGCGGAGGACTTCCCGCTCTACACGGGCATCGGCATCGCCTCGCCCGAGGAGATGCAGGAGCGCTGCACCGAGGCGCTCGCCGAGGGCTACCGCCGCATCCAGATCAAGGTCGGCACCGGCGTGCGTGAGGACACGCAGCGCATCGAGGCGTGCGCGGAGGTCCTGGGCGACGCCGAGCTCGTGATCGCCGATGCAAACGGCTGGTGGACGCAACCCGAGGCAGCGCGCGTGATCGCCGCCGTGGAGCGCCTCGACGTGATGATCGAGCAGCCCTGCGCGACGCTCGAGGAGTGCGCGCGCCTGCGGAACGCGTCTGCGCGGCCGTTCGTGCTCGACGAGAGCCTCCTCGAGCTGAACGACGTCGTGAAGGCGCGCGCCGCAGGCGCGCTCGACGCGGTGCGCATCAAGCTCTCGCGCTTCGGCGGCATCACGCCCGCGCGGCGTGGCCGTGACCTCGCCGTTGCCTTCGGCTTGCCGGTCACGGTCGAGGACGCCGGCGGTGGGGATCTCGTCTCCGCGACGACCGCGCACTTCGCCGCCTCGACCCCGCCCCGGCTCCTGCTCGCGGGGTTCCTCCCGGGCTCGATGGCAGCGGAGCGCATCGCGACCGGGACGCCCGAGCCGCTCGACGGCCGCGCACGCGTCCCGCTCGGGCCGGGCCTCGGCCTCGAGGTCGACGAGGGGGCGCTCGGCGAGCATCTGCTGCGCGTCGAGTAGAACGTTCGCATTGCGGCCGAGCGGCCGTCAGGCGTACAGTGCGGGCGTGACCGTCTCGCTCGCGCCCTCAGCCGACCGCGTGCGTTCGCGCCTCCGCGACCCCGACCTCTTCCGCGACGAGCTCTTCGTCGCCGGGGCGTGGCGGCCGAGCGCAGACGGTGCCCGGATAGAGGTCGTCGACCCGGCCGACGGAGCGCCGATCGGCGCAGTCGCGAGCGCCACCAGGGGGGACGTGCGGGAGGCGGTGGACGCGGCGTCGGCGGCGCTGCCCGCGTGGACGGGCCTGCCCGCAAAGGAGCGCGCCGCGATCCTGCGGCGCTGGTTCGACCTGATGGTCGAGGCGGCGGACGACCTCGCCGTGATCCTCACGGCGGAGCAGGGCAAGCCCCTCCCGGAGGCGCGCGGCGAGATCCTCTACGGGGCCGCGTTCGTCGAGTGGTTCGCCGAGGAGGCGAAGCGCGTCTACGGCGAGACGATCCCCGCGAACACGGCGAGCCGACGGATGGTCGTCCTCCGCCAGCCGATCGGCGTCTGCGCGGCGATCACGCCGTGGAACTTCCCGACGGCGATGATCACGCGCAAGGCGGGCCCCGCCCTTGCCGCGGGCTGCACGATGGTCGCGAAGCCGGCGAGCGCGACGCCGTTCTCCGCGCTCGCGCTCGCGGAGCTCGCGCAACGGGCCGGCATTCCGGCCGGCGTCTTTTCCGTCCTCCCGGGCGCGTCTTCCGTGGTCGGCGACGAGCTCGCGACGAACCCGACGGTGCGCAAGCTGACCTTCACGGGCTCGACCGAGGTCGGACGGGAGCTGATGGCGAAGTGCGCCGGGACGATCAAGAAGGTCTCCCTCGAGCTCGGCGGCAACGCGCCCCTTCTCGTCTTCGACGACGCCGACCTCGACGCGGCGGTCGACGGCGCGATCGCGTCGAAGTTCCGCAACACCGGGCAGACGTGCGTCTGCGCGAACCGGCTGCTCGTGCAGGACGGGATCCACGATGCGTTCGTCGAGCGCCTGTCCGAGGCCGTGCGCGCGCTCGCGGTCGGCAACGGGTTCGAGGAGGGCGTGGAGCAGGGGCCGCTGATCGACGACGCAGCCGTGGCGAAGGTCGAGGAGCACATCGCAGACGCGCTCGCGCAGGGTGCGGCGATTGCGACGGGCGGTTCGCGACACGCGCTCGGCGGGACGTTCTTCGAGCCGACCGTGCTGACGGGGGCCACCGGAGCGATGCGCGTCGCGAACGAGGAGACGTTCGGCCCTCTCGCCCCCATATTTCGGTTCGAGGGCGAGGCGGAGGCGATCGCTCTGGCGAACGCGACCGAGTTCGGGCTCGCCGCCTACCTCTTCACGCGGGACGTCGGCCGGGTCTGGCGCGTCGGCGAGGCGCTCGAGTTCGGCATCGTCGGCATCAACACCGGGATCTTCTCCTACGAGGGCGCGCCGTTCGGCGGCGTCAAGCAGTCGGGCATCGGACGCGAGGGCTCGCACCATGGCATCGACGAGTTCCTCGAGGTCAAGTACCTCTGCCTCGACGGCGTCGACCGCTGAGCGGAGCCTGTCGGTGTCACGGCGATTGCCGCCGTGCCCCCCGATGCGTTAGCGTCGAAGGACGCCTCTGCGCGCCGTCTCGGAGCGGTGCGTTCGCACCCGCGAAAGGTCCTCGTTGACGCTCGAGCGAGAGATCGTCCGCCCGCAGATCCCCCACGACGCCTCGCGCCGACGCACCGTTCGGGCGGCCCGGCGCCGCGCTGCGGAGTTTCTTGACACCGTCATGCGACTCGTCCACTATCCGGACACTCGGCCACTATGCGCACGCCCTTCCCGACGATGAACGAGCCTCGCCCGACGGCATCGCCGGCAGTGGAGCACTCCCCCGCGCGACCCGAGCAGGTCGTCCAGCTCGCGGGGATCCGCAAGTCCTTCGGCAAGAACGAGGTGCTCCACGGGGTCGACCTGAGCGTCCACCAGGGCGAGCACGTCGTGATCTTCGGCCCCTCGGGGTCGGGGAAGTCCACGCTCCTGCGGACGATCAACCTGCTCGAGGAGCCCGACGCAGGCTCCGTCCGGGTGTTCGGCGTGGAGTACGGGCCCGGGCTCGTGAAGGGCGGGCCGCGCGGCAGCGCGATCGAGCTCCGGCGGCAGGTGGGGATGGTCTTCCAGCAGTTCAACCTCTTCCCTCATCTCACCGCGCTCGGCAACGTCGCACTCGCGCTCCGGACGACGAAGCGGATGGGCCGCAAGGACTCCGAGGAGCGCGCGGCCCGCGCGCTCCAGCAGATGGGTCTCCTGCGCTGGGCGGCCCATTTCCCGGGCGAGCTCTCGGGCGGCCAGCAGCAACGCGTCGCGATCGCGCGCGCACTGAGCCTCGACCCCAAGGTGATGCTGTTCGACGAGCCGACGTCCGCCCTCGACCCCGAGCTCGTCGGCGAGGTGCTCGGGGCGATGCGCCTCCTCGCCGAGTCCGGGATGACGATGGTGATCGTCACCCACGAACTGAATTTCGCGCGCGAGATCGGCGACTTCATGGTCTTCATGGACGAGGGGCTGATCGCCGAGTCCGGCCGACGCGGGTTCCTCGACCGGTGCGAGAACCCGCGGACGAAGCAGTTCATCGCGGCGGTGCTCTAGTGAACAGCCTCGTCGCGAACTACGACTGGTCGCTCGTCTGGGAGCATCGGAGCGAGCTCCTGCACGGCATGCTGACCGCCCTCGAGGTCGCCGCCGTCGCCCTCGTGATCTCGACGGCGGTGGGACTCCTGCTCGCGCTCGCGCGGATGGGCAAGCCGCCGCTCTCGTGGCTCGCGGTGATCTACATCAACGTCTTCCGCGGCGTCCCCGCGCTCGTCAGCGTGATCTGGGTGTACTTCGGGCTGTCCCTGATCATCGGGATCAGCTTCTCCGTGTTCCAGGCCGGGGTGATCGCGCTTGTGCTGCTCTACAGCGCGTTCATCGCGGAGATCTACCGCTCCGCGCTTGCGGCGATCCCGCGGGGCCAGCGGGAGGCGGGACTCGCGCTCGGCATCCACCCGGTGCGCGTGTTCGCACGCGTGGTGCTCCCCCAGGCGACGAAGATCGCGATCCCGAACATCGGGAGCATGTTCATCGGGATGGTGAAGGACACCTCGACCTTCACCGTGATCGGCCTGCTCGAGGTCGTGCGCGTTACGCAGAACCTCAACTCGACGACCTTCCAGCCGTTCGTGCTCTACACCGCCGCCGCGGCGCTCTACGTCGTGGCCGCATTCGGCATCGACCTCCTGTTCCGGACGATCGAGAAGCTCCTCGCAACCCCGCCGTCGGGTCGCGTCGCCCGGGCGGTCTCTCGGCGTCGGCGCAAGCGCCTCGAGGCGGTGATGCTGAGGCTCGAATCGGCTTCGGGCAGGACGTAGCGCAGTTGCACGTGGGTGTGACCATCAAAGGAGGAGGAGCGACGTGGTACGCAGACGAAGACAGTGGGCTGGTCTCGCGGCGCTTGCCGCCGTGCTCGCAGCCGTGTCCGTGGCGGTCGGCGGCGCCGCGGCGGGCAACAACGCGACGAACCCGCTCCGGCTGAACAGCCCGGGGACGCTCGTCGTCGGCATGAACCTCCAGTACCCGCCGCAGATGTACCTCGACAAGAACGGCAAGCCGGCGGGCTACGACGTGATGCTGCTGAACGCGCTCGCCAAGCAGATGAAGGTCAAGCTGAAGATCCAGAACCTCGACTTCAACGGCCTCATCCCGGGTCTCGTGTCGAAGAAGTTCGACATGGTCTCCGTCGGGCTCACCGCGACCGCAGAGCGGAAGAAGGCGATCAACTTCAGCCGGCCGTACGTCCCGTACGCGCAGGTCCTGGCCGTCCGACCGGACGACACGACGCCTGCGACGATCGCGGCGTGGAACAGCTCGGACAAGACGATCACCTCGCTCCAGGGGTCGACGGCGGAGCAGCGGGTGCAGAGCCAGTTCCCGAACGCGACGTCGAAGTCGTTCCCCGACCAGAACGCGGCGTTCCTCGAGGTCGCGACGGGTCGCGCGGACGCCATCGTCGTCGAGAACTACCTCGTCGCCCAGTTCAACAAGTCGAACCCGGGCAACAAGCTCAAGGAAGCGCCGTTCAAGCGTCCGCTGACGGTCGAGTACGGCTCGTGGGCGGTGCAGAAGGGCAACACCGCGCTTGCGAAGTACCTGAGCTCGTTCATCTGCAAGGTGCAGAAGAACGGCACGCTCGGGCGCTACTACCAGAAGGCGGAAGGGACGAAGCTTCCCCCGATGCCGGCCTGCA